>JAYUEP010000052.1:0-20298 GCA_043739165.1 Hyphomicrobiales bacterium
TGCATGGCGACCGCTGAGAGAATGGGAAAGCCAAAGATCACGCCGGCCACCACGAAAAACAATTGTTTCACATCGTGTCCGTCAGGCCGCGGCTGGCGCGTGAACAGCAGCAGCGGCAAGGCAATCGCAGCAGCCACAACCGTTCGCCCAATGGCCAGAAACAGTGGATTAAACTCATGCACGGCAAGGCGCGTCAGCGGCAGCGTCAGGGCGAAAATGGCGACGCCGACAAGGCCCAGCCAGCGGCCCATAGTTTCATTTTGCAAAATGGAACCTTTCTTTGGAATGCCACAAATATCAGCTATAGGAGTTGCCACCCTTGCCAGATAACGGAATTCCATGGAACAGGCTGCAGCGCGCAAAGTCCGCTTCTCTTACTCAACCGCTGACCAATCGTTTCTTCAGCGCGCCGTCATCCAGACGATTGAGAAGTTGGGCGGACAAAGCAAACTCAGGAAGCTCTATCTGCGCCACCAGGAAAACATGCACCGTGGCGAAAGTTTTTTTGACAGCGCCATCAACTTGCTGCGGATCAATGTGGAATTTGATGCGCCAGCACTTGCTGCGGTGCCCAGCCAAGGGCCTGTGGTGTTTATTTCCAATCATCCTTACGGCGTCTTGGACGGGATCACACTCACTTGGCTGGCACTGAAAGTGAGGCCCGATACGCGGGTGCTGGCGGGTGAGGTGTTGTGTCAGGACGTGAATGCGGCCAAGCATCTTTTGCCGGTGGCCTTTGCGCCGACACGCGAGGCGCGTGAGACCAATGTGAATTCTCGTCGTCAGGCGCAAGAGACATTGCGCAACGGTGGCGCGGTTGGCATCTTTCCCGGCGGTGGTGTTTCAACTTCGGAACAGGCCCACAAGGGCATGGCCGTCGATCTGGCTTGGGCACCCTTCACCGCAAAATTGATCAGCATGGCTGAGGCTACTGTTGTGCCGGTGTTCTTCACCGGGCAAAACTCCCGCTTGTTTCAAATTGCCAGTCATTTGAGCCTGACGCTGCGGTTGTCGCTGGTGTTTCGTGAAACGGCACGGCGCATTGGCACCGACTTGCAGGTGCGCGTTGGCAAGCCCATTCCCTTTTCTGAAATCGCCCATTTCACCAACCGCGATGACATGATCCGCGAACTGCGTAAGCGTACCTATGCCTTGGCGCGGCCGTCGGATGTGATTGGCTCATCGCAAGACCTACACTTGCGCCAAGGGCGCATCAAAGGCTGGAAGCAGAGTGGCACGGAATGATGAACACGCTTGCGTGAATCACAGGGCTGCCGCATCTTGCGGCCCGGACGGAGATGTTTTGGGGTTACGATGCGAAAACTGATCTGTACACTGATATTTGGCGCTGCCCTGCTCGCCTCTCCGGCCCATGCCAGCAACTGCCCCTCTGAGGGCGTGGTGCAAAGTGCCACATCGGCCTTTATGGTGGCGGCACGGCGCGGCTCTCCCCAAGGATTTTCTTCGGCTGCAGCCCGCTATGCCGACCTGCGGCGCTTGGCATTGTTTGCGCTGGGGCCTTATCGCCGCGACCTGCCCGCAGACATGGAGGGCCATTATATTTCACTGGCGCGGACATTCATGGGCAAGTTCATGGCCGATCATGCCGAGGGGCTAACGGGTGGCACCCTCGCCATCACGGCCTGCAGCACCAGCAATGGCAATACAGTGGTGGCGGGGCGGCTCAGCTCGGGGAATTCTGTGGTGTTTCGGCTTTCTGGCAATGACCGGATTGAAGATGTGACTGTGTCGGGCATTTCCATCGCGCAAGCCTTGCGCAGCAAGTTCACGGGCGTCATTCGTGACAACGGCGGGGATATCAACGCCTTGATCAGTTATCTTGAACAATGACACCAAAAGCCGGGCCAGCAGCCTCCTCAATTTTGCCACAAGGGCCACGCAAAGCGCCCTCAAACATGGGAAAAACAATGAAGAACAAAATCATAGCTGCCTCGGCTCTGGCCCTCTTTCTCTCGGCCTGCACGACCAATCCTTTCACCGGCGAACAGAAGGTTTCTGATACGGCTGTGGGTGCCGGGGCCGGTGCAGGCATTGGCGCCATTGGTGGTGCGCTGCTGGGCGCAGCTGTTGGCGCTGATGTGCGCAAGGCCGCCCTCATTGGTGCGGGCGTTGGGCTTTTGACGGGTGGGGGCATTGGCCTCTACATGGACAATCAGGAAGCCAAACTGCGCAAGCAGTTGCAGGGCACAGGCATATCCGTTTCACGCGTGGGCGATTCCATCGTTCTCAACATGCCTTCCAACGTGACGTTCGACACCAACCAAGCCGAAGTGAAGCCCCAGTTCTTTACTACGCTGAACTCGGTTGCGCTGGTGTTCAAGGAATACAAGCAGACGCTGATCAATGTGACGGGCCATACCGATTCCTCCGGCGATCCAAATTTCAACTATGATCTTTCACGCCGGCGTGCGGCTGCGGTGGCCCAATATCTTTCGGCCCAACAGCTGGACCCAAATCGTTTCTCGGTTGAAGGGCATGGGGCGAGTGATCCCATCGCGTCCAATGCCACGGCATCAGGCAAGGCGCAGAACCGCCGCGTCGAAATCACCATTCTGCCTTTGACCTGACTTTGAGCGCCGCACGTTTTACTGTCTCCTTCGGTGGCCTGTCGCATGCTCGTGCCTTTGAGGTGATGGATCTGCTGGAGAATGATCTCCGGCTTGATCCCCTGGCTGTCAGCATCAACGAAACGGATGAGGCCAAGGCCCTCTGGGAGACGGTGGCTTGGTTTGCGCTGCTTGAAGAAGCTGACGCTGCAAGGGTCGTGATGGCCCTGCCCCATTCGGTGATTTCAGCTGTGCCGGAGCGCGATTGGGTGCGTGAATCACTGGCTGGTTTAGGCCCAGTTTCCGCCGGTCGTTTTCATCTCCATGGGTCACACGACCGTGGCGTTCATCCCAGCGGCATTGTGCTGGAGATTGATGCGGGCACGGCCTTTGGCACGGGCCACCATGGCACGACCTGGGGCTGCCTTGCAGCTTTGGACGACATTGTGAAACGGCGGCGGCCTCGGCGCATTCTTGACTTGGGCACGGGCACGGGCGTGTTGGGCCTTGCCGCCGCCAAGCATTTGAAGCGGCCTGTGTTGGCGACGGATATTGATCCGGTGGCGGTCAAAGTTGCGATTGACAACGCAAAGCGCAATGGCGCCTTGCCCTGGTTCAAGGGCTGCACGGCGGCGGGCTTACATCACCCGTCGATCAGCACTGCCGCCCCGTTCGATTTGATCTTTGCCAATATTCTGGCGCGACCGCTGGCTTCATTGGCGCCCGGGCTTGCCAAGATGCTCAGTGCTGGCGGACAGCTCATACTTTCGGGCCTTACGGTAGATCAGCTGCGCTGGATCAAGGCGTGTTATGTCAATCAGGGGCTGGTGGTTGAGCGCATCATTCGCAGCGGCAACTGGATTGCGCTTGTCATGGGCCGCAAAGCGTTGGGGGGCACTGCCTCAAAACGCAAAAGCCCCGCACTTTCGTCCAAAGCGGCGGGGCTTGGTTATTTGCGGGATGCTTAGCGCGGCTTAGCCGCGCTTGCCCCAGACGCGATTATCAATATCACCGCGCGACATGCCGATATCGGCCAAGAGACGATCATCAAGCTGGTGCAACTGGCGCACGGCACGCGTGCCCGCCATAAAGTTCTTCATCCGCACCATCAGACCGGGGGTTACGCCAAACCCTGCATTACGCACTGTGGCGCGGTCCAAGCTCGTCAACGTCATTTTCAACTCCAAATATTGCAACGCACAAAATAATCATGCGAGATTCGCATGTCACTGTTCTCTTGCTGTGTTTAGTTATTAGTGTGCAATTACAGCAATATTATGACTGGAATTGCACATTTTCTGAGCCTTCCTGTGATGGAAATCCGTTAATTAACGGTTAATATCACTGTTTGTCATGCTCAATACGCATGTCTGATCACGCAGTTGCGAGATGGCTGTGCCGCGTGGACAAGGGCTCTGGTTGGCCGAGCAGATAGCCTTGAGCGAGGTCACAGCCCTTTTCGGCCATGGTGCGGTATTGTTCCATGGTCTCGATGCCCTCAGCCGTTATGCGGATTCCCAGCTTGCTGAATTTTTCCATGGATGCCCCGAAGTCTATTGTTTCGAAAGTTCCCATGGCGGTATTGCTTAAGCGTAAAGATTCCACCGATGCACAACCATAGCGCGTGATTGATGGTATATTGATAAATGAAGTGTTAAGGAAACCACGATGATTGACCGAGCCCCAAACAAACTGGCCAAACTCCGACTGGCAATGAAGTCGCAGAAGCTTTCGGGCTTTGTGGTGCCGCGGCAGGATGAATTTCAAGGGGAATATGTGGCGGCCTATGCCGAGCGGCTGAAATGGCTCACCGGCTTTTCCGGCTCGTGGGGCACGGCCATTGTTCTGGCGCGCAAGGCGGCGATCTTTGTTGATGGACGCTATACAACGCAGGTTCGCAAAGACGTTCAGGACCGGGCCTATTCCTTTCATCATCTGATCGATGAACCGCCGCAAGCTTGGTTGAAAGCGAACCTGAAGAAGGGCGACGCCTTGGGGTTTGACCCAATGCTGATCACTGTTGCGGATGCGCGGCGCTATGCTGCCGCTTGTGCCGAGGTGGGGGCCAAGCTTGTGCCTGTGGCCCAGAATCTTGTCGATTACGTGTGGAGGGATCAACCGCCGCGTTCGCAGAAGCCGTTGTTTGTGCAACCGCTGAAGTTTGCCGGCAAGACGGCCAAGGCAAAGCTCAACGACATTCGCGCGGGCCTGAAGAAGAGCAATGCAAACGCCGTGTTTATTGCGGAGCCTTCGTCTGTCGCCTGGTTGTTTAATCTGCGCGGGCGCGATGTGCCTTTTACGCCAGTGGTTCTGGCCTATGCCTTGGTGCACCAAAAGGGCAAGGCAGAGTTGTTTATCGAGGCCGAGCGTGTGCCCCCTGATGTAAATAAGGCGTTGGCTGGTGTGGCGGACGTCTGTGCGCCATCACTCCTGACGCAGCGGCTTAAAAAAATGGCGCGCAAGAAGGTGTTGTTGGATGAAGGTTCTGCGCCTGAAAAAGTGCGCCAGGTTTTGGTTTCTGCCAAGGCTCTGGCGAGTTTCGCCGCTGATCCCTGCACCCTGCCCAAGGCGCAGAAGAACCCTGTTGAGGCGCAGGGTGCGCGCGATGCGCAGATCCGAGATGGGGCGGCACTCTCAAACTTCCTGCATTGGCTGGCGGTGGAAGCGCCCAAGGGCCAACTCACCGAGGCGGCTGCGGTTGCGAAGTTGGAAGATTTCCGCAAGGCTACGGGCCTGCTGGAAGACTTGTCGTTTGAATCCATCCCCGCCGCCGGGCCCAATGCTGCCATTCCGCATTATCACTTGCCACCGGGTGGTGGCCGCAAGATCAATGTCGATGAAATTTTCCTGATTGATTCAGGCGGGCAATACCGCGATGGCACGACCGATGTGACGCGCACGGTGATTGTGGGCAAGCCTACAGAGGAAATGAAAGATCGCTTCACCCGTGTTCTGAAGGGCATGATTGCGCTTTCGTTACTGCGTTTTCCTGTGGGCACGACGGGTGCGCATATTGATGCCTTGGCGCGGGCCAGCTTGTGGGCGGCGGGTTTGGATTTCGATCATGGCACGGGGCACGGTGTGGGCAGTTTTCTCTCCGTGCACGAAGGGCCCGCACGGATTTCAAAGGTCAGCCACGTGGCATTGAAACCCGGCATGATCCTTTCCAATGAACCGGGTTATTACAAGCCGGGGCATTATGGCATCCGCATTGAGAACTTGCTTCTGGTGCAAGAGGCTCAAGCTATCGAAGGCGGCGAACGCCAGATGATGGGCTTTGAAACGCTGACCTTTGCGCCCATTGATCGCCACTTGATTGAAACAAATCTATTGACGCGCGATGAATTGCGTTGGCTGGATGACTATCATGCGCGTGTCGTGACTTTGCTTGGCCCGTTGATGACGGGCGAGGCATTGGTGTGGTTGAAGGACGTCTGCTCACCCTTCACGCACAACCAACACTAACTCCCTGCCCTGCCGAACAAGACGGCGTAGAGCTTCTTGTCGCGGCCATAGACGTCGGTGCGGAATTCGATGCCGTTCTCACTGGAGAAGGCCGTGGCATAGACGAGATGCACAGGCACTGGCTTGGGCAGATCCACGCGCTGGTTTTGCCCGCCGGCCCAGGCCGCATCCACCGCCGCCTTGTCCATGCCGACGCGTTGCAACATGGCATAGGCCAATTCATCCGGCTGCGAGAGGCGGATGCAACCGTGGCTGAAAGCGCGCGTGGTGTTGAAGAATTTGTCCTTGGCCGGCGTGTCATGCAGATAAATATTGAAGCGGTTGGGCAGCATGAACTTCACTTTACCCAAGGCATTCTTCGGCCCCGGCTTTTGGCGGAAAGTGAAGGGAAAAGACCCCGTGGCCCCATATTGTGACCAGTTGACCGAGGCCCAATCCGCCAGTTTGCCGCCCGCGTAAAGCTCAAAATCTTCGGCATAGGCGAGTGGATTGGCTTTCAGCTTGGGCAGCATCTCGCCAGTGGCGATATTGTAAGGCACCGTCCAATAGGGATTGAGTTCGATATATTGGAGGGCGCCGGTGAATTCCGGCGTCTGGGTGGCGACTGCGCCGACGACGACATTCATCCTATCCACCACCGTGTTGGCCAAGACATGTTCCAGTTCAAAGCCAGCAATGTTGATGAGAAAATGTTCATCGCCCAAATTGTCCGGCATCCAGCGCCAGCGTTCCATGTTGATGATGATCTGTTTCTGGCGATCAAGCGGCGGCACGTTCATGGCAACAATCGTCTGCTTGCCGAGCAGGCCTTTGGCTTCAAGGCCGTGCCGGGCTTGAAAGCGATTGACGGCGGCGGCCAGATTTGCGTCATAGAGATTGGAAACTGTGTCGGCACCTGCATAGTCACCCGTCAATGCAAGAAGGCGGCGCACTTGGGGAATGCGGGCATCGCTGCCGCCCGGCGCCACCGAAGGCCCTGCACCCACCACTGGCCAATCGATACCTTGGGTGAGGGCATCGGTATAGACTTTCAGCATCTTTTTCAGCGCTTGATAGTGCGGGTTCCTTGATTCAAATCCATTTAGAAATTTGTTGGGATCACTGGTCCGGCTCATGTCGGTGATCAGGCGCAATTCATCGACGGTCTTGGGGTTGCGGAAGAGATTGGGATCGAGTTTTTGTGGGGTGACGCGGCCGATCTTGAGGTCAGTTGCATAGGTAACGAAGAACGCCGTGAAATAAAGCTCCGCCTTTGCGGCTTGTCCGGCATCACCGCTTTCGGCGGCCGCCTTCATCTGCTGCAAAGTCTCGACCGGATAATCCTTGCCGTTCAGGCCGTCATAAATCGCGTTGCTCACGCGCGAGATGAATTGATCCATGTGTCCGGTGCCCACCCAAAAAGGTGCGGCATGGTTGGTGACATAATGGGCCATCAGTGCTGGACGCAAGCGTTCGATCGGCAGTTCCAGACGCTGGCCGGCGCTGAGCAGGCTCACGACTTGCTGCTGCACCACACCCGCATCTTGGGCCACAGCAGGCCACGCCCAGCCGCAGGCCAAGACCAAAAGCACGACCCGCATGTAGTGACGCATCAACTGCCTCTCCCGACTCGGGATCAGTCTATCACACGTTGAGCAAAAGGAATTCGCGCTCCCATGACGAAATGGTGCGGCGGAAATGCTGCATCTCCTGATACTTCACGTCATTATAGGCTTCGCAGAATTGCTCGCCCAAAACTTGGCGCAGGACTTTCGTGTAAGAAAGTTTGTCGAGGGCTTCATCAAGACTGATGGGCAACGTATGGGCATAGCGATAGGCGGAGCCTGTGACGGGTTCGGATGGCTTCACTTTTTCCGTCATGCCCAAATAGCCCGCAGCCAGTGAGGCCGCGAAAGCAAGATAGGGATTTGAATCCGCGCCCGCCACGCGGTTTTCAACGCGCAGGTTCGAGGCATCCGATGACGGTACACGCAGCGAGACCGTACGGTTATCAATGGCCCAATGGACATTGGTGGGTGCATCTGAATCCGGCACCAGACGGCGATAGGAATTCACGTTGGGTGCGAACAATGGAAGGGCCGCGGCCATGTAGCGCTGCAGGCCGCCGATGTGGTTGAGGAAAAGCTTGGACGGCTTGCCATCGCGGCCCGCAAAAATCGTCTTGCCGGTCTTTGCATCCAGCACCGATTGATGGATGTGCATGGAAGAGCCCGGCTCATTTTCATGGGGCTTAGCCATGAAGGTGGCATAGACGTCATGTTTCAACGCGGCCTGACGCACGGTGCGTTTAAAGAGGAACACTTGGTCTGCCAATTCCAGCGGATCGCCGTGGTTGAAGTTGATCTCCAGCTGCGCTGGGCCCGCTTCATGCGACAGCGTATCCACGTCGAGTTCCTGGGCTTCGCACCAATCATAAATGTCTTCGACGATGGGATCGAAATCATTGGCGGCATCAATGCCATAGGCTTGGCCACCAGATTCCTTGCGGCCGGAGCGGCCGACAGCGGGATCCAAGGGATAATCCGGATCAAGGTTCTTTTTCACCAAATAGAATTCAAGCTCAGGGGCGACGACGGGCTTCCAGCCCTTGGCCTTGTAGAGATCGAGCACACGGCGCAGCACGTGGCGCGGCGAGATGGTGACGGGCTCATCATTTAAATGATAGGCATCGCAAATCACTTGCGCCGTTGGTTCGGAATACCAAGGCACCATGCGGATCGTATCGGCATCGGGCTGCATATAGATGTCGATGGCGCTGTCACTCACGGCCTCTGTGTCTGATACAAAGCGACCATTGATGGTGAGGGTGAAGACTTCTTCCGGCACACGCAACCCGTTTGACCGATTGCCTTTCAGGAATTTCTTGGGGGGCAGGATCTTGCCGCGTGCAGTGCCGGACATGTCGGCGACGAGGCATTCAACTTCGCTGATCTTGTTGCTGGAGAGAAAATCTTCAAATTTGGCTTGGTTCATGACACATCATGTGTTGTTGACGGGACTTGAGCTTAGCCTGCCCCGTTGACGCAAGCAAATGAGGCCCGCTATCAGGGCCCATGACTGCATCCCAATCTGCCATGTCCTACTACCAAGCCACCGCCAACCGGGTGGCGAAAACCCACACGCTTTCGGGCGATTTGTCGGTTGATGTCGTGGTGATCGGGGCCGGTTACACCGGGCTTTCTGCCGCGCTGGAACTGGCGCAAGCGGGATATAAGGTGGCCGTTATTGAAGCGCAGACCGTTGGCTTTGGGGCTTCAGGCCGCAACGGCGGGCAGATATGCACTGGGTTTTCACCGGGTCAAGGGCGGTTAGAGGCGCAGTTGGGCAAGGATGGTGCCCGCGCTTGCTTTGCGCTCGCCGAAGAAGCCAAAGTTTTGATTGAGCAGCGCATCACCAAGCATAAAATCGATTGCGACCTCACCTGGGGCTATATGCATTGCATTCCCAAGGTGCATCAGTTTGGTGAGCTTGAGGCCTGGGCGGCCGACTATGAAGCTTTGGGCTATGGTGGCAACATATTGATGACCAAGGCAGAGCTTGAAACCAAGTTGGGCACCACAATCTATCATGGGGCTTTGCGAGAATCGCGCGCGGGGCATTTTCATCCGCTCAACTATTGTCTGGGCCTTGCCGACGCGGCGATCAAAGCAGGGGCGATGATTTATGAGAATGCACCTGCGTTGGAATTGGGAACGGGGCCGAAACTCTTTGCACGCACGGCACGGGGTAAAGTCTCAGCTAAATTCATGATCATCGGCGGCAACGCCTACCTGGGGCGCACAGTGCCTGCGCTTTATGGGCGGGTGATGCCGGTGGCCAGTTATATCATCGCCACCGAACCCTTGGGCGAGAACCGTGCGAAGGCGTTGATTGCGGACAATGAGGCGGTGGCCAATACGAACTTCATCGTTGATTATTATCGCCGTTCAAAAGATCACCGCCTGCTGTTTGGTGGCCGGGCCAGCTATTCGGGCATGATGCCTGCCAATCTGGGGGAATATATGCGACCGCGCATGACCCATGTTTTTCCACAGTTGCAAGACGTAAAGATTGACTACGCTTGGGGTGGCTATATCGCGATCACTTCCAACCGCCTGCCGGATTGCGGGCGGCTTTCACCGACGGTCTATTATGCCCATGGCTATTCCGGCCAAGGTGTTGCACTGGCCGGGCTCTATGGGAAGCTGATGGCGGAGGCTGTGCGCGGAACTGCCGAGCGCTTTGACCTGATGGCACGCGTCAAGCACCTGCCCTTCCCCGGCGGGGCCTTGCGCACGCCGCTTTTGGTGGCGGCCATGGCCTATTACCGGATCAGGGATGTGTTGAGTTAAGCGCCTTGGCTTCGTGGGCCATATCAGATTCTAATTCGCCATAACCGGTGAAACGATATTCATAAGTCAGGCCGAGTTGGGCGGCGGCAGCGCGGGCTTTGACTTCCAGCGCTTCATCCCTGGTTTGGGCCAAGTAGACCAGCTTCTCATAATGCTGGAAATAGTCCGGCAACAGCTCTGGATGCCTGTCGAGGCCCAGCCCCTCCCACATCAACGTGTCGAAGTGCCTAGCGAGATAGTCTGTCAGAAAAAAGCTGCGCATGTCGTCATCGGCGCGCTTGGCAAAAGCAGCGTTGCCAGAGAAGAAGGCATAGCAGTGCGGGCCCTGGATGCGCGCCACACCCTCTTCCGCCAACATCGCATCAAGTTGGCCGCCGGTGCCGCAATCGCCATAGACGACGAAGAGCCTTTTGTAGCGCGACCTGTTCTCCCTTATTTTCTCGCGCAGGGCCGGAACAATGAACTGCGGCGTGTTGTGCCATTTGGCGGGCAGGCACTGGATATCAAAAATCGGCCAGTTCTGCGCTTCAATCAAGTGGACAATTTCGCGGGCCAGCGCACCACAAGCGAGCAGGAGGATCTGCGCGCGCGGTGCACGGCGTTCAAATCGTTCCGACGGTCTGAGATCAATTTCCTGCATGGATTGGACTTCGCTGGATCGGCTTCATTGAGCAAATCCTGCAGCCTTGCGCTGCACACACCGCGCCAGTGGCAGGATTAACCAAGGATCAACCATAGCCCCGATTCAACTGCGAAAGCCAGCAAGTCTGTCCAATTGGAATTGTCAATTTTAGGACGCGTTAAGAGGTTGCGCGTAGTTTGACCTCAAGTTCAACGACACGAGGTTGTTGAATGGTGCTGTAAATAACTGGAGAGTTTCAAATGAAAAAGTTTCTGAAAGACGAATCGGGCGTAACTGCAATTGAATATGGTCTCATTGCCGCCGCTATGGGCCTGGTGCTCATGACCGCTGCTCCGACCTTGGCCACTGCCATCGGTACAAAGTTCACCACGATCGGCACCTATCTCAAGTAATATTTCGTCTGCCCTGCAAAGGGCAGACATTCTTCTCGAAAGAGCGTCGACTTCGGTCGGCGCTTTTTTTGTTGCAATGCAGGACCAGGATTTCGCTTCAATGGCTGATTTCCATTCCCACTGTCCGGGCTAACTTTAGAGCACGTTAAGATTTTGTATCTATAGGTTCCACATCCAGTGGTTGCCGTTCGGTTGGTCACTGCCAGCTTTGGAGTTTGTGGGATGGAAAAATTTCTAAGGGATGAAACGGGTGTGACCGCAATTGAATATGGTCTCATTGCCGCAGCCATGGGTGCCATGCTTATCGTGGCCACACCAAGTCTTTCAAATGCTCTCAAGACAAAGTTCACGCTTATTGCGGGCTACTTGAAGTAACTCAAGACCTTGTCATAAAGAGGGTACCTTCCTCAAATCAGGCGTCGACTTCGGTTGCCGCTCTTTTGTTATTTGGCCGCCATTTGGTTGTGCTTGCGGGCAATCAGGGCCTTGGCAGTCTCGACGGCCACGGCTGCATCGCGGCAATAGGCGTCTGCGCCCACCGCCTTGGCAAATTCTTCATTCAAGGGCGCGCCGCCGACGAGCACGATAAAGTCATCACGGATGCCTTTTTCCTTCATCGTGTCGATCACCACTTTCATATAGGGCATGGTGGTGGTGAGCAGGGCTGACATGCCGATGATATCAGGCTGGTGCTCTTCCAAGGCTTTCAGATAGTTTTCGACAGGATTGTTGATGCCCAGATTGATGACATCAAAGCCAGCGCCTTCCATCATCATGGCGACGAGGTTCTTGCCGATGTCGTGAATGTCACCCTTCACTGTGCCGATGATCATTTTGCCGAGACGCGGTGCACCCGTTGCAATGAGCAAGGGGCGTAGGATGGCCATGCCGGCCTTCATCGAATTGGCAGCGAGAAGGACTTCCGGCACGAACAGAATGCCATCGCGGAAGTCAATGCCAACGATGCGCATGCCCTCGACGAGACCTTCAGTCAGAACCTTGTAAGGCGTCCAGCCGCGTTTCAAGAAAATGTGGACGGCTTCTTCCACTTCTTCCTTCAGGCCATCATACAAATCATCATGGACTTGCTGCACCAACTCCTCATCGTTGAGGGAATTGAGATCCAGATCGCCGGCGTCACTCATCGAAGCACTCCACGTTACAGGTGAAACTTACGGCTCTATGGTCAACAAACCCTTTCACTCTGCGACATCAGGGTGCCTGAATGCGACTGTTGAGGCAAGGGTGAAGGGTGGGTATGTTATCTGCCAACAGGAGAGAAAATTGCACCCATCGTTTGATGTGCCGAAGCTTCGGCAACAATTCCCCGCACTGGCCTTGAAGGACGAAGGTCTTGACCGGGTTTATTTCGACAATCCGGCGGGAACCCAGGTGCCGCATCAGGTTATCAACCGGATGGTGGAGGTTTTAACAGCCAAAAACGCCAATCTTGGCGGTGCCTTCAAAACGACGTTAGATGCCACTGCGGTGGTGCATGAGGCGCACCAGGCGCTGGCTGATTTCTACAATGCGGCTTCAGCCGAGGAAATTGTTTTCGGCCAGAACATGACGAGCCTGACGCTACATTTCTCGCGCTGCCTCGCCAAGTTTTTCAAGCCCGGAGATGAGATTGTTTTGAGCCGGATGGACCATGACGCCAATGTGGCACCCTGGCTGCTGCTGGCAGAAGATTGTGGCCTCAAGGTGCGCTGGCTGGATTTCGATATGGAGACCTATGAGTTCCCTGAAGATGCGCTCAGCAAGGTTCTCACCTCGCGCACCAAGCTCTTGGCCATGGGCTGGGCTTCGAATTGCACGGGCACGGTGAATGATGTTTCCTATTTTGCAAAACAGGCCAAGGCGGCAGGGGCGCTGGTCTATGTCGATGCCGTGCAATATGCGCCGCATTATGCGATGGATGTGCAAAGCTTGGGTGCTGATGTGGTGGTGTCTTCGGCCTATAAATGGTTTGGGCCGCATCAAGGCATTCTCTGGGCGCGCAAAGACTTATTGCGTGAGACCTTCGCCTATAAAGTGCGCGCTGTCGCGGATACGGAGCTGGCGCATAAGTTTGAAACCGGCACGCAGAGCCACGAAGGCATGGCTGGATGCATTGGTGCGATTGAATATCTTGAACAGTTCGGAAATGGCGAGACCCGGGCCAAGCGCATTGCCAGCGCTTGGGAAAGGCTGGCTGTCCATGAGCATGGCATTACCGGGCAACTCATTGAGGGGTTGAAGGGATTCAAGGGCCTGACCATTCGCGGCATCACCTCGGCCAATGCTTTACACCGCCGCGTGCCCACGGTTTCCTTCACCGTCGATGGCGTGAACCCCGAAAAACTGGCGAAACATTTGGCAGTCGATAATATCTTCGTCTGGTCTGGCCACAATTATGCGTTGGAGCCGATCAAGCGCATGGGGCTTGAACACAATGGCGGGGTCTTGCGCGTGGGCTTGGCGCATTACAATACAGCGGAAGAAGTGAACGCCCTGCTCGCTTCGCTTCACGTCGCATTGAAATGAGGATTGCATGACTTACAAGATTGCCATTGTCGGCTTGGGCAAGATCGCAACGGACCAGCATGTTCCCTGCATCACCAAGAACAGGCACTTCAAAATCGTGGCCACCGTCAGCCGCAATGCCGGGCTCGCTGGTGTAGCACAGTTTAAAACTTTGGCGGAACTCATTGCCAGCAAAGTAAAAGTGGATTGTGTGGCCCTGTGCACGCCGCCTACGGTCCGGCTTTCCATGGCCATGCAGGCAATGGACGCCGGGTTTGATGTGCTGATTGAAAAGCCGCCGACGCCCACGATCGGTGAACTCTTCGCACTCGAAGCCCATGCCAAAAAGAAGAAACGCGTGCTGTTTGCTACTTGGCATTCACGCTGCAACCAAGCGGTTGAAGAAGCGCGGCGGCGGTTGAAGGGAAAGCATGTCACCAAGCTCAAAGTCACTTGGCGTGAGGATGTACGGCACTGGCACCCGGGGCAAGAATGGATCTGGGAGCCGGGTGGCTTTGGCGTGTTTGATCCCGGCATCAATGCCTTGTCGATTGTGACGCGCATTTTGCCCAAGCCGATCTTTGTAGATCATGCGGTGATCGAAGTTCCTGCCAACAAGGCCACACCCATTGCCGCGCAGATTGCCTTTAAACATGGTGATGGGGCAGCAGCGGAATTGTCCGCCGATTTTGATTGGCGGCAGACCGGCACGCAGACCTGGCAGATTGAAATGGCCACGGCGGATGGCATGGTGCTCAACCTTTTCAAAGGCGGCACGGTTTTGGAAGTGGACGGCAAGACCCTCCTGGAAGCGCCAATGGAAGAATATGAATTGATCTACAAACAGTTTGCCAAGCTGCTCAAGACGCGCAAATCAGACGTTGATGCGGCACCGCTTCAACTCATCTGCGATTGCTTCATGCTGGGGAGGCCGAAAGTGGTGGAGGCCTTTGTCTGATGCGGCTGGGCTAGAACCACGCCGTCAACCAGTGATCCAATTTTGTGTCGGGCTTGTACACGGTCGTCACGATCAACGCCGCCGCCAGCGCCACGCCCATGCCGCCCAATATGTCTGTGACATAATGCATGCCGACATAGATGCGTGAGAAGCAGACCAAGAGTGCCAGAGTGACCAGCAATCCCTGCCAGCGCCTTATGCCGTGAAGCGCCCAGGCAAAGACGATGCTGGTGGAAGCGATGGCATGATCCGATGGAAAAGACCAATCCACGGTTGGTGCAACCAAGAGATGACTCACGCCAGCGTCATAGGGTCTGGCGCGGTGCACAAATAAAAGAATCATTTGCGCCAGCGCCAGCCCCAGCAGAAAACTCGCTCCTGCCGCCACACACGCATGGCGGATTTGCGGTTGCGGGCGGCCCAGCCACCATTGTGCCACAATAAGCGCCAGCATGAGTGGCACACCGAATGTGGACAGGCCGATCATGCCAACATCCAGAAACGCTATCTGTCCCGAAAGTGAGTTGATTGCTGATGTAATACTGCTATCCATCGGTCGCGCTTCCAAAGGTTACAAGACAAGCACTAGCATGGCGAACAACTCACAGCACACTGTCTTTCTGGTTAGCATTTTGCTCAAAGGATTCCTGGCCCTGCTCGAATGCATCAGTGGCCTGACGGTTTATTTTGTGACGCCTGATGCCATTCGTACGCTGGCGAACTTCCTGTTGCACAACAAGCTTGTCGCAAACCCGCATGATTTTCTGGCGAAATTCCTGGAACACGCGCTGCAGGATTTTTCGGTGAGTGCCAAGACGTTTCTGGCGCTCTATTTGATTTTGCATGGGCTGGTGAAAATTGGGGTGGTGGCAGGCCTGCTCAGCGGCAAGCACTGGGCCTATCCCACCGGACTTGTGGCTTTAGGACTTTTCATTGCCTATCAGCTGGAGCGATACACACGGACGGGCGCACCTGCCCTGCTGGTGATCTCGGTATTCGACGCCTTCATTATGTATCTCGTCTGGCGCGAATGGCAGGCCGCCAAGGTGAAGTATGGTTGGCAGTGAGGCCTCAGCCTCTGCGCCGCTCACGCCGTGCCGCACCTTCCGCTGCTTGATCCACGCCCTTGGCCAATTCTGATACTGGGCCGAGTTTGGTTTCAATCAGCGTCAAGTCTGGCCTTGGGCCTTTGGTGTGGCCTTCCAGCGCCTTGCGCATGGAGGCCAGATGTTCCGGGCTGGTGCCACAGCAACCACCGATGATCTTGGCCCCTGCATCTAAGGCGATACGGGCGTAATCCGCCATCAATTCCGGTGTGCCTGTATAGTGGATATGGCCGTCGTGATATTGCGGAATGCCGCAATTGCCTTTGGCGACCACGAAAGCATCGGGCCGCGCTGCCGTGATCCCCATGACGGTGGCCACGAGTTCGGATGCGCCCACGCCGCAATTGGCCCCGATGGCCACGGGTTGCGTCGGCAATGATTTCGCCAGCGCACCAAAGGCCGATGGTGTGATCCCCATCATGGTGCGGCCATTGGTGTCAAAGCTCATGGTGGTGACGAGCGGCAGGCCTGCCTTGGCTGCACCTTCGACAGAAGCGCGCAGTTCTTCTTCCGACGACATGGTTTCAATCCACAACACATCCACGCCGCCCTCTTTCAGGGCGCGGGCCTGTTCTTCAAAGGCAGCCACGCCTTCTTCGTAGGGAAAGGTGCCGACTGGCATGAAGATTTCGCCGGTGGGGCCAATGGAGCCACCGACATAGATGGTGCGGGCTTTAAAAGCATCGGCTTCAGCGCGGGCATTTTTGGCGGCTGCGATGTTGATATCGCGCACCTGGTCTTGGGCATTATGCAGCTTCAGACGGTGGCGGTTTCCGCCGAAGGTGTTGGTGAGGACGATGTCGGCCCCCGCCTCAATGAACTGCTTGTGCAGGCTGCGCACCCGGTCGGGATGTTCAAAGTTCCACATTTCGGGTGCATCGCCAGAGACCAGGCCCATTTGGAAATAATTCGTGCCTGTCGCGCCATCGGCCAAAAGCCAAGGTTTGGTGTTCAGTGCTTCGGTGAAGGATAGGCGGGCCATGGAACCTCTCAAAATACTATATAAAGATATCTTTATATGAACTGTTGTATGGGAGCAAGCTGCATCATAGGCCCCCTGCGGGCTGCCTGTCTGGCGCTTCACGGCGAGATTTGATGATTTCCCGTCGCGCGGCTGTTGTGGCTGATATTGGACCTATGATAGGTCCAGTTCAGGGAGTGACCAATGCGCGACTGGCTGATCCATATCAAACGCGGCGAATATGCTTCGCTGCAAACGCAAATCCGCGAGGCTTTGGTTTCGGCCATTCTGGACCGACAGCTGGATCAGGCGGAGCCCATCCCTTCCACACGCAAGATGGCGAAGTCTCTCGGTGTGTCGCGCAACACCGTGGTTCTCGCCTATCAAGGCTTGCTGGATGATGGCTATCTTCTGGCCAAGCAACGCTCCGGCTATTTCGTGGCTGATAAAGCGCTGGAAGATCATGTGGCGCGGCCACGCGTCAGCAAGGGTCCGGTGAAGCCGAAGCCGCTCGGGCTGGATTGGGAGCGACTGGTCAAGAAACACCCGGCGCACCAAATCAACGTTGAGAAGCCGCGCAACTGGCAGGATTATCAATATCCCTTCATCTATGGGCAGGTGGATCATACGTTGTTCCCGCTGGCTGAATGGCGCGATTGCACACGCCAGGCGCTGGGCAAGAAGTGGCTGGGGGATTGGACCAATGATGCCACTGCGGCAGATGACCCGATGCTGGTGGAGCAAATTCGCCGCCGCATTCTGCCACGCCGGGGCATCATGGCGAGTGATGACGAGATTCTGGTGACGCTGGGCGCACAGAATGCGATTTACATTATCACCAGCCTGCTCGTGTCGGGTGAAACCCATGTGGCGATGGAAGAGCCGGGTTATCCTGATATGCGCAACATCTTTCAACTGCGTACACCGCATGTGACACTGGCTCCTGTCGATCACGCGGGGCTTGTCGCGGGACCGGCACTGGATGGAGCAGATATTGTTTATGCCACGCCGAGCCATCAATTCCCGACGACTGTCACCATGCCGCTGGAACGGCGCATGGTACTGCTCAAGAAAGCTTCGGAGAAAAACTTCATCATCATTGAAGATGATTATGAATTTGAGACCAATTATGTGAATGAGCCCTGCCCGGCTTTGAAGTCCCTCGATGATGAGGGACGGGTGATCTATGTCGGCTCACTTTCCAAGACGCTCTTCCCCGGTTTAAGGCTGGGCTTCATGGTGGCCCCGAAAGCGTTTATTGCGGAGGCCCGCGCACTCAGGCGTTTGATGGTGCGGCATGCGCCGTCCAACAACCAGCGCACGGCGGCCTTGTTTCTCTCTCTTGGCCATCACGATGCCTTGATCCGGAAACTGCACAAGGCTTACCGCAACCGCTGGGAGATCATGGGCGAGTCTCTATCGCAGCATTTGCCTTCTTCAACGCGCATTCCTTCCTTTGGCGGCACGAGCTTTTGGGTGAAGGGACCTGCCAAACTGGACTCCGACAAATTGGGGCAAGCCGCGCAACAGCAGGGCATCTTGATCAACCCGGGGCGCATTTGTTTTGGCGCAGAGAACGGCCCGCGCAATTATTTCCGGCTGGCTTTTTCCTCCATCGATGAGAAGAAAATTGAGCCGGGCATTCGCCTGCTGGCGGAATTGATCAAGCAGAGCACATGAACCTCAACAACAAGCCCCGCGCCATTGCTTATATTCTGGCGGCCATCGCCTTTGCGACATCGCAGGACGCCATTGTGAAGGCACTGTCGGGTGGGTTCCCGACGT
This sequence comes from Hyphomicrobiales bacterium, assembly GCA_043739165.1. Lineage (GTDB taxonomy): Bacteria > Pseudomonadota > Alphaproteobacteria > Rhizobiales > Aestuariivirgaceae > Aestuariivirga. The sequence goes on from JAYUEP010000052.1 coordinate 18,714, forward strand.
GGGAGACCGTGGCCTTTCGTGGTGTCACCGCCTTGCCGCCCTTTCTCATCTGGGGCTATTTCGCGGGGCTCAATCTGTTTCAATTGCCTGCGGCCTGGCGCTTGATTTTACTGCGCTCTGTCATATTGTTTTCGGCCTATATGACTTTCGCCCTGGCCATCGCCACTTTGCCTTTGGCCAATGCGGTGGCCATCTATTTCACCATGCCCTTTTTTGTGGGCGGGCTTGCCGGCTGGACATTGGGCGAGAAAGTGCCGCTCTATCGCTGGCTTGCCATTGCGTTGGGTTTTGGCGGCGTGTTGATCAGCGTGCGGCCCGGTGGTGAGAGTTTCACGCCAGCCGCTTTGCTGGCGCTTTATTCCGCACTTGGCTATGCGCTGGGACAGTTGCTCAGCCGCAAGGTTTCGCAAGGCACTGACCCGTTGGTCATCGCCAACATGCAGAGCGTGCTCTATTTTGCAGGTTCACTCCTCATCGGACTTGTGATTTCGGCGCTGCATGTTGATGCCAGCGGCAGCGCCACTTTTGCAGCGCTCACCAAGCCATTTGTGTGGCCGGGCTTGCGAGATCTTTCGGTGATGGGACTGATGGGCCTGTTTTCTTGCCTCTCCTCGGTGTTCTTTGTGCGCGCCTATCAGGCGGCGCCTGCGAATTTCGTGGCCCCGCTGGAATATTCCGCCATGGTTTTCGCGGTGACTTACGGCATCGTCTGGTTTGGCGACTATCCCGATTTCTACACATTGATGGGCGCTGGCGTGGTGATTGGCGCCGGGCTTTTCATGGTGGCCATGGACCGCAAGGCTCACACCACGGGATAGCCGCTCCAACGCTTCACAGCGCGCAAGGCCAGCGACGATTGCAGACGTTGCAGGCCCGGCAAGCGTGAAAGTTTGGTGCGGTGAATGCGTTCATAGTCATTGGCATCAGCGGCCGCCACGCGCAACAGATAGTCAAACTGCCCACTCATCAGATGACATTCCAATATCTCGGGCACACGCTGAATGGCCTTCTCGAATTTCTCAAAGGCTTCTTCGGTTTGCGCACCAAGCGAAACTTCCACGAAAAAGTCATTGGCAAAACCCAAAGTGCGGCCCTCTAACTGGGCAGCGTAGCCAGTGATCACTCCCGCCTCTTCCAACAGCTTGACGCGGCGGTGGCAGGACGAGGCCGAGAGCCCGGCTTTTTCCGCCAATTCGGCAATCGGCATGGTGGCGCGGCGCTGCAGTTCTTGGAGGATGATTTTGTCTGATTTATCAAATTTCTGGCTGATCATTCGAATTTCATAACATATATTAGAATAAACCACCATGCGGTACGATCATATATGCTGCAATTGAAAACTTCTCCCAGAAGCGGCGCGCTAGATTTGTCCTTCAAGGGAGAACCACCACATGCTCATCGGCCTGCCAAAGGAAATCAAGAACCATGAATACCGGGTGGGTCTCACGCCCACTTCGGTGCGCGAGCTTACGCGCCATGGCCACAAGCTGCTGGTGCAGAAAGATGCAGGGGCCGGCATCGGCTCCAGTGACGCGGATTATATTGCGGCGGGGGCTGAAATCATTGCCGACGCCAAGGACATTTT
>JAYUEP010000053.1:0-6804 GCA_043739165.1 Hyphomicrobiales bacterium
TGACCCGCGCCACAACCAGATTCAAACGCACATCATCCTTGTTGCGCTCAAACGGCGAGCCATTGGGAGAGAGCAGAATCTCCGCCCCCGTCTCGTGCAGCGTTTCACAAACTTCACTTTTCCAAATGTCTTCGCAAATGGGAACCCCGATGCGCACGCCCTTGAAGTTGATCGGCCCGGGTGCTGGCCCCGGTTGGAACACCCGTTTCTCATCAAACACGCCATAGTTCGGCAAATCATATTTGAAGCGCATAGTTTCAATTTTGCCGCCGTTCAAAAAGGCCACGGCGTTGTGCAGCTTGTCACCCTCTCTCCAAGGCAGGCCAATCAAGATCGCAGGCCCATGCGGAAAGGCCGCAGCCAGTTCCTCGACAGCCGCCCTGCAAGCCGCCACAAACGAAGGCCGCAACACCAGATCTTCCGGCGGATAGCCTGCGATGAAGAGTTCAGGGAACAACACGAGGTCCACGCCTGAAAGCTTTCCAACCTCGGTCTTGGCCTTGGCCAGATTGGCGGAGACGGCACCCACAGTCGGGTTTAATTGGGCCAGTGCGATGATGAGTTTGTCAGTCATGAAATTGCTCTTAGCGCAGTTGTATGTCTTTGCAAAACAGCCTTGCAAATTTCAAGCCGAACCGCCAAATTCGTAACTTCATTCAGGGGGTACGCATGCGTCTCGACAATCAACGTGAAAGTTCAAACATTGAGGATGACCGCAGCGCGGGCGGCGGCGGCTTGGGCTTTCCCGGCGGAGGCTCAGGTCTTGGCGGCGGTGGCGGCGGCGGTGTGGGAATGTTGCTCCCGCTTCTCTTGAACACCATCGGCCTTCGCGGTGTCATCGTTCTTGCCGTCCTCTATTTCGGCCTGAAAATGGTAACCGGAGTTGATCTCCTGAACATCGGGGCAGGCGGAGGCGGAATTTCCATGCCAAGCAATGTCGGCACCACGACACTGGGCCAAAAGACAGCGGCAGCACCCACTGCCGATCCGGGTGCGCCAGCAAGCTGCGCCAATACCGGCGAGCAGGCTTGCGTTCATTTCGTTGGCAAGATCCTGGGTTCCACCGAAGACGTTTGGGGCAAGATCTTTGCTGACATGGGCAAGCAATATGAGCAGCCCAAGTTGATCATGTTCCGGAACTTCATTCAGTCCGGCTGTGGCACGGCGCAATCTTCCTCCGGCCCGTTCTATTGCCCGGCGGACCACAAGGTCTATATCGACCTGGCCTTCTATGATGAGTTGAAGACCAAGCTCGGCGCACCGGGCGAATTTGCCCAAGCCTATGTGGTGGCGCATGAAGTTGGCCACCATGTCCAGAACCTGCTCGGCATTGCTGATCAGGTGGATCAGGCCCGTCGTCAATCTTCAGAAGTCGAATCCAATCACCTCTCTGTGAAGACCGAACTTCAGGCTGATTGTTATGCAGGCGTTTGGGCAACTGAGGCGGATGCCATGGCGCATATCTTGCAAAATGGCGACATCGAACAGGCGCTCAACGCCGCCAGCCAGATCGGCGATGATCATTTGCAAAGGGCCGCGCGGGGGTCCGTCGTGCCGGATACATTTACCCATGGCACGTCTGAACAGCGTGTACGCTGGTTCAAGACGGGCCTCGCCGCCAAGTCGCTCAATGATTGCGACACGTTCAACGCGGCTAGTCTCTAAGCATTTGTGCAACTGAACGCATGGCAGGCCGCAAGGCCTGCCATTTTGTTTTGGTTAAGCATGGCACTTAACACTCTCTTGGCTTTGCATCGAGAAAGCCGTTTTCGAATGCGCCATCATCCCTCGCCTTCACACTCCGTCAAACCCGCTTCGGTATCGCGGTAGCAACAGGGGAAGAACGTGGGAAAACGCGCACTCAACGACGAAGTGGCCAAACGGCTTTTGAAGGGCCTTGACCTTGTATGCTTTGCCGCGATTGGATTTTGCACAGGCATCATCGCCGCACAAAGCCCGGATGCGGCAACGCCCGACCTAGTCTGCTTCCTCACGCTGACACTCACATTCCTTTGCATCTTTGTTCTGCGCGGCCTTGGCCTTTACGAGGCGCGCGCCCAAGCGCGGCTTTTCTCAAGCATCGCCAAGTCCCTTGTGGTCATGGCTGTCGTTGGAATTGCAGCGGGCATCCTTGCACCACTCATGAGTCTGCAAGTGGGGTCGCTGTGGTACAAGGGTTGGCTGGGTGCAGGCGCGGTCTACATTACCTTGTCGCGCCTCGCCACATGGTTTGTTACGCGCCACGCCGCCCCGAAGGGCCATTACCGCCAGCGCATCGCCGTCGTCGGCGGCGGCAAGGCAGCGGAAGATGCCATCACCATCCTTGAACATTCACCCGGTCTCGATATCGAAATCATCGGCCTGTTCGATGATCGCTATGACAGCCGCAGCCCCGCATCCATCCGTCGCCACAAGAAGCTCGGCAAGATTGCCGATCTTTCAACCTACGCCCGCGCCCATGCGGTTGACCTGGTGATCGTGGCCATTCCCATTTCTGCCGAACAGCGTCTCCTGCAAATCCTGAAGCGCATTTGGGAATTGCCAGTCGACATTCGTGTGTCGGGGCAGGCCGCGCAACTGCGCCTCTCGCAGCGCGCTTACAGCTATCTTGGCGACCTTCCGCTGCTTCCGGTCTTTGATCGCCCCCTCAGCCACTGGAATGAATTCTTGAAGGATGTGCTCGACCGCTTGATTGCATTAGTCACTCTTGTTCTATTGACACCCGTTCTTGCAGGCGTTGCCCTCGCAGTCCGCCTCGAAAGCAAAGGGCCGGTGTTGTTCAAACAAAAGCGCTTCGGCTTCAACAATGAACTGATCGAAGTCTTGAAGTTCCGCTCGATGTATACCGACAAGAGCGATGCCACGGCCGCAAAGCTTGTGACCAAGGATGACCCCCGCGTCACCAAAGTGGGTCGCTTTATCCGCAAGACATCGCTGGATGAATTGCCGCAATTGGTGAATGTACTCAAAGGTCAGCTCTCACTCGTCGGCCCACGGCCCCATGCGACACAGGCCAAGGCCGCTGGCGGGCTCTATGATGAAGTGGTGGAGGGTTATTTCGCCCGTCACAAGGTAAAGCCCGGCATCACCGGTTGGGCTCAGATCAACGGCTGGCGCGGCGAAACCGATACACTTGAGAAAATTGAACAGCGGGTGAAACATGATCTCGAATATATCGACCGCTGGTCATTGGGCCTCGATCTTTACATTCTGATGAAGACGCCCTTTGCGCTGCTCAAGAGCGAAAACGCCTACTGATCGTTCCGGCAAAACCCAGACCGCCCAGCGGTGCACTGCACAATGACATTCTATTTGTGCAGTCATGTTTCGATGGTAACAAGTGAGTCGGCTATCTGCCGTGGGGGTGGATGCGCAATTCGGAGGCACTACATGGATCCAACAACATTGATCATGCAACTCATCGCGGGTGCAGTTGGCGGCAACGCTGGCGGCGCGGCAATGAAGAATTCCAGCCTTGGTACCGTGGGCAACAGTGTTGCTGGTGCTATTGGCGGCATCGGCGGGGGCACCATTCTGGGTTCCTTGATACCCGCTTTGGCAAGTGCTGCAGGCGGCGGCTCCATGGTGGGCAACCTCGCAGCCAGCGGCATCGGTGGCATTGTGCTGCAAATCGTTGTCGGCATCATCAAGAGCAGGATGGGTCAATAACATCTATTGCGCCAAAGTTCTCGAAGGGCACCTGCGATGGTGCCCTTTTTATTTGGGCAGCTGCCCGCCCAATTCGTCTTCGATATGGGCGCGAATAATCTCTTCGAAGGTCTTCTCACACACAAAGCCTAAATCGCGCGCCCGCTTGGCTTCAAACCGCGTCGGCCAATTTTTGACTATGGCCCAGATTGCGGCATCGGGTTGTTCCTTGATCAGCGCCACAGCCTTCGCTCCTGCGACACGGCCCAGCGCATCAATCTGTTCCTGAATGGTGACACCAACGCCGGGCATGTTGAGATTGCGCCGCGGACCAACGGCACTGCCATCAAGGCCTGCCGCGTGAATGAGAAAATTGACAGCAGAGCGCGGTGATGCATGTGTATGCACCACATCGCGCGGCACCGGCAGAATGGCCTCATTGCCAGCGAGCGGTTCACGAATGATATTGGAGAAAAATCCGGATGCCGCCTTGTTGGGCTTGCCCGGCCGCACGCAAATGGTGGGCAGCCTGATGCCGATCCCGTCGAAGAAGCCCCTGCGTGTATAATCGGCCAGCAGTGCCTCGCTCATCACTTTCTGTGTGCCGTAAGAGGTGAGCGGTGCCGTATGGAAATCATCGGTAATCTTGGCGGGGAAGGGCGCACCATAAACCGCGATGGAAGAGGTGAAGACCACGCGTGGTGCTATTTGCGCGAGACGAATGGCATCAAACAGAACCCGTGTGCCATCGAGATTGACCCGGTAGCCCAGTTCAAAATTCGTTTCGGCTTCGCCCGACACAACGCCCGCGAGGTGGAAGACCACATCGGGCTTGGTGGCAACCAGTTTCTCAACAAATGCTGCGTCCGCAAGATCGCCAACATGGGCGTTGAGTGCGACAGTGCCCACTGGAAATTCTGCCGCCACGACATCGGCCAACGTGATTGCAGCAATGGACTTCCCGTTCAGCCTCCCATCTTTGGTCAACCGCGCTACGAGCTTGCGCCCGATCATGCCAGCAGCGCCGGTGATGAGGATGCGCATCACTTCCCCCAGTGCAGAGCGAGAGGGTTGGCCTCGTGGGCCAGTTCCAACAATCCCTTGCGTGTTTCTGGATGCAATGGCCGCAGCGGGTGGCGCACATGGTCGGATTTGATCACGCCCCCTGCCATCATCACGGCTTTGGCGGAGCGCAAGCCGCATTGACGGTTCTCATAATTGATCAGCGGCAAGATGTTTTTGTAGAGTGCCGCCGCTTTGGCCCTGTCGCCGCCGTGATGGGCAGTGACAACGGGCTTGATGAGATCGGGGATCATGGCGCTGCACATCGAACCTGTGGCACCAGCGTCAAGATCAGCCATCAGTGTGATCGACTCTTCACCATCAAACGGCCCGACAATGCTCTTGCCCCCTGCGGCGATCAGGTCACGCAATTTCTGCGCGGCAAAAGCCACCTCAATCTTGAAATAAGAAACCAGCGGCACTTCCTGCGCTAGGCGCCCAAGGAAGGGCACGGAGAGTTTGACGCCCGACAGTGGCGCGTCCTGCACCATGATCGGCAGGCCGGAAGCTTTCGCGACAGCAGCGAAATGCTCGATCATCGCACCCTCATCGGCTTGCAGTGCAGCTCCATGATAAGGTGGCATCAACATTAGCATGGCAGCGCCGTGATCTGCCGCATGTTTGGCACGCGCCGCCGCAATTTGCGTAGAGAAATGTGAGCATGTCACAATGACTGGCGTACGGCCAGAAACCTGTTTCAAACAGGCCTCGGTGGAAACCCGCCGCTCTTCATCTGTCATCACAAATTGTTCGGAGAAATTGGCAAGGATGCAAATGGCGTCGGAACCTTGATCCACCATCAGATCCATAACCCGGGCCTGGCCGTCAAGATCTAGCGCGCCATCTTCATGGAACACGGTGGGGGCAACGGGCAGAACGCCAGTAAGGGGAGACTTCACGCTGTGCTTCCTTATGATTGTTTGGGTGCGTCAAGCATTTGTAATACAGATGGCTCGGTCCCTGCAATACGTGCCATCACCATGCGCGCCAATTCGTAGCCCGCCTTGAGAAAACTCTCGTCAATTCCAATAATGCCCGGCTGAGACAGCCCGATCATTTCAGTCATCGGTTTGGCGACAAGATCATAATCGCGGCCAAGTTCCATCCCACCCTGCTTCAACCCGGCGATCACCGCCAAGGCCATGCTGGATGAGACGCAAACAATGGCGTCTGGCCTGTCGCGCAGCTGCGCCAGAGAAAGCCCCGCTTTGATCAAATCGGGAATGCGCGAGTCGGAATCAACTTCACTCAACAAAAATCCGCTCATGCCAAAGTCGCTGAGTCCACGATTGAACCCATTCAAAGTGTGATGAAAGTAAGTGAGCTGGCTGGGCGGCCCGATCAAGGCAGCATGTTTGCGCCCGCGCTGATGCAACAGCCGCAGCGACTCATAGGCGCAAGACTCATTGTCGAAATCGAAATAGGCGTGTTCAATTCCGGTATCCGTACGGCCATGCGTGGCAAAGGGCATTTTGTTTTCGACGAGATAACGTACGCGTGGATCGTCAGGCTGGGTGCGCGAGATGATGACTCCATCTGCTGAATTGGTCTCAACAATATAGCGAATCGGTTCCATGGGATCGGACAAGGAGTGGGGCGTCACCACCAAATGATAAGGCGTGCCCTTAAGCGCATCTGAGATGCCGTAGACCATATTGGCAAAAAAGCCTGAGCCGCCGTCCTCAGCGTCCTCAGCATTGAGTACCAGCGAAATCACATTGCTCTTGCCCGTACGCAACCGAACCCCGGCCCGGTTGGGTCGGTAACCTGCCTGCTGTGCGGCAAGCTGCACCCGTTTGCGGGTTTCGATTGCAATATCCGGACTATCGCGCAATGCTTGGCTGACCGTCGAAATCCCCAAGCCGGTGATTTCCGCGAGTGTACGCAACGTCGGCCGCTTGTCTGAACTGTCGGACATAACGGGCGCACGTTATGCATTTCCTGAATCGTTTCAAGTCCCAAAAAGTCTTTGTGCAGCGCAATATTTTGCCACCCGAAATTATTTTATTTGAAACGTTGCAAATTCCAGAAACCTAGGTTAGCGTTTCATCACCCAAATAAGACGAGGGAGGAAATTGTCATGGGCCTAAAAAA
>JAYUEP010000054.1:0-6777 GCA_043739165.1 Hyphomicrobiales bacterium
GAAGATTGGTCCACCGAATATCTTGATGCCATCATTTCCATCCGTGTGGTCGGTGGCATCGACGAAGCCATTGCCCATATCGCCAAATATGGCTCGCAACATACCGATTCAATCATCACTGACAATGCCGCCACGGCAGAGAAATTCTTGAGCGAAGTCGATAGCGCCATCGTGCTCCACAATGCCTCAACGCAATTTGCCGATGGCGGGGAATTTGGCTTCGGCGCGGAAATCGGCATCGCCACGGGCAAGCTGCATGCGCGCGGTCCCGTCGGTGTCGATCAACTGACCACTTTCAAATATCAAATTCGAGGGACAGGACAAACCCGCCCGTGATCAACCTCCCGCCCCACGGCGCCAAACAACGCATCGGCCTTTTCGGCGGCTCGTTCAATCCGGCCCATGAAGGCCACAGGCAAGTCGCACTCTACGCCTTGAAGCGCCTGAAGCTGGATTGGGTCTGGTGGCTCGTCTCGCCCCAGAACCCGCTGAAAGACCCGCGTGAGACAGGAGACTATGCCAAGCGCCTGGCCGAAACCAGGCGACTTGCGCATCATCCGCAATTCATTGTGACGGATCTTGAGCGCCAGATCGGCAGCCGCACCTCAGCCCACACGCTCCGCGTATTGCGGCAATTCTCCGATGCCCATTTCGTTTGGATCATGGGGGCGGACAGTCTGGCCAACCTGCACCATTGGCATCAGTGGCAGGAGATCGCCGCAAACGTCGATCTCGCAGTTCTGGCAAGGCCCGGTTATTCCATTCGCGCCCTGGATTCCAAGGCCGCTTTGCGCTTTCACAATCAACGCATCAGCAACGACCGCCCGCAGATCCTCGCGGCCAAGCGCCCGCCGCACTGGGCCTTCATTTCCATGCCCCTGCGCAAGGAAAGTTCAACCGCCATTCGTGCCCGTCGCAAGACTGTTTCATAAGTCGCCGAATTTTGTTACACTGAACCATATTTCAAAAGGACCAGTCCCCTGAGCAAGAAACCCGTTAAGGCCAAGAAGGCCAAAAAGAAACCCGCTGCCAAAAAAGTTGCCAAGAAGGTTGCAAAGAAAAAGGCCCCCGCAAAAAAGCCGGTAGCCAAAAAATCCAGCACAAAACCTGCGGCGAAAAAGTCAGCCAGCAAGAAATCTCCAGCCAAGAAGCGCCCCGCCAAAAAAGCAGCGGCAAAGAAGACGGCTGTCAAAAAATCGCCTGCCAAAGCGGTGGTGAAAAAGGCGGCCAAGACATCGCCGGCCAAGAAAGCTGCAAAGAAGCTTGTCAAAAAGGCTCCGGCAAAAAAAGTCGCAGTTAAAAAGCCCGCCGTCAAACGTGCAAGTCCCAAACCCGTCATTATCCAGCGCCCCGCGATGCCAACCTATTCCGGCCCGCCTTGGCCTTTGATGGATTTGATTTTGGCCGCACTCGATGATGCAAAGGCGGAAAACACCGTCGCCATCAATCTCGAAGGCCGCTCCTCGATGACCGACGGCATGGTGGTGACAACAGGCCGCGTCACGCGTCATGTGTCCGCCATCGCCGACCAGCTTCTGGAAAAGCTCAAGGCCTCCGGCAAGAAGGATATCCGCGTCGAAGGCCAGGAAACAGGCGATTGGTGTCTGGTCGATGCAGGCGATGTCATCATCCATATCTTCCGCCCCGAAGTGCGCAGTTTCTACAATCTAGAAAAGCTCTGGTCGCCCGACGCGCCCAAAGAGCAATCCTGATTGAAACTCACCATTGCAGCCATCGGCAAGCTGAAATCCGGCCCGGAAAAACAACTCGCCGACGACTATGCGGCCCGTATTACCGCCATGGGCAAGAAGGCGGGTGTCACCGCACTCAAAATCACCGATTGGGCCGAAAGCCAGAAGCCGGATACCGCCCAGCGCATGGCCGAGGAAGAGGCCCAGGTCTGGTCTGCCGTGCCGCAAGGGGCTTATGTGATTGCTTTGGATGAACGCGGCAAGGCCCCGAGTTCGGAAGCCTTTGCCAGCCATCTCCGCAAGATCATCGACCGCGGCCAAAATGACATTGTTTTCATCTTGGGCGGGCCTGATGGCCATAGCACCGCAACCCGCGAAAAAGCCCATGAATTACTGGCCTTTGGCGCAATGACCTGGCCGCACAGACTGGCCCGCCTCATGCTGCTCGAACAAATTTACCGTTCCGTCACGATTATGCTGAATCATCCCTATCACCGGGCATAATTTCGACACGCTGCCCCCCTAATTTTTCCGGAATGGATGCGCGATTGAAACGGCTGCCTGTTCTTTTGCTGTGCTTGGGCCTTGCGCCCACGGCATCGCTTGCGGCCACGCCGGAAGAAGCCCAGAGCGAGTTGCAATCTGTCCAGCAAACCCTGTCGCAATCTAACGCCAAGGCCACCGAGATTGCTGCCGCACTGGCAACAGCGCTCAAATCCCAAACCGAAATCTCGGAAAAGCTCGTGGCGCTCGGAAGCCAGATCAATGACCAGCAGGACGCGGCCAACGCCACAGACGCCAAGGTCAAAGACCTCGAACTTCAATCGATCAGCCTCGCCAGCGACCTTGCCATCAAATCAGACGAACTCTCCATTCTGCTCGCGGGCCTCCAGCGCCTGCAACAAAATCCGCCCCCGGCCCTGGTCGTCGCTCCCGATAATGTTCTGGGGGCGTTGCGCGGCGCCATGATGTTTGGGGCCGTGGTGCCCGAATTCAGCGCCAAGGCCAATGCGTTGAAATCCAGGCTGGATGAACTCCACGCCATCCGCGATGCAACTGTTGCGGAGCGCCAAAAGAACCAGGACGCGCTGGCACGCCTCGCCACGTCCATGGCTGAGCTGACCATGCTGCAAAAACAAAAACAGGCCTTCGCCGAAGCGGCGAGCCAAGACCTTGCCAAGGAAAAGCAAACCGCCGCCGCCTTGGCCGACAAGGCCAAGAGCCTTGAGCAGCTCATAACCGATCTGCAAAAGGCCCGCGAAGAAGAAGAGCGTCGCAAGACCGCTGAAGCCAAATCCGCCGCAGACGTCGCCGCCAAAGCGGAAACCGACCGGCTGGCCGCCCTGCAGAAAAGCCTGCCACCGCTTTCGGAGCAGCTCGGCAAACTGCCCTTGCCCGTGGCGGGGGACGTGATCAAACACTTTGGCGATGACAATGGTCTTGGCAGTAAACTGGACGGCATGGCCATCGCCACCCCCGCTAACGCCAATGTGATGGCGCCCGTCTCGGGAAAAGTTGAATTCGCCGGCAGCTTCCGCTCTTATGGACAACTCTTGATCTTGAACGCTGGACAAGGCTATTTGGTGCTGCTTGCAGGCATGAAGCAAATTTCAGCGGAAATGGGCCAAGTGGTCCGGGTCGGTGAACCTATAGGCATGATGGGCGACGGGCCTTCAACTTTGGCGCTTTTGGGCGACGAGAAGGACCGCAGCCACCCGGTATTTTATGTAGAATTCCGCAAGGACAATGCGCCCGTTGATTCCACCCCTTGGTGGGCCACGGGCAGAAAAGAGGCAATGAAATGAAGTTGAACGACAAACTGAAAAGCTTGGGGCTCGTGGCGCTCGGGGCGGTGTCGACCTTGGCAATAGCCCAGGTGATCGGCACATCAACCGCCGCCACCAATGGCGATACCTATAAGCTGCTCAATCTCTTCGGCGAGGTCTATGACCGGGTGCGCTCCGACTATGTCGAAAAGCCCGATGAACAGAAAATGATGGAAGCCGCCATCAACGGCATGTTGACCTCGCTTGATCCGCATTCCAGCTATATGAACGCCAAAGACTTTGCCGAGATGAACATCAAGACCAAGGGCGAATTCGGCGGCCTCGGCATTGAAGTCACCATGGAAGGCGGCGTGATCAAGGTGGTCTCGCCTTATGATGACACGCCCGCCAAGAAGGCAGGCCTGATGGCCAATGACTTGATTGTGAAGATTGACGGCAAGGAAGTCCAAGGCATCACCCTCAATGAAGCCGTGGCCAAAATGCGCGGTCCTGTGGGAAGCCCGATCACCATCACCGTGGTGCGCGACAAGAAAGAACCCTTCGATGTGAAGATGAACCGCGACACGATCAAGATCGAGTCGGTGAAGTCTTCGCAGGAAGGTGATGATGTGGGCTATGTCCGCATCTCGACCTTCAGTGAGAATGCCGATAGCGGCTTGCAAAAAGCCATCAATGAACTCGACAAGAAGATGGGCGGCAAGGAAAAAGGCTTCATCCTCGATCTGCGCAACGATCCGGGCGGCTTGTTGCAACAGGCAATCGCCGTCTCGGACGTGTTCATGGAAAAGGGCGAAGTCGTTTCAACCCGTGGCCGTGGGCCCGATCAGGTGGAACGCTATACCGCCACCAAGGGTGATCTTACCAATGGCAAGCCACTCGTGGTCTTGATCAACGGTGGTTCAGCCTCGGCCTCGGAAATCGTTGCTGGTGCCTTGCAAGATCAGAAGCGTGCCACTGTGATCGGCACACGCTCCTTCGGCAAGGGTTCGGTGCAAACCATTATCCCGCTGGGCAATGAAGGTGCCATCCGCCTGACGACACAGCGTTATTTCACACCCTCCGGCCGCTCCATTCAGGCCAAGGGCATTGATCCTGATATTCAGATTGAAGAACCCCTGCCGCCAGAGCTGCAAGGCAAGAATGTCTCCACCGAAGGTGAAGCCGGCCTCAATGGCCATCTGGCCAATCCAACCGGTGGCCAGGAAGGCGGCGGCTCTTCGGCTTACGTGCCGGAAGACAAAGCCAAGGACGAACAACTGAAAGCCGCTGTCGCGTTCCTGCACGGCGAAAAAGTTGTAACCAACGTCAATCCAGCCGACCCGACCAAGCCGGAAGACAAAAAGAGCGCGAATTAAAAAGCGCGTTCATCCAGCACATCGTCACCCGGCCTCCACATACTGTCACCCCGGCGGAGGCCGGGGCTGAGCTTTGGTCCTCTGTTGCAGATCACAATAGAATGCACTGTCACCGGAATCTTGTCACACTCTCGGCCGAACGCTGCTTGTTGTTCCCGGTCACTTGACGAGTTTTGTGGCGCAGCTCTGTGCAGGTGTCAGGTTGATATACAATATTTCGCCAGTCAATTTGCTCGGCGATTTATACTGAAGATGAACGAGCAGATCGACACTGCTCGGCTCGGTTCCTACCGCTGAGTAAGTGACATCAACAGGTTGCTTGGTTCCGGTGGGGAGAAGTTGTGTAGCGCATTGTTGTCTTGAAGCACCAAATGCGTTTTTGTTTGACACTTTAACGCCCATGGTCGCCAGCCGTGTCGAAATGCAAGCGTCCAATGCGTCGGGAACGGGCATCGTCATTTCGCGCGTGACAGCGCCACTGATTGAGTATGTCTGGTCAAGATCGCCTTCAAGGCTCGCTGGAAAACTTATCGAGCCAAACGAATCGGTCACCATCAGTTTCCCATCGGTGAACGTCATGGTCAGAGAAGTATTCGCATCCGCGCCCTTGCAATCGAAGGTCAATTCTGCGCTTTGTGCAAGGCAGCTTCCAAGACTGATAGCCGCGGTGGAGCAAACTATCGCGGCCAACCTGCGCATTTGCTTCCCGGTCAACCCGACAATCTTGCCGTCCACGAGTTTCCTGTTTGTTTGCATGTAACGTCCTCCTCGTCTGGGCGTGGTCGAAATTCTGCGTCAGCCAGTGGAAGTAGAGCAAAGATGGACCAATCCATCAATGCCCATGTCAGTTTACGCGAATGCAAATTCCAATAGCGATCAAAGGGAGGGTCAGCCGATATATTCAGAAGATCATTCGCCTGACATTGAAAACGAAACTCAACGCGGGCCCATGCCCGAGCCGCGCCACATTTCGGCCTGCTTGAGTTGATCGCTCAGGTTCGCAATTTGGTCTGAAAGACTCAAGATCTGATAGGAAATCGAAGTGCAGTATAAATTCACAGCCTGATTGAGTTCGTAAAGTGCCTCGATCGGATCATCTTTTGTCCGCAGAAGCTGAGAGTGAGCCAATCCTCTGCTAAAATTATATGTTGCAGTATCCAGATTCTTGCCCGCTGGTAATGTCATGTCACTGTACCCTCTGGTTAATCTTCGCCCCCTTCCAGAACATATATCATATTTCGCATGTTGCAGCGGCTGCCCTCCGCAAAAAGTGACAGAGCGAACAAGAGCGAAGCGATGTGCCACCGCGCTCCGCAAATCCTACTTTCGTTCGGTCGTCCCGGCGCAAGTTGGGCTGGCAGTCAAATGGGAGTGAAAACGGCAGGGGCAAAAGAACTCAAGCTGCCGCCAGATGCCGGAAATCCTTGATCACTTCCTCATAGACCTCGCGCTTGAACGGAATGATCAAATCCAAAAGCTCGTCCATCCGGGCCCAACGCCACGCATCAAACTCTTGCTTGTGACCGGGAACCTCCAGGGTGATCTCGCTCTCAGCGCCCGTGAAGCGCAAAGCAAACCACTTCTGCTTCTGCCCGCGATATTTGCCATTCCAAGATTTGCCAATGAGATGCGCGGGCAAATCATACATCACCCAGCGAGGGCCTTCCTCAATGAGCGAAGCGGAGGTAACCCCGGTTTCCTCATGCAACTCACGAAACGCCGCAGCCTTCAAGTCTTCGCCCGCATCGACACCACCCTGCGGCATCTGCCACCACTTGCCAATGCCGTCATCATTCTGTTTCTGAAACCGCCGACCGATCCACACCAGACCTTGCGCATTGAGCAACATCACGCCCACGCAAGGGCGGTAAGCGGTAATTTCCGGATGCACAACCATCAGCCCGTCCTGCCCTTGAAGGCTGCGGTTGCCGGCACCAAAACCAC
>JAYUEP010000055.1:0-6764 GCA_043739165.1 Hyphomicrobiales bacterium
TGCGCCGCATGGATGCGGCCACGCTGGTTTCGCATTATGGCAAGATCGCCAAACTTGAAAATGTGGAAGCCGAGGAAGAGGCCTTGCGGCTGATCGCCCGAGCCGCCGAAGGTTCGGTGCGGGATGGTTTGTCGCTGCTGGATCAAGCGATTGCCTATGGCGACGGTAAGGTGAAAACCGGCGATGTGATGGCCATGCTGGGCCTACTGGACAAGGGCCAGGTGATTGCGCTGTTTGACGCCGTGATGGCGGGCGATGTGGCCCGCGCGCTGGGCGAGATCGACAAGCAATATCAGGCGGGTGGAGATCCTGAAACGATCCTGACGGATTTGGCGGATTTCGTGCATTGGGTCACGCGGCTCAAAGTGGTGCCGCAATCAGCCGCTGCTGATGCCTCGCGCACCGAAGATGAAAAATCGGGCGGCGTCGATTTTGCCAAAAAGCTATCGATGGTGCATTTGACGCGCGCCTGGCAGATGTTGCTCAAGGGCATTTCCGAAACGTCCCTTGCTGCCCAGCCAATCAAGGCGGCGGAGATGGTGATCATTCGTCTGGCCCATGCGGCCAACTTGCCTTCGGGTGATGAGCTGTTGAAACAGGTACAGGAGCAGCGCGTCTCTGCGCCGCGCCTGGCACCATCAATCACACCGCAGCCTGTGCATGCGCCTGTGATGGAAGCCCGCGGCGTTTCCCAAGCGCTGCCGCAGAGCAACGGGGCGGAGTCTGAACATCGACCTGTGGCGCGCAAGTTTTCGACTTTCGCTGATGTGGTGGCATTGGCCACAGAAAGGCGCGACATCAAATTCAAATCCGATCTCGAACGGTATATTCGGCCCATCAGCGTTGCAGATGGCAAAATCGAAATTGCTCTCGAAGCCGGAGCTGAGGCTGGCCTTGCCAATGAAATGTCGCGCAAACTCGAACAATGGACCGGGCGGCGCTGGATTGTGGTTGTGGCGCGCGGCGGTGGCGAGGCCACGGTGGCGCAGCAACGCAAGGATGCAAAAGATTCGGCCTTCAAATGGGCGCGGACGCAAAAGGATGTTCAGGCGATTTTGCAAGCCTTTCCGGGCGCTGAGATTTTGAATGTGACCGAAGCTGAAACCTTGAACAGTGTGGAAGAGAGTGATGAAGAATCTCGCTGACATCATGAAACAGGCGGGCCAGATGCAGGCACGCATGGCGGAGATGCAAACGAAGCTTGAAGGCATGAAGGTGCATGGCCAAGCCGGCGGCGGCCTTGTGCGCGTGGTGATGACGGGCAAGATGCAGGTGATCGGCGTTGAGATTGATCCATCGCTATTGAAGCCAGAAGAAAAAGAAATTGTCGAGGACTTGCTGGTGACGGCGCTTGGTGATGCCAAGTCCAAGGCAGAAGCCATGATGGCAGCGGAAATGAAAACCGTGACGGGTGGCTTGCCGTTGCCGCCGGGGCTTGGGTTTTGAGACTTAGAGAACTTTATTTATGAAACGCCAAGCCGGCCCTGAAATTGAGCGGCTCATTCAACTCTTGGCCAAGGTGCCGGGGCTGGGGCCACGTTCGGCGCGGCGGGCAGTTTTGCATCTGGTCAAGAACCGCGACAAGCTGCTCTCGCCGCTCGCCGCCGCCTTGGCCGATGCCCATGACAAGGTTTCGGTCTGCTCGGTGTGCGGCAATGTCGATACGGTTGACCCTTGCACCATCTGTGCAGACCCGCGGCGCGACAAGTCCACGCTCTGCGTGGTGGAAGAAGTGGGCGACCTCTGGGCGTTGGAACGTGCCGGGGCATGGAATGGGCAATATCATGTCTTGGGTGGCACGCTCTCCGCCTTGGGCGGGGTGCGGCCTGAGGATTTGGATATCGACAAGCTCGTTTCGCGTTGCGCCGAAGACCAGATCAAAGAAGTGGTGCTGGCCAATAATGCCACCGTCGAGGGCCAGACCACAGCCCATTATATTACGGACCGTCTCAAGAAACTGAGCGTTGCTACCTCGCGCTTGGCGCACGGCGTGCCCGTGGGCGGCGAGCTTGACTATCTTGACGAAGGAACGTTAACCCAGGCGATGCGCGCCAGACGGCCGTTTTAAGTGCAACTTCCCCCAAGCGGGTCAGGCTGACACAGCCCGTTAAGACTTTCTAAACCCTTTGGCAAAACTGGCCCCGCCCTCAGGCCCGGCTGGAGCCGCACTTGCTCCTCACACTCTCAAAGCATCGGCCCTGTGCCGGATTGAGACGAGGACCAAGCCATGGGAAACATCATCACGTCAGCCAAGCGCTTCGCCAAAGACACAAGCGGCAATGTGGCCATGTTGTTTGCCCTCTCGATCCTTCCCATGCTGGCCGCCGCCGGGGCGGCCATCGATTTCGGCCGCTTCGTTTCCGTCAACACGCAGCTTTCGGCAGCATTAGATAGCGCCAGCCTCGCAGCCGCATCCAGTGCAGGCGCAACCGACGCGCAACGCCAGCAGATTGCCATGGATCTTTTCAAACAGAATATGGCCAACGATCAAGCGCCAGACCTTTCAACCAGTGCCACATTTACGGTGACCGGCAGCAGCGTGGTCGGCGAGGCCCACGCCAAAATGAACACGCTGATGATGAATGCGATCGGGATCAACACGCTTGCCGTTTCGGCCCACAACACAGTGGGTATCGGGGGTTCCAAGAAGGCCGAGATTGCCTTCGTTTTGGATTATTCGGGCTCGATGGCAGACCCTGCCGGCGGCCAGATCAAATATATCGCGATGGGCCAGGCGGCCACCAAGTTGATCGATACTTTGATTGCGCCAGACCCGAGCAAAATGAAATTTGCGCTCGTTCCCTTTTCGCAGGCGGTTTATACGACGTTGCCTGCAGCCGATGTGAAGAGTGCCGCAGGCACATCCTGGACGGGCTGCACCCAAGACCGCCAATATCCCTATAATCTTTCAGATGCGACCCCCTCGTTCGGCGTGGCGGCTTCCCAATGGGGCCAGCCAATGGTGACCCATCCTTGGAAATCAAGCTGTTCTGATTTTGTCAGCCATCACTTGATCGTGCGCCCTTTGACCAATGACTTTTCGGGTCTCAAGACGCAAATCGCCCAAATGCAGCCCTATCAGAACACGCATATCGCGCTCGGAGCCGAGTTTGGCTATCAGATCCTGTCGCCCAATGGCGCCTACACAGGCGCTGCTTCCTATAGCGACACCACCACCGCTAAATTCATGGTGCTGCTGACCGACGGCATGCAGACTGAACCTGCCTTTGGCCCCGGCAGCATCCGCACGCCAGCACAGGGTGATGCGAACCTGGAGCAGATTTGCAGCAATGCCAAAGCCTCCGGGATCACCATCGTCACCATGGCCTACGATCTTTATGACTCGTCACAGCGCCAGCGCCTGCAGAATTGTGCTTCTGATCCTGCCAAGGATTTCTTCGTGGTCAACAGCGGACAGGACGTGGCCAAGGCCTTTGAAGCCATTACCGCAACAATCAGCAATTCCGTTTATCTTTCCAACTGAGGGTTTCGAAGGGCGTGGGCCCGCCCTATATTCAGCCCATGGATATTCCCAAGTTTGCGCAAACTTATGCCGCCCTACCGAGCATGTTACATGCGGGGGCGGCACTTTTGCCTGTGGAGGCGCCACAGCTGGTGATCGGCAATGATGCGCTGGCGGTGATGCTGGGTATCGACCGCGACTGGCTGCATGGTGAGGAGGCTTTGCAGCTGCTTTCAGGCAACGCCGCTGCGGCGCATGGCCAGCCTTTGGCCATGGCCTATGCTGGGCACCAATTTGGCGGCTTTAACCCGAGCCTGGGCGATGGCCGCGCCATACTATTGGGGGATATCACGCTTGCAGACGGAACGCGGCGCGAACTGCATCTCAAGGGCACGGGCCGCACGGTGTTCTCACGTGGGGCGGATGGGCGGGCGACGCTTTCGGCCATGTTGCGCGAATATATCATCAGCGAGGCCATGGCAGCGCTGGGCATTCCCACCACGCGGTCACTTGCCGTGGTGGCCACAGGCGAGCGGGTGTGGCGGCAAAAGCCTGAGATAGGGGCGGTTCTTGCCCGCGTTGCCAAAAGCCATGTTCGCGTCGGCACGTTTCAATATCTGGCGGCGCGGGGCGAGGTTGAAGCGCTGCAAGCTTTGATGGCGCATGAAATCGCGCGCCACATGCCGGGCATTGTCGGGCCGCGCGCCTTTCTGGCGGAGGCGATTGCCAGACAGGCGCGGCTGATCTCCCAGTGGATGAGTTTCGGCTTCATCCATGGTGTCATGAACACCGACAATATGCAGACCGGGGGCGAAACGATTGACTACGGGCCTTGCGCCTTCATGGATGGGTTTGACCCGCAGAAAGTGTTTTCGTCCATCGATGAGAATGGTCGTTACGCCTATGACAAGCAACCGATGATTGCCCTGTGGAACCTGACGCGGCTGGCGGAGTGTCTGCTGCCGTTACTGGATGAGAGCCGCGAGACGGCGATCAAGATTGCGGAAGCTGAATTGCAGAAATTCATGCCGCAGTTTGAGGATGACTTTGAAACGCGCATGCTGGCGAAATTGGGGATCAGCGATTTGGCGCAGACTGGGTTTATTGCCAGGACGCTGCAACAGATGGCCAATGCAAGAGCGGACTTCACGCAATTCTTCACGGCGCTGACACGGCATGTGGCGGGCAAGGATGTTGAGCTTTCGCCGTTCTTTACGTCCGGACCCGTGCAGCAAGAATGGCAAACAGAGTGGGAGCGCTTGCGCGCTCCCAACGCAGCGGAATTGATGCGGGCCTATAATCCAGTGGTGATTGCACGCAACCACCGCGTGGAAGAAGCCCTGCAGGCGGCAGGCGACGGTAATTTCCTGCCGCTGCACCAGTTGCTACTGGCTGTGCAGAAGCCTTTTGATGAGCGGACAGAGTTTGCGGCGTTCGAAATGCCGCCGGGGCCACAAGAAGAGGTGTTGCAGACGTTTTGTGGGACGTGAGGAAACATTCGCCATGATCGCCCATCACACTCCGTCCGTCACCCCAGCGAAGGCTGGGGTCCAGCTTTGTTGACATGACAACATTGAATAGAGCGGGATGCCAGCCTTCGCTGGCATGACGAACGTCTGAGATTTGAGAACGAGCCTGTTTACCTACTTAATCAACCGCGGCTTCGGTGCCACGGCTTGGACTTCTTCCAATTCCAGGCTTTCAATCTTCTCCGCGCGGCGCGTGATCTTGTCGGCCGATGTTCCGAGCTGATCGAGATCGCTGTGCGTTTGAGCGAAATGTTTCTTCAAATTGCTGATGCGTTCACTCATGCGGGTCACATCTTCCAGCAGCTTTACCACTTCGCCCTGAATGACTCCCGCTTGCTCGCGCATCGCAGCATCACGCACGATGGCCTGCATCGTCTGGATCAGCAGCATCAGAATATTGGGAGAGGCCAGCATGATACGTGAACGGTGGGCGCGTTGCACCACGTCTTCAAAGCGCTCATTGATTTCGAGATAAACAGATTCAGAGGGCACAAACATGATCGCCGTCTCATGGGTTTCGCCGCCGATCATATATTTCTCGGCTATGTCTTTGACGTGCTTGAAGACATCGGACTTCAACCGCTGCTCGGCTTCGCGGCGCGAGGCATCATCCACCGCCTCGCGCATGTCATTATAGGCCTCGAGGGGGAATTTTGCGTCGATCACCAGTTTCAGTTTGGAGTCCGGCAACGTGATTAAACAGTCCGGCCTTGTGCCATTGGAGAGCGAGGCCTGGAAGGAATAGGCCTTGGCGTGAAGACCATCGCTGATGATGGCTTCCATGCGGCCTTGACCGAAAGCGCCACGGGTTTGCTTATTGGAGAGAATGTCCTTGAGCGAAAGCATCTCGCTTGACAGCGAAACGAGATTGCTTTGTGCGGCATCAATAACCGCCAAGCGCTCGTTCAATTGGGTGAGCGATTGCGCGGTGCGCTGTGATTGATCGGCAAGGCCCTGGCCCACACGCTGGCCCACAGCATCAAGCCTCTCATCAATGGCGCGTTGCAAATGCACCTGATGAGATTGGGCCTGATTTGAAAAGTGGTTGAGCATGCCCGAGAGTTCAGCCAAGCGATATTCGAGATCGGCACTGCGGGCTTCGGCTTCCACCCGTTCGGCCTTGCGGCCGCTTTGGGCGCGCCATGCCAAGACCACGGCGGCGAGCAACAGGACAAGGGCAACGGCGCTGACGATCTCAATGACATCGATGAGACCGAAGGCATAGGAGCCGACTTGAATGATGGTGGGGTTGAAAAACATTGTGCAAGGCTAGCAGATTCGCATGGCTCGCGGAAAGAAGCGGGGCCCGGCCATCAACAGGATGACCTGGGCCCCTGATCCATACCAACTCGGGACGGCGACAGGAGCTGACACGGACCGTTCATGGCGGCGGCTGATGGTGAGCGAAACTTCTTTATTGCCTCTGCTCTATCGCCGCCGGAATGCCTGTTAAGGTGCCGTTCAATCGCGGCACGAAAGCAGCGCAGAACGGGCGAGCCCAAGGTTATTTTGCGGCGACAATATGGTATTGTGCTGACAGACGTCTGACAGACGACACTGGTTTTTTGCTGCGCGCGATGGCGATGGTTAATGGCTCTGATGTCACCATCATGAAATGTCCATTGGCATGAAGGAGTTGCGACCGTGATTGCATGATGCCGACGTGGCCTGACCAGAAAACAAGGTCGCCGCGTTGCAGTGCGTCGCCTTTTACGGCCGCGCCCAAAACATTTTCCTGCATATCCGAATCACGTGGCGACTCAATTCCGCAG
>JAYUEP010000056.1:0-6655 GCA_043739165.1 Hyphomicrobiales bacterium
GGAATTCTTGGTGGCCCCGGCAACGGCGAGTTCAGCTGCCTTGTCGAGATCAGAGTCTGAAAGATCATCCAGCACGATCAAGGGGTCATTGCCGCCCAGTTCCAAAGCGGCGTGGGTGTAACCCGCCTTGGCCGCGATGATCTTGCCCACGCGAACACCGCCCGTGAAAGTGATGACGTTGATGTTGGGATTGGTCACCATTTCATCGCCAATGTCTTGGGGCAAACCCGTGACAACCTGGAACATTTCCGGCGGCAGGCCCGCTTCATAGAGTATGTCCGCAAGCTTAATCGCTGTGAGTGGTGTAAGATCAGCTGGCTTACACACCAAGCAATTATTGGTGGCAATGGCAGGTGCAATCTTGTGGCTCACCATGTTGAGCGGGTGGTTGAAGGGCGTGATGGCGCTGATCACACCCACAGGCTCGCGCTTGGTGAAAATCTTGCGCGCCTTGCCTTGTGGCGTGAGATCGCAGGAGAAAATTTGTCCATCATCATTGATGGCCAACTGCCCAGCCAGCGAGAACACGTCATAAGCGCGGCCGCATTCATAGGCCGAGTCCTTGAGGCTGAGGCCCAACTCCAAAGTGATCAGCTGTGAAAGGTCCGTCGCGTATTTCTTGATCAGTTCCGCCGTGCGAAATAAAATCTGCTGGCGTTCATAGCGCGTGAGTTTGGGCTTGAACCCGGCAGCGATTTCAAAAGCTTTGGCCGCGTGCGAAGCATCACCCGCAGGCACAGTGCCGATCACTTCGCCCGTATAGGGATAGCAGACATTGAACGTCTTCTCGGCGGAGACCTTTTTGCCACCAATGCGCATGGCTTCATGGATGATCGCGCGCGCCATTCAGGCCTCCACACAGTTGCAGCCGACGAAGAACGCATCCCAATTATGGAGCGGACTTGGCAGGTCTTTGAGTTTCACATTGCTGATAAATGGAATTTGCTGTTCCGAAAGCCCACCATGCGAACGCAGCGGCGCATCAAGGCCAGAAAGATCATGCTTTGATGCGGAAGTGCCGATCACTTTGGAATGCTTCGCCCCACCCGAAATCACGATGAGATCGCCGCAGCGATCGGCATGGAGCCCAAAAGTTCTCACCGCTTCAGCGCGCGGCATCACAACATCAATGCCATCCTGTGCTCTAATGAAAGTTGCGGCATCTTCGAGCTTCGGCCCATAAAGATAGACCTGCGCGAAGGAACCTAACGCACCGTGATGCACCACATAGGGATCGGTAATTGGCAAAATCACCTTGGACATTCCCGCGCCGAATTTTGCCTCCATCGCGTCTTGCAGATAGAGCACATCGGGTGAACCATCAGCCCGGTGCTTGTCCTTCATGCCATGATCGGCCACGATGATCAGCGTACAGCCCGCCTCATCCAGCGCGCCGACATAACCGTCCATCATCTTGTAGAAACTGTTTGCCCCATCAGAGCCCGGCGCAAACTTGTGTTGCACGTAGTCGGTGGTGGAAAGATACATCAGGTGGGGCCTGTCGCGGCTCAGCAACTTCATCCCTGCTGCAAAAACGAATTCAGAAAGATCAGCCGAATAAACTTCCGGCAGAGGCTTTCCGACGAAGGCAAGAACATTGGCAATGCCATTGTCGTTCATATTGGCTTTGGCGGCCTCCTCAGAGGAAAAGCAAATGGCTGTGCCATCAAACTTGAGTTCATTGCCCAACAGCAGACGCAGTTTGTCCTTGGCTGTGACAACACACACCTTCGCGCCAGCCATTTGGAAGGAAGCAAAAATCGTCGGTGCCAATAGCCACTTGGGATCATTCATCATCGTTTCCTGCCCCGTGGCCGGGTCGATGAGATAGTTGCCGCCAATGCCATGCACATCGGGTGTGCGGCCCGTGGCGATCGACATGTTGTTGGGATTGGTGAAGGAAGGCATGGCAGACAGCCCACGCAAGTTCTCGCCCTTGGCGACAACGCGTTTCAAATTTGGCATCAGCCCCTCATGCATGGCGCGTTCCATATAATCCGGCTCGCTGCCATCACAGCAGATAACGACCAGCGGCCTTTGCGGCCATTGGTAACTGCGGCCATTGATATCGATTGTTTTCACAGGTCCCTCGGCATCATGTCTTTGACATTCATTTCGGCAAGCACAGCCTTGATGGCCTCGACGGCCCGCAACATCACTCGCTCATTCAAGTGACCAATCGTGCCGATGCGGAAACTGTCGCGCTTGGTCAACTTGCCGGGATAGATGGCAAAGCCACGCGCTCGCAACGCCTCGTAAAACACCTCGAATTTGAAGTTCGCATCGCGCGGGGTGAGGAACGTTTGAATGATGGGTCTCGACTCATTGGCCGACAGCAGCGGCTTGATGCCAATCTCCGCCATGCCTTTCAGCAACACATCGGCGTTGCGTTGATAACGCTTGAGCCGTGTCGGTGCGCCGCCCTCATCGTCCAGTTCCCGCAGAGCCTGACGGAAGGCCACCAAAGCGTGCGTGGGTGGGGTGAAACGGAATTGCCCGCTGCCTTCCAAAACTTTCCACTGTTCAAAGAGATCAAGCACCACCGAATGCGATTGCCCTTCGGATGCCACCAGCAAATCGCGCTTGACCAACACGTAAGAGAATCCCGGAATGCCTTCGATACACTTGTTGGAGGAAGAGACCATGACGTCAATCCCGTCGCGCACCATGTTCACATCCAGCGCGCCAAAGCTTGACATGGCATCCACCATGAAAATCCGCCCGCGCGATTTCACCGCCTGCGCCAATTCCGAAAGTGGATTGACAATGCCGGACGTGGTTTCGCAATGAATGAGCCAGACATGGCTGATGTTGCGGTCCTCTTCGAGTTGCCGCGTAAAATGTTCCGGTGTCAATTGCGTCGTATCAGTCTTGCTGATGCGTTCATGGGCGCGGCCGATGCGCCCAAGAATCTGCACGGCGCGCTCTCCGTAAGCGCCATTGGCCACCACCAAAGTCTTCTTGCGCTTCGATGGCGCAAAGGCACCAAGCGCCGCCTCAATGGCAAAAGTGCCGGAGCCTTGCATGATCACGCATTCATAAGTGTCATCACAGCCCGCAATGCGCTTGACCTCTTCGCGAATTTCCCTGACCAGTTTTCGAAACTCAACATCGCGGCTGCCCCAGTCCGCCAGAAGTGCGAGCTTCACGGTGCGCGACGTGGTCAGCGGCCCCGGCGTGAGCAGATAGGGCATGTCCTCCTGGCCTTCGGGTCCGTGGAAACTGATCGGGTGGGTCATGAAATCTCCTTCGCGTGGGACCCATTAGAGCCGCTTGCATTTCATCAGTCAAATCGTATGATCTTATAGAATGTATAAGTTGCTCTGATATGAATGCAAGCCAGCTCAAAGCCTTCCATGCGGTGGCCAGCACGGGCAGTTTCACCCGCGCGGCGGAACTCCTGTCGGTCACCCAGCCCGCAGTGTCAGACCATGTGCGCAAGTTGGAACAGGCCACGGGGGCAGCCTTGTTTATCAGGCAGCCGCGCGGTGTGATACTGACGGAACTCGGCAAACGACTCTTCGCCTTATCAGAGCGCAGCGCCGAAGCAGAAAATGCGGTGCTGGGCCTGCTGTCGCAAGCCAAGACACTCGAGGTGGGCCATTTGACCATCGGCGCAGATGCAGCCCAGCATGTCATGCCCTTGATCAAGAAGTTCCGCGCCAAATATCCTTCGGTGACGATCAAACTGACCGGCGGGAATTCAACTGATCTGTTGGAACGGCTTCATGGCTTTGAGATTGATTTTGCCGTGGTGGGAAAGCCAGTGGATGATCCCGCCTTCAATGCCCATCTGATCAGCTGCAACAAGCTCATTGCTATCGCCGCCGCCAAGTCTTTGCCCGCCAAAAAACCTTTCATCTCATGGCGCGAATTGGCCCAGGGGCCGCTCGTCCTGCGCGAGGCAGGCTCGCATACCCGGGCGCTGATGTTGCAAGCCTTTCAACAGCAGGCTCTGGATTGGAACATGGCACTTGAAGTGGAAGGCCGCGAGGCTTGTTTTGAAGCCGTGGCGCAGGACCTGGGTCTCGCGGTAGTTTCGGCTGGGGAGCTGTCGCAAGACAAGCGCATTGCAGCCTTGCGCATCGTTGGCGCCGTACCGGAGATGAAAGAATGGCTCGTCTCGCTCAAGTCCCGCGCCAATCTCCGGCTCATGCAGGCCTTCAGGGATTTGACCGCCCGCCCTGGCACTTAGAGGCGGGCTTTGCCCAGATAGGTGCAGATCGCTGCATCCTTGCTGCGAAAGAAGCGCTCCGCCGTCACCGGCCCCTGTATCTCGCCTTTGACGATGAAAAGAATATCGTTGACCTTGTGGCGAATTTCTTCTGGTTGATGGGTTACCAGCAGAACACTCAAATGTCCTTCCTCGGCGATGGTGGCGACCTCGTGCAGCATTTCGGCGCGAAGGCCGGGGTCGAGTGCGGCGAAGGGTTCGTCCAACAACAAGAGCTTTGAATTGCGCACTAACATCCGCGCCAAAGCCACGCGCTGGCGTTCTCCGCCAGAAACATCAGAAGGTTTGCGCCGCGCCAGTGCCGAAAGCCCCACACGCTTCAACGCTTCATCGACACGTTGCTTTTCGCCTTCATCGAGTCTGAGATCGGCCTTCACACCCAGCGCCACATTGCGCCACAGATCAAGATGCGGAAACACATTGTGATCCTGAAACACCATGCTGATCGGGCGCCGCGCTGGCGTGTTGGCGCTTTGGTCCTGCCCGTCGATCAGCAAACGCCCGTAATCAAGAGGTTCAAACCCCGCGATGACGTTGAGCAAAGTGGTCTTGCCCGCACCGCTGGGGCCCAGCACGGCACAAAGCCTCCCTGCAGCAATCGAAAAATGGGCGCGCAGGGTGAACGCGCCGCGTGTGATCAACACCGCTTCAAGTTGGATCATGGCGCTCTCCCCAGTGCTGCGCCGCAAAGGTCAACGCGCCACAGAGCAGCAACAGAAGTGCAGCTGTGCCTGCCGCTTCATGGCCGCGGTAATGGCCCATTTCTGCCTGTTGCAGGCTGGGCAAGGTGATGATGCCATGCGTGCCAAACAACATGATCGCAGTGAGATCGCCCAAGCTGGTCACCATGCCCATCAGAAAAGCCTGCGCCAGTTGTGGCCGCAATAACGGAAAATCGACGATGCGCCAACGCACAAGGCTTGTGAGCCCCAGCTGGGCCGAGAGCTTGTCATGTGCAGGCGTGATCTTGAGAAAGCCGCTGGTCATTGTGGCGGCAGCATAGGGCAGGGCGACAAGCCCGTTCAGCAGCACGATCAAAAGCGCTGAAAGCGCGGCAGAATCTGGCAATCCTCGCAGAAGGACAAACCACCCCGTGGCCATCACCGCAGGCGGCAAGATCATGGCCGCAAGTGAGACGAGATGCGAAGCAGTGTCAGCAGCCCGCGCCAATGGCAGGGCCAAGAGCAAGGCCAAACTGGCAGAGGCAAAACCCAATGCCAGGCTGGTGCCCAAGGCCTGAAAAGTAAGTGCCGAGAAGTGCAAGGCCCCAAGCCCAGTGGCGAAGACGGCAATGACCACGGGCAGCACCAAGAGGCCCGCAATCGCGATCAAACACCAATCAAAGACGATGGAACCAGTGCGGGGGCGGGGTCTGAAGCGCGCCGTTTGGCGCAACGAAAATGTCAGGGCAGCGGCGTCGAACATATGGGCCACCAAGCCGATTAGGCTCAGTGACAAAACCACCTGCACCAGCGAAAGCTGCAGGGCGCGTGGAATATCAAAATCCAATCGAAGTGATTGATAGATGGCCACTTCCAGCGTGGTGGCCGAAGCGCCGCCAAAGCTGAGAGCAATCACAAAACTGGCCGCACAAAGCAAGAATACCAGCGCTGCCCCGCGTGCGATCACGGGACGAAGCGCCGGCCATTCCACATGCCGAAAAATCGCCCGCTCTCCAAGATTGAGTTGAGCGGCCAATTTGAAGCCTTCCTCCGGCGCATTGCCCAACGCTTGATAAAACATCCGCACGCACATGGGCAGGTTGAAAAACACATGCGCCAAAACAATGCCCCAGAAGCCATAAAGCGGAATGAAGCCGGGAAACAAACCAGAATTGCCGAACAGGCTGACCAGTCCCAACACGGCAACGATGGCCGGCATGGCCATGGGCAGCGCCAACAGCCGCAAGAACAGTGCCTTGCCGGCAAAGCTTTGCCGCGCCAAGGCCCGTGCCACGCCGATCCCCATCACCACAGACAACATCGTGGACAGCAGCGCCTGTTTCAATGTGAAGAAAACGACGGGACTGATACCATGATCAGAAAAACCAAGCGCACCTTGCACCAATAGGAATTGTAAAAGCGGCATCACCCCAAGCGCGATGGCGCAGAGGATAAGCACCTGCGCCAAACGCGTGACGGGTGATGCCGGTTTAGCCATTCACCGCCTTGAACCATTCATCAATCCACTCGCGTCGATTTTTGGCCACGTCCTCCGGCGTCATCAGCAAAGTCTTTGTGGGCTTCACCAGCTTGCCAAAAGCATCGGGCAGGGGGGCTGTCGTTGCAGACGCGGGCATCATCCAATTGGTCGTGGGAATTTCATTTTGGAATTCCGGCGTCAAAATGAAGCCCATAAACTTCTGCGCCAAAGCTTTATGCGCCGATGCCTCAATCAGGCCAGCCACTTCAATCTGTAAAT
>JAYUEP010000057.1:0-6649 GCA_043739165.1 Hyphomicrobiales bacterium
GTCTTGGCCACGCCGATGGCGTGATCCGTGGCGGCCTGATGCAGCACCAAAGCATGATTGGCGATCACGATATCGGCCTTGCGGCCCGCACGCACCGACTTCTCGATGAAGCAGCGCCTGAAATGCGGGCAGGCGGCGTAGATACATTCGCCGCGCCTGTCAGTGAGGCCCAGGGTTGTTGGTGTGGGGTTGCGCGCCTCGCCATCCAGATTGGTTTCCGAAAACAGCGGCATCAGCCAACTGGGAAAATCGCCACCGACAATATCGCCATCGCGCGAGAACCTTGCCCATCTTGCAATCAAGACTGCCATGAGGGCCGAGCGGGCGTTGGCCGAGGTGAGGCGGCCGAAGACTTCCTGCATGTTGAGCAGGCAGGCATAGTTTTCTCGGCCCTTGCGGATGACGATCTGGCTGCGCCGTTCAGCGGGGTCGGGCACGAGGCGGGCAGTTTCCTGATCCAGCTGGCGTTGCAGGTTTTTGGTGAAGGTTGAAATCCACACCGGCGCGTTGTTCTTCCGCGCCCAGAGATAGGCGGGCGAAAGATAGCCTAGTGTCTTGCCCAATCCTGTGCCTGCTTCGGCGAGGAGAATGTTGTTCACATCCTTCCTTTCGCGCGGCGCGAAGGCGTGGGTGGCGCTGGCGGCATAGTCTTGCTGGTTGGCGCGGCGTTCAGCCCCGCGCCCCAGAATGCGCGTGAGGAAGGTGCGCGCTTCATCTTCGGCAACGGGGTCTTGCGTGCCCGGCGGGCGCTGGCCTTCATCCTCCCATTCTTCAACCCGGTCCCAGACATTGAGGCCGGTGGCGAACTGCGCCATCTCGAGCTTTGGGTTGGCCAGCGTCAATGCGCCGAGCACGGGCCTTGCCCAGACCCAATTGGCGCGGGCGAGAAAATGCGCCGCCTCTGCTGCTTCGCGCGCGAAGGGATAGGTTTTACTGGTGAGGCGGTGCAAAAGATCTCTGGCGACGTTGCTGAGGGTTTCCCCCTCAGTCTCTCCCACCTCCACACCCAGTGACCTTGCAAAGGCCTTGGGGGTGGGCGTCGCCATGCGGGCGGGCACTACGAAGGCGAAAAGCTCTGCCACGTCAAAATGCTTTTGCTCGCGCGCAGCACGGGTCAGGGATTTGGGTGCTGCCGCCTGCTGCGCCAGTCGTTCGATCAAAAAGCCGGAATGGCAAATGAGATGCGGCATGGCGCTGAGCCTCGCCAAGGCCGCGGCTGCGCCAAGGCTTTCGCCAGCAACGGTGGCCCCCAGTGCGGCGGGCACGGCGGCGGGTGGGAGGATGAAGGGATAATCAGACAGGCTCACGGTCTGGCCTGTTTAGGTGCTAAAGAACAAATTGAAAACAAAATTCCTGTTGCTTCGGGCCGCCATGGCATGGTCAAAATCGTGGCGGAAACTGGCACCTTCACACAACGGAGAAATGTCATGGACCAGAAGTTCATTTCACTCTTTGACCGTTACACACATGGCGGTATGTCGCGCCGCGCGTTTCTTGATAAATTGACTCTGTTGGCGGGATCGGCCGCCGCCGTCAGTGCCTTGTTGCCCCTGCTGGAGAATAACTATGCCAGTGCTGCGGTTGTGCCGGAGGCTGACCCACGTCTGCAGCTGGCCGAGGTAGAAATTGTTCCCGGCATCAGTGGCTATGTGGCCCTGCCCAGGGAACACGCAGGCAAGCTGCCCAGTGTGCTGATCGTGCATGAAAACCGTGGGCTCAACCCGCATATCAAAGACATCACGCGGCGCGTGGCGCTGGAGGGATTTCTGGCCTTTGGCGCGGATTACCTTGCCTCCAAGGGCGGCACACCCGCAGATGAAGACAAAGCCCGTGACATGATCGGCCAGTTGTTAGCGGCCGACGTGCTGGCCTATTCGCTGGCGGCGGCCAAGGCCCTGCGCGGCCATCAGGGCACCAATGGCAAGGTGGGCGCACTGGGCTTCTGCTGGGGCGGGGGCCAGGTCAATGCGCTGGCTGTGGCAGACCCGGAGCTTAGCGCAGGTGTTGCCTATTATGGCATGCAGCCCAAGGGTGAAGATGTGGCCAAGATCAAGGCCCCGCTCTTGCTGCACTATGCCGGGCTGGACGAGCGCACCAATGCGGGCATCAAGGATTTTGAAGCCGCCCTCAAGACTGGCAACAAGACCTTTGAAATCCATCTCTACGAAGGGGCCAACCACGCTTTCAACAATGACACCAATGCGGCGCGCTATGACAAGGCCGCAGCAGACTTGGCTTGGGGCCGGACGATCGGGTTTTTGAAGAAGTATCTCGCCTGAGGCTGTGGCCCGCGCGCGTCTTGATACGAAGGAGCAAATCTCGTTTGATCTCCGTCACGGCGCTGCTATGGAAGCGGCATGACTGACAAACTCTCACAAACCCTCCGCACTGCTGCTCTCGAATCCAAGGCCTGGCCCTTCGAGGAGGCGCGCAAGATTTTGAAGCGCGTGGAAAAGAGCGGGCAAAAATCGGTTCTCTTTGAAACGGGTTACGGCCCCTCAGGCCTGCCGCATATCGGCACCTTTGGCGAAGTGGCGCGCACCACCATGGTGCGCAAGGCTTTCTCGCTGATGAGCGATTTGCCGACGCGTCTGCTGGTTTTTTCTGATGACATGGACGGGATGAGGAAGATTCCGGACAATGTGCCGGACAAAAATTTTCTTCTGCCGCATCTGCACAAGCCGCTCACCTCGGTGCCCAATCCTTTCGGCGGTGACTATGCGAGCTTCGGCCACCACAACAATGCGATGCTGCGCCGCTTCTTGGACACGTTTGGCTTCGACTATGAATTCGGCAGTGCCACGGAATATTACAAGTCCGGAAAATATGACGCGATGTTGATACGCGCCTTGGAAAAATATGAAGCCATCATGGGTGTCATGTTGCCAAGCCTCGGCGAAGAGCGCCAGGCGACCTATTCGCCGTTTCTGCCGATTTCGCCGATCTCCGGCCGCGTGCTCTATGTGCCGATGAAGGCGGTTGATGCCAAGAAGGGCACGATCACATTTGCGGATGAAGACGGCAGCGATGTGACCCTTGATGTGCGCGGTGGGCGCACCAAGCTGCAGTGGAAGCCGGATTTCGGCATGCGCTTTGCAGCGTTGAACGTGGATTTTGAAATGTTCGGCAAGGACCACCAATCCAACGCGCCGATCTATGACAGCATCTGCGATATTTTGGGCGGTAAGGCGCCGGAACATTATGTCTATGAGTTGTTCCTTGATGACAAGGGTCAGAAGATTTCCAAATCCAAGGGCAACGGCCTCACCATTGATGAATGGCTGACCTATGCGGATACGAATTCGCTGTCGCTCTATATGTTCAACAAGCCGCGCGAGGCCAAACGGCTTTATTTTGATGTGGTGCCGCGCGCGGTTGATGAATATGCCCAGCATCTGGCGGGCTATCAAAAGCAGACCGAGCCCAAGGACCAGTTGATGAACCCGGTCTGGCATATCCATGCCGGCAATCCGCTGAAGCCTGAATCGGGCGGTGTGACATTCTCACTGCTGCTCAATTTGGCGGCTGTTGCCAACACTGAAGACAAGGCCGTGATGTGGGCTTTCATCCAGCGCTATATGCCCGATGTGACGCCAGCCACGCATCCGCGCCTCGATGCCTTGGTGGGCTATGCCATCCGCTATTACATTGACTTCGTGAAGCCTGCGAAAAAATATCGTGCGGCATCAACTGAAGAGGCGGCGGCCTTGGCGGACTTGGTTTCGGCCTTGCGCGAACTGCCGGAAGGTTCATCACCTGAGGCGATCCAACAAAAGGTTTATGATATCGGTCGGCGGGAGCCTTACACAGTGACGCAAAAAGACGGCACCATTGGCGTCGGCCAAACCTGGTTCAACATGCTCTATCAGGTGTTGCTGGGCGAGGAGAAGGGCCCAAGGTTTGGCAGCTTCGCAGCGCTTTATGGCTTGGGGAATACCGTGAAGCTGATCGAGGGTGCACTCAAGGGTGAGTTTGTGAAGTAGGGTTCTCCCCTCTGTCGGCCGCGCCGACGGAGGAGTTCTTGCCTAATGCACCCGTGCGGCCACTAGTTCGTGCTCCAGCGCGCTGCCCACCGCCGCGTCATAGGTTTGCGAAATCGAAATCGGTGCGCCGTTGGCATTGTACAGACAGAAGAGCTTGTCCTGCGGGGCAAGCTGGATGGGCTGACCGAGAAGCTTGGCGGCTTCATCAACAGCAATGGGTTTCACATAGGCCAGAAAGCCATTGCCGATGGCCTGAAGCTGTTCCGGGCTTATTGTCGATGCGTGTTTGTGTTCCATGCAACAGAGTTAGGCGGCATTGCCAAAATTTCAAGGGGTTACTCTGCCCCAGTGCTTGCCAAAGGATTAATTTTAGCGTCAATTGCACCCAAGGCTTGATCGGCCGGTCAAAAAACCAGGGAGTTTCAAAGATGATCAAATCACTGCTCGGTGCAGCTGCACTTTCCACCCTTATGATGTCGGGCGCGTTTGCTGCCGACATGGGCCCGGCCATCGTATTCGACATTGGCGGCAAGTTCGACAAGTCGTTCAATGAATCGATGTTCAATGGTGCTGAAAAGTTCAAGAAGGAAACCGGAATCGATTACGGCCAGTTCGAAATCGCCAACGAAGCCCAGCGCGAGCAGGCGATCCGCAACTTCGCTGACAAGGGTTATTCCCCCATCATTGCTGCTGGTTTCGCCCAAGCCGAAGCCGTGACCAAGGTGGCCAAGGATTATCCGGACCTCAAGTTTGCGATCATCGACATGGTGGTTGATCCCCCAAACACCGAATCGATCGTGTTCAAGGAACATGAAGGTTCATATCTTGTGGGCATGATGGCCGCATCGGCTTCGAAAACCGGCAAAGTTGGCTTTGTGGGCGGCATGGATATTCCTTTGATCCATAAATTCGCCTGCGGTTATGTTCAAGGCGTGAAAGCGGCGAACAAGGATGCGACCGTTTCGCAAAACATGGTGGGCGACACGGGCGCTGCCTGGAATGATCCGGTGAAGGCCGGCGAAATCACCAAGGGCCAAATGGCTAAGGGTGCTGACGTGGTTTATGCAGCAGCCGGCGGTTCGGGCCTCGGCGTTTTGCAAGCCATGGCTGATGCCAAGAAAATGTCCATCGGCGTTGATGCCAACCAGAACTATCTGCACCCCGGCTCGGTTTTGACCTCGATGGTCAAGCATGTCGACGTTGCCGTTTACAATATCATGAAAGACGGCGCGAAAGGCTTCAAGCCAGGCATTCATGCCTTGGGCCTGAAAGAAGGCGGCGTTGACTATGCCATGGACGACAACAACAAGCCCATGGTCAATGATGCCATGAAAGCCAAGATCGAAGCCGCCAAGGCCGACATCATTTCCGGCAAGCTGGAAGTGCATGACTATATGGCCGACAACAAGTGCCCGGTTGAGTAATAAGCGTCTGCACCCCTAACACTGTCGCCCTTCTCCCCCTGCAGAGGGGGAGAAGGTGCCCGAAGGGCGGATGAGGGGGTGGTTGCTGCTTGAATTCTGCTGCTACCGCCCGCCCCTCATCCGGCGCTTCGCGCCACCTTCCCCCCGACGGGGGAAGGGCGAAGTTAAGCTGAGGCACAGAACAGTTGTCGCAATCTCCCGCCATTGAACTCATCCACATCGACAAACGCTTTGGCGCGGTTCATGCCAACAAAGATGTTTCGCTGTCGATTGCGGCGGGGTCCATTCACGGCATCATCGGCGAGAACGGCGCGGGCAAATCGACTTTGATGTCGATCCTTTTTGGCTTCTATGCCGCCGACAAGGGCGAGATCCACGTGCGGGGCAAGCCCGTCAAAATCAAATCATCGACGGACGCCATTGGACTGGGCATCGGCATGGTGCATCAACATTTCATGCTGGTCGAAACGTTCAGCGTGTTGGAGAACATTATTCTTGGTGCAGAAGGCGGCATGTTGATTGGCCCGGCGCTGGCCAAGGCGCGCGCCGCACTCCACCATCTCTCGGAAGAATATGAGCTGGATGTAGACCCGGATGCAATCATCGGCGAGCTGCCGGTGGGCTTGCAGCAGCGGGTTGAAATTCTGAAGGCGCTTTACAAGGGTGCTGAAGTTCTGATCCTTGATGAGCCCACGGGCGTGCTCACCCCTGATGAGGCCGATCATCTGTTTCGCATTTTGCGCCAGCTGCGCGACCAGGGCAAAACCGTCATCCTGATCACCCACAAGCTGCGCGAGATCATGGCGATCACCGATCATGTTTCTGTGATGCGGCGCGGCGAAGTGGTGGCGGAATATGAAACGGCGAAAACCAACGTGGGTGCCTTGGCGGAAGCCATGGTCGGGCGCCGCGTGTTGCTCAATGTTCAAAAGACCCCTGCCACGCCCGGCGAGATCGTGCTCGATGTCAAAGCGCTGACATGGCGCGACAAGAAGAATATCGCGCGGGTGGATAATGTCTCCTTCACTGTTCGCAAGGGCGAAATTGTCGGCATCGCCGGTGTTTCAGGCAATGGGCAATCGGAACTTCTGGATGTGATCAGCGGGATTACGCGGGCAACCTCGGGCCAGGTAATCTTTGAAGGCCAAGATATCACCGCACTGCATGACCCGGCGATCCTGCGCCAGCGCGGCATGGCGCATGTGCCGGAAGACCGGCACCACCGCGGCCTCATCTCAACCT
>JAYUEP010000058.1:0-2191 GCA_043739165.1 Hyphomicrobiales bacterium
AGGGTGGCCAATTTATCCATGAATTCACGGCGGCTCATGCCACCATGGGTAAATCCGTCAAACAGATTAATAATCTTCTGGTCCATGCTGCTGCTTCCCTGAATTGATTGAAGATCAGCTTCTGCCGCAATCTTGACGACCATATGGCAGCTTCCCCTTCCACCCGAAGCACACTAAAGCTTGGCGCCCATGAACAGCATCGACCATAAATTCATTCCCCCGCCCACCGCCATTGGTGAAGGGCTGGGTGCTAGGGTTTCGGGCGAACATTTAGGTGCCGCGGCGGCTTTGGCAAGACTTTCCGCCTCGCCTCATCTCATCTGTCATTCGCATTTCCTGATTGAGCGCTTGGGAGCAGCAGCTTCCGCCCCCAAAAGCCTGATCCGCGCGGCACGCGAACAGCGCCATTTTGATGTGGCCGAACTCTTCGCCTTTGTCGTGCCGGCCCGCATCGCCACACCCACACCAACGGGGCTGGCGCGGTCACTGGCACTGGAAAAATCTGCAAGCGAGAATGAAACTTTACTGGTCGTGGTTGATGATCTGCTGCAGCGCCTCTCCAACAAAAATTATCCGCTGCTGCGTGAAGCTGCTGAACTCGCCACTTTTCTGGCCCGCGCCAATTGGCCATGGGCCAAGCCGGTGATGGCAGCTCTGCTCAAGGCCAACCCAAAAATGGATGTCGGCGGATTTGCAACGGGCCTCAATGTCTGGGACCGGATCGAGGAATGGGAAGATGACGGCGCAAGGCCGCCAGGCACGCAAGAAGCCGTGAACGGTGCTGATGCGCAAAGATTCTTGGCCGAGATTTTGGGCAGTGATTCCGAAACAAGGCAGAGCCAACGTGATTATGCCGCCGCCGCAACCCACGCTTTTGAACCACGCGACCGGAAAGACATCAATAACATTCTGCTCGCCGAAGCAGGCACAGGCCTTGGCAAAACCCTTGGCTATCTCGCACCATCCTACTTATGGGCGCGCAAGAATAATGCACCGGTGTGGATTTCAACCTACACCAAAAACCTGCAACGTCAGCTCGACCAGGAAACCGCGCGTCTGGTACAAGATCCAGCCGAGCGCCGCGAGCGCATTGTCATCCGCAAGGGCCGCGAAAATTATGCCTGCCTCCTCAACATGCAGGAAGTGTTTGGCAGGCTCACATCAGCCAATGCCCGCTCAGCCTTGCTGGCCACGCTGATTTCGCGCTGGGCGCGGTTCTCGCGCGATGGCGATATTGTCGGCGGGGATTTTCCCAGTTGGCTGATGCCGCTGTTTTCCGAAACCAATTTCGATGGTGAAAGCCGCAACCCTACGCCTGCGTCCTTGGGCCTGACCGACAGGCGCGGCGAATGCATCTATGCCGCATGCCCGCATTTCAAACGCTGCTTCATTGAAAAGTCGGTGCGCGCCGGCCGCAAGGCCGATGTGGTGATCGCCAATCACGCGCTGGTGCTGCATCAGGCGGCGATTGATCACGCCATTGGCGTGGCCAAGACGGAGGAAGAAGCTGAAAGCCCCGGTGGCTTGCGCCGCATTGTGTTCGATGAAGGCCATCACTTGTTCGATGCGGCAGATTCAGCTTTCTCCGGCCATCTCACGGCGCTGGAAGCTTCGGAACTGCGCCGCTGGCTGCGTGGGCCTGAATCGGAACGCCGCCGTGGGCGTGGCCTTTCCGAACGCATGGGCGATTTGCTGGCCGATGAAGACAATGCCGAAAAGCTGATGCAACAGATCCTGCGCGCCGCAGGTTCACTCCCCGGCCCCGGCTGGACAAGGCGTATTCAATCCGGCCATCCAGAAGGTTCAGCCGAGGAATTCTTGACCTTGGTGCGCCAACAGGTTCTGGCCCGGTCGGAAGCCTCAAATTCCGCATCGCTGGAGACCGATTGCCTGCCACTGGTATCAGGCTTGCCCACCGCGATTGATGATCTCATCGACAATCTGAGCGCCTTGCAAAAGCCCATGACGGGGCTGGCCAATCTGCTGCTCAAGAAGCTGGATGACGAAGCCTCAGAATTGCAATCCGCCGACCGTGGCCGCATCGAAGCCATCGCGCGCGGTTTGAAACGGCGTGGCGAATTGATGGTGGGTGGCTGGGTCTCCATGCTCAAGCAATTGCAGGGCCAGACCAATCCGCTGTTTGTGGAATGGTTTGCGGTGGAACAGGTTTTTGGCCGCGAACATGATGTGG
>JAYUEP010000059.1:0-6602 GCA_043739165.1 Hyphomicrobiales bacterium
CCGCCTACAACGTTGCCAATCCTGTCATTCAGACAGACGGCTTCTCGGGCTGGTGGAAAATCACCCCGAACTTCACCCTCACCGGTGGTGTTCTCGGCACGCTCTCGAAGAGCGGCTACAGCTTTGATGCCAATTGCACCTGCGCCTTCAATGATTCCAACGCTTCTGTTATCAGCGGCGTTTACGGCGGCGGCGACCCAGCGGCGATGAAGCTGTCATATGCTGACGGCCCTCTGAGCTTTGCGATGCAGGTTGAAGATGCCAACAACGCAGCTAATGCCAGCGCCTTCGGCGTGTCGGGCAAGATTGGCTATTCAGGCGACATGTTCGGCGCTGACGTCAACGGCGGTTATTGGGGCAATGCCAATTCCGCTCAGCAAGCAGCTTGGGCTGTCAGCACTGGCATTGGTGGCAAGTTCGGCATGTTCTCCATGGGCGTTGCCGCTGGCCTCGGCTCTGGCGTTTTGGCGAACGACGATTACACGAAGGTCAGCGGCTATGCCAAGGCAGCGCTGTCTGACTCGATGGGCCTCGAATTGGGCGTGACCCATCAGTGGAACACGCAGCTTTCGAATGGTTGGACTGAGTTTGACGGTGGTGTGTATTACACGCCAGTCAAGCAACTCACGTTCGGTATCGAAGGCGAATTTGACTCGGCGGACGCTGGCTCGGGTAAGCTTGACGGTAACTACACCGCTGCTTTCTTGACCATATTCAAGTTCTGATCTGACTTGAGATTGAACTAACGAACGGCCCGCTTCGGCGGGCCGTTTTGTTTTGGGGGCCTCAACATGGCCCACGCTCTGGGCCGCCCATCGATCACATTCTCGATTTCGTTTGCAGGCCCGCACGCATTGTTTCGCCGATATCGATTCTTGCAGCTTGAACGGCCAATTCCCCGCACCGAAAATGGCGCGCGCCGCTAGCAGGCTTTCACAACAGTTTTATGACAAATGCCCATCATGGGCGCGAAAAAGCCAAATAAAAAATCTTTTATTTGAACATTTTCAGCGACATAGAGCGTTTTTGTTGTTTCCTCGCCACAGGCTCGCCGTCATATTTTCGTCATGGCCGGTTCGCCGTTGATTGTGACATTCCGTTTAGCAACAACACAGCTGCTCGCTTCATTGGGGAGCATTGTCGTCCGGCCTGCAACAGGGGTTCGAGGGACAAGACGCAACAATTCGCAGGAGAATTACATGAAAGTTCTTAACCTCGCTCTTCTCGGCACAGCAGCGCTTGCTGCAGTGTCGGTGAGCGCCCGCGCCGAAAACCTTGACGCGCTCAAGGCCCAGATCGAGACCCTCAATTCCCGCGTTGCAACGCTGGAAGCGGCTCCTTCAGTACCGGCAGGCTATTCAATGGTCTCCTTTACGAAGGAAGGCGACGAACACATCATCACCATCATGCCAACCGCTGATGCTCCGGCGGCAGCTCCAGAAACAAAAATCACATGGACGGCCAACGTTCGCGCAGGCATCATGGCGCAATACGCTGGCGGCGGCGGTGCCTATCAGACTGACATCTGGACGGAAGCTCGCATGAAGGTTGTCGGAAAAACGGATACCGCAGTGGGTGAAGTAGGTGTCAGCATTGGCATGGTCGCCAAAGACAGCACTGGCGGTGCCTATAACAGCGGCAATCCAGGGATCACCACCGATGGCTTTTATGGCTGGTGGAAGCTTACACCAAACTTTACGCTGAGTGGCGGCATCCAGAACCCGATCCAAAAGGGAACGCTGGCCAAGAATGGTTACACCTTTGACGCTAT
This sequence comes from Hyphomicrobiales bacterium, assembly GCA_043739165.1. GTDB lineage: Bacteria > Pseudomonadota > Alphaproteobacteria > Rhizobiales > Aestuariivirgaceae > Aestuariivirga. Next base: position 1,772 of record JAYUEP010000059.1, read on the forward strand.
TTGCACTTGCTTACAAAACGACACTTGGGGCGCAATTTCGAATGCGCCTGGTCAGAAGGGCAATGCCCTCTCCGGCTCGAGCGCCAATAACCCGGCGCAGATCACACTCAGCTATGCCGACGGCCCGCTGGGCCTGGCGGTGCAAGTTGAAGATTCCAACAATTCCGGCAACACCAGCGCTTTTGGTGCATCCGCCAAGGCGACCTACAAGGCGGACATGTTTGGATTTGATCTCAGCGGCGGCTATTGGGGCAATGCCATGCCCGCTGGCGAGGCGTCTTGGGCCATCAACGGCGGCATGGGCGTCAACCTTGCTCCCGTCAAGTTGGGTGTAACCGTTGGCACGGGCCACATGGGCGCTTTTGCAACAGGTACTGCGCCGACTGTTGGCCATGACTACACCGCAGCTTCGGGCTACGCGATTGTCGCCTTGGGCGACTCCGCCAGCTTCGAAGTTGGTGTTGTTCACGACTTCGGAACAGCGGCTTTGACCTCAGACAAATATGCTGGTGCAACGTTGTATAACGCAGGCGTCTACTACACCCCAGTCAAACAGCTCGTGGTTGGTGTTGAGGGACAGTATCAGACAGGCGGCAGCGGCGACCAAGGTTACTTGGCTGATCTCGTCACCGTCTTCAAATTCTGATCTGCTGCAATTGTGAATTCAGACGGCCCGCAAAATGCGGGCCGTTTTGTTTTGCGCGGCATGTGAACAACACATGGGAATTATCGTCCCTGCGCCCCTCGCCCATCCTTGTTCCTGCCTTGATTCTCGCCTAAGGCCTTTTCAACAACTGGTGGCATCCTTTGATTTCTTCCCGTGCATTTTTATTTGCGCTCTCAGCGCTTTTGCTTTCCGCCTGCGTGGCCGACCACGCCGTTGATATGGAAAGCCGCCCCATCTCGCTCGACCAAAATGCCGAGCCCTCTGGCGCAGTGGGTGCGGCCTCTGTGGCGAGCCTGCTGCCCACCACCAGCCGCACCTATGTGACGATGACCGTCGCCCAGCACGACAATGGCATCACCGCTGCCAGCAGCCGGGATAACACAACACCGGTGACCTCTGGCAGTGGCTTCGTAGTTTCCCTTGATGGTTATGTGATTACCGCAGCCCATGTGGCAATCGCCAAGGGCAACGAGATTTCAGCCCGTGCCGCCGACGGCCGGATTTACACTGGCGCTGTTGTCGCCGTTTATCCTGAAAATGATATGGCCTTGGTCAAGCTGCGCTCGTTCAATGGCAGCGCCGTAACACCCGGTGCCCCCGGCTGCCTCGCCCCCGGCGCGCTCATTTATACACTGGGCAAGCCCCACGGCGGAGGCGATACGGCGCGCATTGGCTCGCTGCAAAACATGCATTTTGGCCGGCCTGTCAGCTATGGCAAATTTGGCTATCCTGATGCGCTCGTGCTCCATATGGGAACCCAGCGTGGCGAATCAGGCGGCCCCGTTTTCAACGACAAGGGCCAACTCATCGGCATGGTGGTTTCAACCTTGTCTGATTCAACGGGTCAATCGATCAATCTGGCCCACGCCATTCCTGCCAATACCATCGGCAGGTTCTTTTGTTCACAAGGCTCTTGCGCCGCTGCTTGGTCTGGCCTTGCTGCCCTGCCCGTCGATAGCTGCGGCTAACTAGGGCAGCAGTACCGTGGCCCCCGTCGTGCGCCGCGCCTGCAAATCTTCATGTGCCTTGGCCGCATCTGCCAGCGCATAACGTTGGTTGATCACGATTTTGACCTTGCCAGATTTGACAATGTTGACAAGGTCACGCACGGTGTCCCGAAACTCATTGTCCTTGGCCACATAGTTGAACAAGGTGGGCCGCGTCACATACAGCGAACCTTTGGACGCCAAGAGGCCCAGATTGAACGCGGGCACAGCGCCCGACGCATTGCCAAACACAACCAGCAAGCCACGCGGGCTGAGGCAATCCAACGATTGCATATAAGTGGCCAGCCCCACACCATCATAGGCCACCGGAACACCCTTGCCCTCGGTGATTTCCTTCACCCGCGCCACAACATCCTCGCGCGATGAATCAATCACATGGGCACAGCCGTGGGCCTTGGCAATCGCCACTTTTTCGGGCGAGCCCACCGTGCCAATTACCTTCACACCCAAGGCCTTGGCCCATTGCGAAAAAATCAAGCCCACACCACCAGCGGCAGCATGGAACAAAACCGTTTCACCACGCTTTACTTTGTAAGTGGCGCGCAGCAGGTAGCGCACTGTCATGCCCTTGAGCATCATGCCAGCGGCCTGTTCATCACCGATCGATTTCGGCAATTTCACCAGGCGATTGGCAGGAAAATTGCGCATCTCGGCATAAGAACCCAAGGGGCCTGTACCATAGGCCACGCGATCACCAATCTTGAACCCCTTCACGCCCTTGCCGAGTTTGGCGATCACACCCGCGGCTTCGCCGCCAAGGCCAGAGGGCAACGCCACGGGATACAGCCCGCTGCGGTGATAGGTGTCAACAAAATTGAGGCCGATGGCCGTGTGCCGCAACTGCACTTCACCTTCGGCAGGGTCAGCCAAACTCGCATTCACATAATTCAAAACCTCGGGCCCGCCGAACTTGTCGAAGCGAATGGCTTTCATTTCCGTGTTTCCTGTTCCATCATCAAATGCCGAAGGGCCTGAACCAACTTGTCCCAGCCCAGTTCTTCCAGCGCAATCACGCGAACATCAAGAACCGCAGCTTTCCCCATCAAGGCCTGATAGCGCGGCATGTCTTTGGCCTCATCATATAGATCGGTTGTGACCAACACGCCGACGCGCTCACCATGGCGGCCAAAATGGTCGGCGAGATTATCAGCCTGATGCACCGCATCCATCAGGCGGTTACGGTGCTTGCGGTCATTGACATCAAGCTCGGAGCGCAGCGCCTTGCATGACACAAAACTCAAGCGCTTGCCATGGCGCATGATCAAATCGATTTCGTTTTCGCCGGTGAACCCTTGAAATTCCCAGCCAATGACTTGGCCATGAATGGCCTCATGGGCCCCCGCTTCCAACGCGGCAAGCCATGCCAGTTCTTCCAGCCAACCGCCGGAGAGATAACGCCGCGCCCGCGCATCCAGGCTGAACCCCGATGAAGTGGTCTTCGGAGCCATGCCCACTTGACCCATGACCTTGAGCAAGTCTTTCACGTCCGGATGCTGCAAAATGGCATTTGTATCATCTGCCACTTCAGCATTTTCAGCTGTGAACAACCTGTCGCGACTGCGTTCAAAACCCACATAGTCTTGCGCAATCCACCGCGACAAGGCCTCACGGCTGCGGGCCTGTGCGTCATTGCCTTTGACAGATTTCAGCCAGGCACCACGAAGCTCGAGCAGTTTTTGAATTGTAGAACTATTCATGGGCTCTCTTCTGCCCTAAACCCAAGATGTTTCCAAGAGGATGAGAATGGTTGAAATATCAGCCCGCATTGCCACTGTTGAATTTCCACCGATTGCAGAAGCCCTCGGCTGGGTGGCCGGCCGCACCAGAACGCGTGAACTTCTGAACCTCTGCCAGGCAGTGCCAAGCTATGCGCCAGCCCGCGCGCTTCAAGATGAAATCGCCCGCCTGGCCCATGCCCCAAACACGGGCGGCTATACTGACATCTTCGGCATCCCCGAGCTTCGGCAGGCCTTCGCTGCACATTTGAGCGCGGATTATGGAGCCGAGGTGCAGGCAGAAAGCGTGGCTATTACCACGGGCTGCAACCAGGCCTTTGCCGCGGCCATCATGGTTTTGGCCGAAGCGGGTGACAACGTGGTGATGCCCGCACCCTATTATTTCAATCATCAGATGTGGCTCAAAATGCTAGGCGTTGAGATCAAGCCGATTGCCGCATTTGGGGAAGGTGAAGCCTGGCCGTCAGTTGCGGCAGCCGCCGCTGCCATCGACACTAAAACCAAGGCGATCATGCTTTGCTCACCCAACAACCCATCAGGAGCAATCTATTCGTCCGAGGTCTTGCAGGGTTTTTATGACGTGGCGCGAAGCGCTGGTGTGGCGCTCATTGTGGATGAAACCTACAAGGACTTTCGCCCCGGCCATGCGCCGGCGCATCATTTGTTGAAACAAGTGGGGCATGAAGACACTTTGATCCAACTCTTTTCATTTTCGAAGATCTATGCGCTGGCAGGCTACCGCCTCGGTGCCATGCTGGCAGGCCCGCGCATCCTGCATGAGGCGGCCAAGGTTCTCGATACAATGACGATCTGCCCGCCGCATATCACGCAGCGTGCCGTGCTTTACGCGTTGGAATACCTTGATCAATGGAAGGAAGAAAAAAGGCAAGTCATGGCAGAACGCTTGGCGGCCTTGCGCGCGGCCTTCGCCAATCCCAAACTCAAATACAGCTTGGTCAGCAGCGGGGCCTATTTCGCCTATGTGCGGCATCCATTTGACGCGGTGGCCTCAAAAGACGTGGCCAAAAGATTGGCGCAGGAATTTGATGTCCTATGCCTGCCCGGTTCAATGTTCGGCCCGGGGCAGGACAACTATCTGCGCTTTGCCTTCGCCAATCTCGAAAAAGAAAAGATGGCGCTGCTGGCCGAGCGCCTGTTGGAAACTCAACGCTGAATGTAACAAACCCTCCCCTGCGCGTGCAGGAGAGGGTGAACGCCAGCAGATTTTCGCAAGCCTTTGGGGGGAACTCAGTCTTGCGTCTTCGGAGCAGCGTTACGTTCGGCCATGAAGCGCTCAAAATCTTCACGGTCTTTGGCCATGCGCAGCTTGCCGAGAAATTCGTCAAACGCGGCGCGTTCTTCGTCGAGCTTGCGGCGCAAGGCTTCAAGCTCTTCCATCTTGGTTTTGCGATACTCATCAA
>JAYUEP010000060.1:0-2169 GCA_043739165.1 Hyphomicrobiales bacterium
GTGGATGGCTTCGGAAACAGCCGCAACTCCCGGCGAATAGGCCAGCGCCAGATCGCGCTGATTGGCCAGTGGCTTGGTTGCGCGGATCTCCAACTTACCAGGACGACCCTGCTCATGATAAATGAGAGAGCCTGAGCGAACATCATTCGAATTGGACGTCATGCGTTTCCCCGAAGCAGTGTTGTTTTTTCCAGCTTAGAGGGTTTGGGCCGCGTCCACCAGCCACTCCCAGACAGAAAGCGCGAAGCTGCGCATGGCGTAGATATGGAACTGGTTGGGCTTGCGGCAGTGGATCAGGACTGGCGTGTGGTGAATGCCTGTCATCACAAAATGGCCGGATTTGAAAGTCGAGGCGTCAAAATCCACGGCAGCGCAAGCCGACAAAAGCGCGCGAGCCTTCTCTCCTTCCACGGCGATGCGGGTGCGCGATGAGGACAGCGGCGTGACGTGGAGGCCAATGGTTCTGGGCAGTTCCCTCAGAACCCAGACCTGCGACGGGCTGACGCGCATGACGGTTTGATCTTTGCTGCCTGCGGCTTGGCCGAAGTCTGGCAAATCACCTAAGGCCCGCTTCAGGGCCTTTTCCTCACCTGCGAGTTGGGTGAGTTCAAACCCCGGCGCTTCGCGCAGGCTCAGGCCGGGGGTTTCAAAACTGGCATTGGTGCCAAGAGGGGAATGGGTTTCAAGCATGGAGTCTTGTTCCCTGACTGTCGATGAACAGCGGCGACATGATGCGGGCTTTGACCTGCTCATCTTTCAGTGGGAAGGCGCAAATCACTTCTTCGCCCAGATGTTTCAGCCCGCCTTGGTAGAGGCCCAAGGCAATGAAGCGTTGCAGTTCGACGCTCCAAGTCACCGAAGTGATATAGCCCCGGCCATGGCCCTTGATTTCATCATTGGCAGCAAAGAGGATTGAACCACCGCGCAGCTTTCTATCTGGCTCGATGAGTTCGAGGCCGATGAGGCTCCAGCGCTCGGGTGACATCATATCTTCGCGCTGACGCAGCACATCGCCCACAAAGGGTTTCGTAGTCGATGCCATTTTGCCGAGGCCCAGATCATCCAGCGAATTGCGATGATCCAACTCCAAACCAGCGACGTGGCCTTTCTCAATGCGCAGACTCGCCAAGGCTTCGAGGCCATAGGGCTTAATGCCGAGTGGGCCGGCGGCCTTGAGCACATGTTCCCACAGACTTTGTGTAAAATTCGCCGGGCAATGGATTTCGTAACCCAACTCGCCCGAAAACGAGAGGCGCAACAGGCGGACGGGTACGCCTTCAAACACAATGTCTTTGACGCCCATATAGGGCAGCGCCTCGGTGCTGACGTTTTCGTTCGGGAAGGCCAAGGCCAGAGCCTCACGCGCTTTGGGGCCAGCCAGTGCCATGCCGCCCCACTCATCCGTGAGGGAGGTCACATGCACATCGAGTTCCGGCCAATGGCATTGCAAGAGGAATTCGAGCCAACTCATCACTTCGCCTGCCTGGGCCGTGGTGGTGGTCATATAATACTGAGTCTCAGAGATGCGCGACGTGGTGCCGTCATCCAGCACCAGCCCGTCATCATTCAGCATTATGCCATAGCGCGCCTTGCCGACCGGGAGTTTGGCAAAACCATTGACGTAGACGCGGTTCAAGAATTCTGCCGCATCCTTGCCCTGCACATCGATCTTGCCCAGCGTTGATACATCACTGAGGCCGACGTTGTGGCGTACCAGTTCCATTTCCTTGATATAGGCGTCTTGCGGCGTCTTTCCGGCCCAATCGAAATACCAGGCGCGCTTCCACGGGCCAGCATCAATGAAGGTGGCGCCATTCTTCTCATTCCATTCGTGCAACGGCGAGCGGCGCGTGGGGCGGAAATGCTGGCCCTTGCTGCGGCCTGCGATTGCCCCCACCGCGAGTGGCACGAAGGGCGGACGGAAGGTTGTGGTTTGGGCTTTGGCCAAGGGTGTTCCAGTCAGTTCCGCCATCAAGCCCAGCGCATTGATGTTTGACGTCTTGCCCTGATCGGTGCCCATGCCCAGCGTGGTGTAGCGTTTCAGATGTTCGACATCCGTGTAGCCTTCTTGATGGGCCTGGATGATGTCTTTCACCGTCACATCATTTTGGAAATCGACGAAGGCCTTGGCCCCCTTGCCGGGTGCCGCGTTCCATGTGGGGGCAATGC
>JAYUEP010000061.1:0-6510 GCA_043739165.1 Hyphomicrobiales bacterium
TGATCGTGCTGGATGATCTTTCAGACTCTGATCTCGACAAGGCAGCTGAACTCGCCGTTGCCGGGGCCACCAAGAATTCCGGCCAGCGCTGCACGGCGGTGAAGCGCATTTTGGTGCAGCCACGTGTGGCCGATGCTTTTGTCGAAAAGGTTCTGGCCAAGGCCAAGAAGATCAAGTTTGGCGATCCCGAGAACCCCGACACTGATCTCGGCTGCGTCGTGAATGCGGCCACAGCCGAGCTTTTCGAAAAGCGTGTGCTGATGGCGGCACAAGAAGGTGGCAAGATTCTCTATCATCCCGAGCGCAAGGGTGCCGTTTTGCCGCCCATCACCATCGATCACGTGAATCCAAAATCGGAACTGGTGTTTGAGGAAACCTTCGGCCCCGTCATCCCCATCATTCGTGCGCCTGCTGATGATGAAGAGTTGATCAAGCTGTCCAACTCCACCGCCTTTGGTCTCTCCTCCGGCGTGTGCACGAACAACCTGCAACGCATCACCAAATATATTGAGGGCCTGAATGTGGGCACGGTGAATATCTGGGAAGTGCCCGGCTACCGCATCGAGATGTCGCCCTTTGGCGGCATCAAGGATTCGGGCAATGGCATCAAGGAAGGCGTGGCCGAGGCCATGAAGTTTTACACAAACGTCAAAACCTGGTCCTTGCCCTGGCCGTGATTTCCTGAAACCATGCACGCATGAATCCATCCACCCTCGTCATTCTCAATCTGCTCGGCGGCGTGGCTCTGCTGCTCTGGGGCGTGCGCATGGTGCGCACCGGGATTTTGCGGGTGTGGGAGCAGCAACTCAAATATTTCATTGAATATCGGCTGGGCAACCGCTTCTCGGCGCTGGCGGCGGGGCTTGCCGCCACGCTGGTTCTGGGCAGCGGCACGGCCACGGCATTGATTGTGACCAACATCGCCTCGGCCGGAAGCCTGCCTGCGGGGCTTGGACTTTCGGTTCTGCTCGGCGCGGATGCAGGCTCATCGCTGGTCTCATCGCTCGTTGCCTCCGGCTCCAATATCGCACTGTGGACTTCGCCGGTCTTCTTGTTCTGCGGCTATGTGATCTTCCAATGGTCGGATGAGTTGAAGCCGCATAATGCGGGGCGGGTGTTGATCGGCCTTGGTCTCATGCTGCTCTCATTGCGGCTGGTGTCGCAAGCCACCACGCCGCTCAACGAAGCCAGCCTGTTTCACGATGTGCTCACAGCGGTGGGCAAGGCACCGGTTCTGGCCTTCCTGATTGGTGCAGCTATGGCTTGGGCTTTTCATTCCACATTGGCGGCGATCCTTCTCATCGCCTCGCTGATGGTGAATGGCAGCCTTGATCTTGCAGGTGCACTTGGGTTCCTGCTTGGCATCAATTTCGGCGGCGGCCTGCCTGCTTTCATTGCCTCTCTGGGCCTGCCGCCTGATGCGCGGCGCCTGCCGCTGGCCAATCTTTTGGCACGCGCGATCAGCGCTGTTGCCTTGCTGGCATTTTCGCAGCGTCTTCTCACCCTGCTGCCCACAGAAATTTCCAACCCGCTGCAATGGGCGCTGGGCTTTCACATTGCTTTCAACTTTGGCGTGGCGCTGCTGTTTCTGCCTTTGGTCACGCTCATGGCCTGGCTGGTCAAACGGCTGGTGCCGGATTCAACTTTGCCGGAAGACCCTTTGCGCCAGCCACGCTATCTTGATCCGACCACGATCTCATCGCCACCTGCAGCGCTGGCCAACGCCAATTTCGAACTGGCGCGCATGGGCGAAATTCTCGACCACATGTTCCAGACAGCGTTGCGCGCCATGGCCGATTCCAGCATGGAAGCCCTGAAACTTCTGGAAGGGCAGGATACGCGCCTCAACACTTTTCAATTGGCCATTCAGGCCTATGTCAATGACGTAAGCTTGGGCAAGCTCACCGCAGCAGAAGCGCGCCATGCCCTGGAGGTGACGCTCTATGCCTCTAACCTTGAACATGCGGGCGACATCATCCAGCTCAACCTGCAAGACCGCATTCGTGCCAAGATCAAAGAAGGCCTCACCTTCAGCGACGAGGAACGCGCTTCGCTGGGAGAACTGTGCCTCATCATCCAGAACAACATCAAGCTGGCGGCTTCGGTCACCACATCGCGCGACGTGGCGGCGGCGCAGCATCTCATCGGCCAGAAGGATGTGTTCCGCCAATTGGAAAACAAGGTAATGGAAGCCCATTTCACCGCTTCACTTTCCAACAAGGCCACGGCCTTGCGGCAGAGTGCCTTGTTCATCGATGTGATCCGCGATCTGCACCGCATCAATTCACACATCGTGGCGGCAGGTTATCCGATTGTGGATGATGCGGGGTTGTTGCGCGCCTCACGGCTGCGTGACAAAGCCAGGGTGCAGGAGGAATTGACATGAATGGCGCGTTGGAAGGCCTGCGGGTGCTTGATCTCACGCGCGTGCTTGCGGGGCCCTGGGCCACGCAGATGCTGGCGGATTTCGGCGCAGAGGTGATCAAAGTCGAGAAGCCGGGCGAAGGCGATGATACGCGTGGCTGGGGGCCGCCCTTTGTCAAAAACGCCGACGGCAGCGACGGCGATGCCGCCTATTTCCAAAGCGCCAATCGTGGCAAGAAATCGGTTTGCATCGACATGGCAACGCCCGAGGGTTCTGAGCTTATCAAGGCCTTGGCGGCGAAGTCTGATGTTTTGATTGAGAACTTCAAGGTGGGGGGCCTTAAGAAATATGGCCTTGATTATGCCGGTCTGAAGGACGCCAACCCGCGCCTCATCTATTGCTCGATTACCGGTTTTGGCCAGACAGGGCCTTATGCCAACCGTGCCGGCTATGACTTCATGATCCAGGGCATGGCGGGGGTGATGTCGATCACGGGCGAACCTGATGGCAATCCGATGAAGATGGGCGTGGCCTTTGCAGATGTTTTTGCAGGCCTGCACGCTGTCATCGGCATTGAGGCGGCTTTGATTGCGCGTGCCACCACAGGCCACGGGCAGCATATTGATATTTCACTTTTGGATTCACAAGTTGCGGTCTTGGCCAATCAGGCGCTCAACTATCTGGTCGGCGGCAAGGTGCCACAGCGGTTGGGCAACCAACATCCCAATATCGTGCCGTATCAGGTTTTCGAAACGGCGGATGGGCATATGATCGTTGCTGTCGGCAATGATCGTCAGTTCACGGAATATTGCCGCATCATCGGGGTTGCGCCAGATGTCAAATTCGCCACCAATCGGGGCCGCGTTGAAGGGCGAGACGAACTCATTCCCCTGCTCGTTCCTGCCATGAAGGCCAGAACTACCGCCCAGTGGGTGGACGCCTTTGAGGCCGCATCTGTGCCCTGTGGGCCGATCAACACAATTGATCAGGTGTTTGAGAATGAGCAAGTCAAGGCGCGCGGGTTGTTGCACGTGTTGCACGGTGCCGATGGCCGCAAGGCGCCAAGCGTGGCCAATCCCGTGGTGTTTTCGCAAACGCCCACGCACATGGAAACGCCTTCGCCGCTGTTAGGGCAAGACACGCAAGACGTGTTACTTGAAGTGTTGGGGATGAGCGCGGCAGAGACACTGGCGCTCAAACGCAAAGGAGTGCTGTCATGAGCGAGACGTGGTCTGGGGGTTGCCAATGTGGTGCGGTGCGTTATGAATTGCTTGAGCGGCCCACGGGTGCGCACATCTGCCATTGCCGCATGTGCCAGAAAGCTTTTGGCAATTTTTTTGCCGCTCTTGTGGGCCTGGCGCGCGACAAGTTCCGCTTGACGCGTGGTGAAATCAGCAATTTCCGCAGCACAGCCGAGGTGCAGCGCGGGTTCTGCAAAGACTGTGGTACGCCGCTGACTTTTGATGACTTGGCAGAGGACCGAATTTCTGTGTCCATCGGCTCGCTAGATCAACACAGCGAATTCATGCCCCTGAACCAATATGGGCTTGAATCGCGCGAGCCTTGGTTCAACCAAATCACCGTAATCCCCGCTTATGATTCAGGCGAGGGAGCCGAAGGTGTGACTGAATACGCCCAGCGCCTGCCCGGCTTCGCCGCGACCAACCGGCAGCATCCAGATCATGACACCAAGGACTGGCCGAAACGGCGCTAATTCGCCTGCAAGGCTTGGGCGAGCGGCAGCGCCGTTGTCTCTTTGATTTTTTCCATCACGAAGCTCGAAGACACATCGGCCAGTGGAATGCGCTTGATCAAGCGCTTGTAGAGCGCGTCATAACCTGCGACATCCGCCACAACGGCTTGCATGACATAGTCGGTGTCGCCCGTGGTGCGGTAGACTGCCGTAATTTCAGGAAAGTCGCGCACGGCAGCGGCGAACTTCTCGAGCCAGGCCGGGTCATGCTGCGCGGTCTTGATGGCGATCAATGCGGTGAGCTTGAGATTGATCTTGGCTGAATCAAGCAGCACTACCCGCGCCTTGATCACGCCCTCTTCCTCCAACGCCTTGATGCGGCGCCAGCAGGCATTGCGCGAAAGATGCACACGCTCGGCCAGGGCCTCGATTCCGATATTGGCATCCTGTTGCAGATGTTTCAGGATTTCAGCGTCTTTGGGATCAATCATGTTTTTTCTTCGCTTTGTTGGGATATTTTCCACTATATAGCACCGAATTTGTGGAATTTCGAGAGAATATCTCGCGCGGAATGGGTTAGCTTTCCCAAAACCTGAAAGGAGCCCCTGATGAAGACTTTAGACGAAATATTTCTGGCCCACCCGCATGCCGCTGGCGAAAGCTATTTCGCGCATATGGCTTTTGCCTTCCGCTTTTCCGCCCGCCTGTTTCGCGCCTCTTGCGCCGCCTTCATTCACGGCGTTGTGCCGGACGCTTTCGAGACTACGGCCTCTACCACGGTCCTGGTCTTGAGCGATGAACTTCGCGCCCGCCGCGCCGTTTTGGCTCAGGGCAAGGCCGCCGCCGTGACGGGCATTGAACTTGCCAGACCACTCGCCTGAGGCACGGGCCGCAATTCGGTATCCGACGCTGCGATGCGGTCGTAGAGCTTGATCTGCCGATATAGCGGCAGCCATTCATAGAGAAAGATTTCGATGGGCCGCCAATTGGCCACCCAGCCGAGGATCAGCAGACTTTGTTCCATCAGGCGTTGGAAAGGTGACGGGTCTGCCGGCAGGTTTAGCGCCTTGATGGCCAGAAAACACAGGGCCAGCACCACGAGGCCAATTGACAAAAAACGCCTGCCATTGCGCAAGAGTTCGCGCCTGTCTTGGCGCAGAAGGCCGGCGCGATAGGCGAAATAATTGTGAATGGCGTCTGGGATGTGTTGGGCAAAAGGCGAAGCGCAGGCTTCCTGCGGCAAGGTGACAATGATCTTGAGCGGGCCCTTGGTCTTGAGTTCACGGGCATAGCCCACGATGTAACGCTCAGCCTTCTCATCAAGATCACGCTCGCGGAAGGGTGAAGGGTCCAGCAGGTTGAAGAGTTGGTCCGCTGTCCTAAGGTGGATTTCGATGGTGTTGGCACTGGCGCTCATCTGGTAATGCTAGAAGCAAATTCCGCCTGAGGCCAGCTGCGATGTTATCGATGCAGGTAACAGCGCTGCTCCACGGTGCATCCAAGACTTGCCCCGTTTGGTGCGTTGGTATTGAATGACGCAAGGGGGCCGATCACTCTTGAAAAAATTGGGAGACTTCACGATGGCCAAGGAAAGTTGGATGGGTGGATGCCAATGTGGTGCGGTTCGCTATGAATTGACGGTGCGGCCCGACAAGCCCTGCATCTGCCACTGCCGCATGTGCCAAAAGCAATTTGGAAATTTCTTTGGTTCGTTTGCAGGGGTTGACTTGCAGTACTTCAAACTGCTGCGCGGGCAGATCAAATATTTCAAAAGCTCTGACCATGGCGAGCGCGGCTTTTGCGGCGATTGCAGCACGCCCTTGGCCTATCGATCGCTGGAGAGCGGCAATGTCTCTGTTTCCATCGGCTCGTTGGACCGGCACAGCGAAATGCAGCCTGTGGTACAATATGGTGTTGAAGCGCGCGAACCGTGGTTTGCGTTGCTTGCCAATCTCCCCGCTTCCGAAACAGGCAAAAACCCAATTGATGATCCGAAGAAATATGAAAGCATCAAAGCCAGCAACCGCCAGCATCCGGATCATTGAACGTCTGGTACATGAACTATTTCTTCTTCGGATCGGCGACCCAGCCTTTGGATTTAAACACGGCCCACAGCGCCATCGCGTGGCCGTGGCCGAGATCATGTTCCTTGGCCAACCAATCGCAGAAATCCTTGGCCTTCATGTCAAATTTCAGCACGCCAGATTTTTCCATGGCAGCTTTGAACTAATCGGGGCCTTTGCCCGTCTCGGCCCTGATCGTGTCGAGATAGGCTTGAAAAGTCATGCGCATTTGTAGCATGATTGGACACAGTTGAAAACCTGAGCGATGGAGGAATAATTGGACTCCGAGACATGGACCGGTGGCTGCCAATGTGGTGCGGTTCGTTATGAGTTTGAGGTTCGACCGGACAATCCGTGCATTTGTCACTGCCGCATGTGCCAAAAACAAT
>JAYUEP010000062.1:0-6481 GCA_043739165.1 Hyphomicrobiales bacterium
CGGCAGATTTGGAATAATGTTTGAAACAGGCGGGTAAGTCGATGATTTTGGCGGCGGGTGACGAGGTTTTCGAGTGGGTCAACAAGGATGGGGCCTCACCATTTATTTTGGTGTGCGAACATGCATCCAATGTCATTCCAGCCGCGCTCAACCGCTTGGGGTTGGCTGAGATCGACCTGATGCGGCACATCGCTTTTGACATTGGGGCTGAAGGCACAGCGCGGTTACTATCACGGTTGCTGGACGCTCCGCTGCTTGTTCAAAAGATTTCGCGGTTGGTTTATGATTGCAATCGGCCGCCAGAGTCACCCGGTGCCATGCCTGAGGTGAGCGAGGTTTTTGACATTCCCGGAAACAACGGCCTCTCTGCCGAGGCGCGGCTGGCACGGGTGAAGGAGGTTTACCGACCCTTCCACCATGCTTTGGAAGGCGCTTTGGATGCTCGGGCGGTGGCGCGAAAGCCCACAGCCGTGGTTTCCATCCATTCCTTTACCCGCACTTACAAAGGCAAGCTGCGCGCTGTTGATTTGGGCTTGCTGTTTGACCGCGACCCCTGGTTGGCAGACCGGCTGGTCAAGTCTTTTCCGGGGGCCAATGTGCAGCTCAATGAACCTTACGGTCCGAAAGACGGCGTCATGCATTTGCTGAATTTACATGCAGCCCCGCGCGGCTTGCATCACTTGATGATTGAAATCTGCAATGACCTCATCGAAACTGAGCGCAATCAACAACAATGGGCGCAGCGGCTTTCTATGCCGCTTCTGCAAGCGGCCACCAAGCTGGGAGAAAAATGATGAGCAACGGAATGCTGACCCTTGAGCAGCTGAAGGCCGAAGTGAAAGCCGGAACGATTGACACGGTGGTGGCCGCATTTGTCGACATGCAGGGCCGTCTGATGGGCAAGAGGTTCCATGCCCAATATTTTGTGGATGGTGCCTATGAAGAAACGCACGCCTGCAATTATCTGCTTGGCGTTGATATCGAGATGGAACCGGTTCCCGGCTACAAGGCGATTTCGTGGGACAAGGGTTACGGCGATTTTGTGCTGAAGCCAGACATGAGTACGCTGCGCAAAACGCCATGGATCACAGGTACGGCGCTGGTCATTTGCGATGTCCTTGATCACCATACACATCAGGATGTGCCGCATTCGCCTCGGGCGATTTTGAAGAGGCAGCTCAAGCGTATCGAAGCCATGAAAATGAAGGCCTATATGGCTTCCGAACTTGAGTTCTTCCTGTTTGATGATTCCTATGAGACCGTTCACAACAAGGGCTATCGCGGGCTGAAAGGCTCCAACTATCATATTGAAGATTATTCCATCATGCACACCACGCGCGATGAGCCCTATATGCGCGCGCTGCGCAACGGTCTGGCGGGTGCCGGAATCATCGTTGAAAATTCCAAGGGCGAGTGGGGGCCCGGCCAGGAAGAAATCAATGTCAAATATGATGAAGCGCTGCGTATGGCTGATGCCCATGCCATCATCAAGAATGGTGCAAAGGAAATCGCCCATTCGCTGGGCAAGGCCATCACCTTCATGGCCAAATGGGATTACGGGATGGCAGGCAATTCTTCGCACATTCACCAATCGCTATGGTCTGCCGATGGCAAGACGGCGCATTTCAATGACAAAGCCGGGGATCACGGCATGTCTGACATGATGAAACACTATCTTGCGGGCCAGCTCGCGCATGCCAGCGAGATTACCTATTTCTTGGCGCCCTATATGAACTCCTACAAGCGTTTCATGGTCGGCACCTTTGCACCTACGCGCGCGGTGTGGAGCTTTGACAACCGCACGGCAGGCTTCCGCATCTGCGGCGCGGAATCAAAAGCCATTCGCGTAGAATGCCGTGTGGGTGGGGCCGATCTCAATCCCTATCTCGCCTTTGCCGCACTTTTGGCCGCCGGCATTGATGGGATCGAGAACAAGACAAAGCTGGAAGAGGGTGCGGCTGGGGATGTCTATGACACCTCACGCAAGCTGCGCGACATTCCAAAGACCCTGCGTGATGCCACGGCGCTGCTGGAGCATTCAAAGTTCCTGCGTGGTGCCATGGGCGATGAAGTTGTGGATCACTATGTGCACACCGCCAAATGGGAACAGTTGGAATTTGACCGCCGCATCACAGATCTGGAATTAAAGCGCGGGTTCGAACGGTACTGATCATGGCGAATTATATCACTTCGATCTCGCCTGTTGATGGTTCGGTTGTGGCCAAGCGCAAGATTGCCTCGAAGAAAGAGATTGCCTCGGCGTTTTCCGCAGCCCGCGACGCGCAGAAGGCATGGGGAAACCTGAGCATCGCTGAGCGGGCGAAATATTGTGTCGCCGCAGTGGATGCGATGCTTGCAATGAAGGACGAGATTGTGCCTGAGCTGGCGTGGTCGATGGGCCGCCCGGTTCGATATGGCGCTGGTGAACTGAGCGGTTTTGAAGAGCGTGCGCGGCACATGATCAGCATCGCTGAAGAATCTCTCGCCAATGTGGTGCCCGCCGAGAAGGAGGGCTTTGAACGCTATATCAAGCGCGAGCCGCTGGGCGTTGTTTTCACCATCGCGCCGTGGAACTATCCGTATTTGACCGCGGTGAACTCGATCATACCGGCCTTGATGGCTGGCAATGCGGTCGTGTTGAAACATGCTTCGGATACAGTGCTGGTGGGCGAACGATTTGCCATGGCCTTCGCCAAGGCGGGTTTGCCCCGGGGCCTGTTCGCCAATCTGGTGATGAGCCATGAACAAGCTGCCGAAGTCATTTCCAGCCGTTTGGCCAATATGGTGTGCTTCACCGGTTCAGTTCCCGGTGGGCAGGCGATTGAACGTGCGGCTGCGGGGCATTTTCTGGCTGTCGGCCTAGAACTGGGCGGCAAAGACCCTGCCTATGTGCGCTCAGATGCCAATCTAGCCCACGCGGTCGAGAATCTCATTGATGGGGCGTTCTTCAATTCTGGCCAAAGCTGTTGCGGGATTGAGCGGATCTATGTGCACAAGAATCTTTACAAGGACTTTGTGGCTGGTGCAGTGGCGTTGACGCAGAGATATGTTCTGGGTTCGCCGCTGGATGAGGCCACCACTTTGGGACCCATGATCAAGCCGGATGCCGCTTCATTCGTGCGCAAACAGATTGCGGCAGCGCTTCGTGGTGGTGCAAAAGCGCATATCGATGAAATACTGTTTGCCGCCAGTAAGAAGGGCACGGCCTATCTTGCGCCCCAAATTCTCTCGGATGTGAACCATCAGATGAGCGTGATGCGGGATGAAAGTTTTGGGCCTGTCGTCGGCATCATGAAAGTATCCTCCGATGAGGAAGCCATTCAGCTGATGAATGACTCTGAATTTGGCCTCACCGCCGCGATCTGGACCATGGATGTTGATGCTGCAAAATCAATTGGCGCGCGCATCGAGACGGGTACTGTTTTCATGAACCGCTGCGACTATCTCGACCCGGCATTGACTTGGACAGGCGTAAAAAACACAGGCCGCGGCGCCACGCTTTCGAAAATTGGCTATGAGGCTTTGACACGCCCCAAGAGCTTCCATTTGAGGACCATATTATGATTCCCAACCGCAATTTTAACTTCCCAACCACCATAAAATTCGGCGCGGGCCGCATCAAGGAGTTGGCTGATCACTGCAAGGCCTGCGGCATTAAACGGCCCTTGTTTGTGACGGACCCTGGCCTTGCCGCCATGCCAATGGTGCAGGAGATTGTGGCTGATCTCAAAGCGGCCGGTTTGGCGGCATTGGTCTTTTCCGATGTGCGGCCCAATCCGGTGGAGGCCAATATTATTGCCGGTGTCAAAGCCTATAAGGCGGGCATGCATGACGGCGTGATTGCCTTTGGCGGCGGCTCAGGCCTCGACATCGGCAAGATGATCGCCTTAATGCATGGACAGTCCATTTCCGTATTTGATCTCGAAGATGTGGATGATTGGTGGACGCGCGCGGACGCGAGCCGCATTTCACCGATCATTGCGGTTCCCACCACTGCGGGCACGGGCTCTGAAGTCGGCCGTGCTGGTGTGGTGACGCATCCCACCTCGCATGAAAAAAAGATCATTTTCCACCCAGCGATCATGCCAAAAATTTCAATTCTTGATCCTGAATTGACGGTTGGCCTTCCAGCAAAATTGACGGCTGCGACCGGCATGGACGCTTTGGCTCACAACATCGAAGCTTATTGTGCGCCCTTCTATCATCCCCTGGCTGTCGGTGTGGCTTTGGAAGGTATGCGATTGGTGAAGGATAATTTGGCCACGGCGGTGAAGAAGCCGAAGGACCTGGACGCGCGCGGCAATATGTTGGTGGCTTCCGCTATGGGCGCCACAGCATTTCAGCGCGGCCTGGGGGCCATTCATGCGCTGTCGCATCCTTTTGGCGGACTCTATGATGCGCATCATGGCATGCTCAACGGCATCATCATGCCTTATGTGCTCAAGGCCAACCGCAAGAAGATTGAGAAAGATATTGAACGCGCGAGCGCTTATCTTGGCATCAAGGGTGGCTTTGATGGCTTCCTCAAATGGGTGCTGGCGCTGCGCAAGGAAATTGGCATTCCACACGCGCTGAAGGGCATCGGCATTGATGTGAAGCGCCTGGATGAAGTGGCGGCCATGGCGGTGAAAGATCCATCGGCTGGTGGCAATCCGATCTTGTTCACTGAAAAGCAATATAAGGCGTTGGCAAAGAAGTGCGTGATAGGGGAACTTTGATTGGCAGATGCTGAGACCTCTCGGCTTTTCGAAGAGGTTCGCGCTTGTCGCATTTGCGAAGCCCGTCTGCCCCTCGGGCCAAAGCCAGTGTTTCAACTCGATGCTTCGGCTCGGATTTTAATTGCGGGGCAAGCGCCCGGTGTCCGCGTGCATGAGAGCGGCATTCCATTCGACGATCCTAGTGGTGACAGACTTCGCCATTGGCTCGGTGTGTCTCGCGCGCAATTTTATGACCCGGGTCTATTTGCCATTCTGCCGATGGGCATGTGCTATCCGGGCGCGGGAAAATCTGGTGATCTGCCACCACGCCCCGAATGTGCCGCGCATTGGCGCAAAAGGCTCTTGGCGCAGGTTCCACAACTCAAACTTTCGCTGGCAATTGGCCAATATGCGATCGGTTGGCATTTGAAAGGTGAGCAGAAACCAACGCTGACTGAAACGGTTCAAAACTGGCGTCAATATTGGCCAGCGATCTTGCCGATGCCGCACCCTTCGCCGCGCAATAATATTTGGTTGAAGAAAAACTCGTGGTTTGAGAAAGAAGTGGTTCCCCAGCTGCAAGAGCGTGTGCAAATGGCATTGGTCTAAGTTCCGATGCGGCCCAGGTGTGTGTCATTAAAGCCCCTGAAGTATTTCAAGCCATAGCCCAAGGCGCGGTCAAAACCGATGTGCGCCAGCCAAACGAGGGTGATGGGGCCCACGTTTGTGGTCGCCCCCAAAGCCACTGCGAGAAGATACAAGATGGTTGGGCTGACAATCGTGTGAAGTGCATTGTAAATCAAAGCGCCAGCCTTCGGCCCAGCCAAATAGGCGGCAAATGAAATATCCGGCAAGAAGAACAGAACAGCGAACCAGAACCAGTTTCCGCCCATCTGCCAATAGAGAAAAGTCGCCCCCAGAAATTGCGCCAAGCCTTCGGCCCGTAAGAGTCTGTTCATTATGTTCGCCCTTTGACTGAAAGATGGCACTGCAGCAGCAAAAATCAAGTGCGCCAATTTGCGTTAGTCACTGCATTAACGCTGATTAGAAAATCTGGATGGCTGTCGCAAGTGGCCACACTCTGTTGAGATATCCAATCTAATTTGTGTTCATGACGACGGCCAAGGTAAACCAATCATGACCAAGCTGCTCTTGCTGGGAGGTGACAACCCAACCACATGGATGGTCTACAATGAATTGGTGGCGCAGTTTGGCCTGTTCCCTGCGATCATTGAAAGACCTGTGCCGCGTTCCAAGATGCTGAAAATACGGATGCGCAAAGTTGGGCTTCCGCGGGTGATCAGCCAAATGGGTTTTGTGGCCTTGATCCGCCCTTGGCTCACCCGTTCTGCCGCGGGGCGGCTCAGATTTTTGCGCCGCCAACACGGGCTTGAGGTTTTGCCACTCAAGAGTGACGCAGTTCACCCAGTGGAAAGCGTCAACGACCAGGCTAGCCATGAATTGATTGACCGCATCAGACCCGATGTTGTGATCATTAACGGCACACGCATTCTCAATCGCAAGACGCTTGGCAAGCTCAATGCCAAGGTGATTAACACACACCAAGGGATCACGCCAGGCTATCGCGGTGCACATGGTGCCTATTGGTCGCTGGCGAAGGACGACCGCGACCATTGCGGTGTCACCATTCACCTGGTCGACGAAGGTATTGATACTGGAAACATCATTTGCCAGTTGATAGTTGCACCTGAAGCGAAAGACAATTTCGTTACGTATTCCTATCTTCAAACCGCCGCTGCGCTGGAACCCTTGGCGACGGCGGT
>JAYUEP010000063.1:0-6477 GCA_043739165.1 Hyphomicrobiales bacterium
CGTAAACGCCACGACTACGTGCCCGGCCCTTAGTGACCAAGGCATCCAACCGACATACCCGATGACAAAGCCACGTTTGCTTCATCTGCAGGACCTGCCGCCCCCTTCCATCCAGTTCACCGTCGCGAACAGGACCCCGGCGAAAGGGAGCGGAGCAGAGGTAATATAACATAGGAATAAAGTCAAGAGATTTGTTTTGAACCGAGAAGAAAGCCCGGCCCCGGCCTGCGCCGGGGTGACGGAGCCAGAGGG
The DNA here is from genome assembly GCA_043739165.1 of Hyphomicrobiales bacterium. GTDB lineage: Bacteria > Pseudomonadota > Alphaproteobacteria > Rhizobiales > Aestuariivirgaceae > Aestuariivirga. The sequence goes on from JAYUEP010000063.1 coordinate 253, forward strand.
GTGAGAGACTTAGGGGTGACGGAAATAGTGCTGCAGGCCTTTGACAACCTTGTCTGCTGCGCACTCCATCTTTCATCCTTGTTCCGTCCCCCCGGCGCAGGCCGGGGTTGGGCTTTGGGTTCAACGAGCGTGGCGATTGGATCAATGTCATCGTGGAGATCGCGCCACTCCGGGTTCATTTCTTCGATGATGCGGAACTTCCAGGCGCGGTGCCAGCGTTTCAGTAGTTTCTCACGGTGGATGGCGTCTTCCATTGATTGATGATGCTCATACCAAACCAGCCTGTTCAGATCACGCTCTGCAGTGAATCCCCCAAAGCGCTTGTTCTTGTGATCCCAGACGCGTTGCCAAAGGTCACTCGTCACGCCGACATAGATGGTGCCGCGATGGAAATTGGCCATGATGTAGACGGCAGGAAGTTTTTCGATACGTTCGCTCACTGGGCAGGTTCTCGGTCACTACATGCAATCGCAGCAAAGATCGTGATGAAGATTGATCGTTTGTGAAGACCTGAAGAAAGCCCAGCCCCGGCCTGCGCCGGGGTGACGGTTGGAGTGGGTGATATTCGTCGCCGAGGTGAGCTTACCGCTCCACACACAGCGCCACGCCCATGCCGCCGCCGATGCATAATGTGGCGAGGCCTTTTTTGGCGTTGCGGCGGTTCATTTCGAAGAGCAGCGTGTTCAAGATACGCGCACCCGAGGCACCGATGGGGTGGCCGATGGCGATGGCGCCGCCGTTGACGTTGACCTTGGCTGGGTCCCAGCCCATGTCCTTGTTGACTGCACAGGCTTGCGCGGCGAAGGCTTCATTGGCTTCGATCAAATCCAGATCAGCCGCACTCCAGCCCGCCTTTTTCAATGCGGCGCGTGAAGCCGGGATGGGGCCTGTGCCCATGATCGCAGGATCAACACCTGCCGTGGCGAAAGAGGCGATGCGGGCCAATGGTGTGAGGCCGCGCTTGGCAGCTTCTGCTGCTGTCATCAACAATACGACAGCCGCCCCATCATTGATGCCGGAGGCATTGGCGGCTGTCACCGAACCATCCTTGGAGAAAGCGGGGCGCAGCTTGCTGATGCCCTCGGCGGTGACACCCTTCTTGATATATTCATCATCGGCCACGATCACATCACCCTTACGGCCGGAGATGGTGACGGCGGTGATCTCATCCTTGAACTTGCCCGCAGCTTGGGCGGCTTCGGCCTTGTTCTGCGAGGCGACGGCCAGAGCATCCTGCTGTTCGCGGGTGATCTGAAATTGCTTGGCGACGTTCTCAGCCGTCGTTCCCATATGATAGCCGTTGAAGGCATCCCACAGGCCATCGCGGATCATGGTGTCGATCAGGTTCCAATCGCCCATCTTCACGCCATCTCTCAGGTGGGCGGCATGGGCGGAGCGGCTCATTGATTCCTGACCGCCCGCGATGACGATTGTGGCATCACCGCCGGCAATCTGCTGTGCGCCAAGGGCCACGGCGCGAAGGCCGGAGCCGCAGACCTGATTGAGGCCCCAAGCCGTTGCCGTGTTGGGGATGCCCGCATGAATGGCAGCCTGACGCGCCGGGTTCTGGCCTTGCGCGGCGGTGAGCACTTGGCCCAAGATCACTTCGTTGACTTCCGCCGCATCAATCTTGGCGCGCTCAAGCACAGCCTTGATGGCGATGGTGCCGAGCTGTGCGCCCGTGAGGGAAGCCAGCGACCCGTTGAATGATCCGACGGGGGTTCTTGCGGCTGAAACGATGACGATATCTTTGATGCTGCTCATGATGGGCTCCTTGGCTTTGGACCCCTCTTAACGCGTCTCTCTTCACCATTCGAGGACTTTTTGCACTTGCAATTGTGCAATGCACGGCGCAAGTTTTCGTCAGTCTACGGGGAGTTTTCGACGTGAGTGAAGAACAAGGCCAGGCCCAGGGTGGCAAGCAAGCCACCGTCATCAAGAAATATGCCAATAGACGGCTCTATAACACCGCGACCAGCACTTATGTGACGCTGGATGATCTGGCCCTCATGGTGAAGAACGGCCAGGATTTTCTGGTTTACGATGCCAAGACCAGCGAAGACATCACCCGTTCGGTTCTCACCCAGATCATCTTTGAAGAAGAAAACAAGGGCGGAGCGCAGACGTTGCTGCCGGTCAACTTCCTGCGCCAGTTGATCCGCTTTTATGGCGACCAGATGCAGGGCATGGTTCCGGGCTATCTGGAATTCTCGCTCGACAATCTGATGAAAGAGCAAGACAAGATCAGGAAGCAGATGCTCGACACGATGGGAGTGGGCGATCACTTCAAGGGCATTGAAGACCAAGCCAAACGCAACATGACGATGTTCAATGAAGCGGTGAAGATGTTCAACCCCTTCGCTAACGTCATGGGCGGGGCAATGGGTGGTGAAACCGAAGCGAAGCCGCGCGCTGCCGCGCCACAGGAATCTGCCAGCAAGGATGATTTGCAGGCGCTGAAAGATCAGCTGGCCGCGATGCAGCAGAAGCTTGAGAAGATTTCGCGCTAGTTCGCGTTAAGCCGCGTCTCTTGTGGCGGTGGCATCTTCCGGTTCGGTGGGCGGAGCCGCGCGGGCCTTGTTCAAATCGTCCAGGGCCGCACGCAGATTGGCGATGCTGCGGTCAAGCTCCGAGAAATCCAATTCGGCAATGGCAGCGGTTTGCGGGGCGAATTCAAACGTGTTGGCATTGGCCGCGGGTTCGACGTCTGTCGACCAGCTCTCGGTATAACCGACATCTGCCATTTCGACAGGTTGAGCTGGGATTGGTTCAGCGACTTCAGGATTCTGAGCCTCCAGCGCTTCTGGCTCTGCAAATTGTGTTGAGCTTAGTTCGACTGTCGCATCGAAAAAATTCTGCGCTTGCACTTCGAATGTGGGATCGGCGTTGACTTCAAAGCGGCTCTCCTGGACTTTTGTCCAGGGTGCGATGATCGAGGCTTCGCCGATATAGTTGCCTTGCAGATAGTCAATGCCCCAACCTGCCAAAGCTTCCGCGTCGGCCGGGGATTCGACCCATTCGGCAACGGTTTTCAGATTGAACTTGCCAGAGAGATCGATGAGGCTGCGCACCATATGTTCGTTGTCGCGGTTGGCCTGCACGTTGCGACAGAAGCTGCCATCCAATTTCAGGATGTTGACGGGGAGTTCGCGCAAGTGACGGAACGACGTATAACCTGCGCCAAAATCATCAATCGCCACGCTGCAGCCGGCATCGCGCAGCTTTTCGACAAATTTCTGCGTGGCCTTGATATCATTGAGGGCCGCAGTTTCAGTGATCTCCACCGTCAGGCGCGAGGCGGCATTTGCGTTGGCAAAAATCACATCCAGCAGCTGGTCATACCAATAGGGATCAGTTGCCGTGATCCCCGAGACGTTCATTGAGAGACGGGCTTCGGGATAGGTGTGCAGCGACTGGATGATGAGCTGCATCACAGCCCTGTCCACCAAGCGCACAAGGCCGAGATGTTCAGCAATGGGAATGAGGTGCGAGGCGGCAATCAACTCGTCGCTTCCATCTTCCTGCATGCGCAGCAGGGCTTCGTGAAAGTCAGCCCTTTGGGTTCTGGTGTTGACGATAGGTTGATAGGCCAGCTTGAAGCGATCTTCTTTGAGGCACTTCACGATTTCAGTGGCGCAGCGGGCGTTGAGGGCACGCTCGCTTGAGCGGCGTTCCGAGGGCTTGTAGACAACATAGCCATCTGATGAGAGCTTGTTGGCTTCATTCAAGGCTTCTTCGGCGCGCGAGATGGCGCTGTTGGCATCACCTGCTTCGGCTGGCAGGCTGATGGCACCCACTGACAGGGCGGCCCAGACGGGTCCGCGGCCCGTTTCGATTACATTGTCGCGGATGATGGCGAGATAGCGGGCAAGGGCGATTTCAAGATCTGGTTCAGAACAGTCATTGAGAATGATGCCGAACTTGCCGCCGGAATAACGGGCGATGCCGTCACCCGTGCGCATCACCTGGCGCAGGCGCTGGGCTGCTGCCACGATCACTTCATCGGCTACATCAAAACCATAGGCTTCGTTGACCAAGGCGAGATTGTTGATATCGGCGATGACGAAGGCGCATTTGCCGTTGGTCTTCTTGGCCACCGAGATTGCTTCGCCCAAGGCTTCAGCCATGCGGCCGCGGTTCATCATCCCGGTCAAGGGATCGCAACTGCCCAAAAAGGTTAGATGCTGGTCACGGCTGTGGCGTTCGTCCACTTGCCGCACGGTGCCGAAGACGACGCGGGGCAGGCCGTCTGGGCCTGCCTGCCAGCGGCCTACGTCTTCCAGCCAGATGGCTTTGTCGTTTTGTCGGCCTTCGCTGCGGAATTGGTATTCAATCTGGAAAGGCACACCCTGGCCGCCATCGCGCGCACGGGTGTTCATCACCGTATCATAGCGGCTGGTGACGTTGTCATGATCCAAAAGGTTGGCAAAGAGCTTGCCGGTGGCCACGACGGCAAAGGGACAGCCCAACACTTCGGGCGCGTTGGCGCTCCAGATGATTTCGTCTGATTCGATATTCCAACGGTAGGCGGCTTCGCCAGCGGCTGTCAGGGCCCGGCGCAAATCATCCGGCGTGGCCTCGGAACCTTGGCTTGGGGTCTCGGTTCGTTGTTGTGTGACCAACTCGGCAAAGGTTTCCGAGAAGTCAAAAACTTGATTTGGTGAAGAATCCAGCACTTACCCGCCCTCTTATCGGGCAGACACTAAGGGGCTAAGGGTAAATATTCGGGCAAAACTTATGCTTAACAGCGATTAAGGAATCGAGCAAAAATGTGGCTGGATTTGCCCGATTTTGCGGCAGCGCAGCAACCCTCATTGTAATTGTTACGATATTATAAACATATGATATATCTCGGGTATTAATAGCCATGCAAATTTTGCATTTCTCTTTTTGCTGCGGTGCACCTATGTTGTGTGCGTAAGCGAAGTAGAGAAATCCTGGAAAGGAGACTATATATGTTTGAAGTCCTTAAGAGCCGTATTACCACTTGGAAGCGTTACAACCGCACCGTTTCGGAATTGCAATCCCTGACGAACCGCGAGTTGGCTGACCTTGGCATTGCACGCACTGACATTCAGCGCGTTGCACGTGACGCAGCCCGCTAATCATGCGGTTCCGCTTCTTTGACGCAAAACGCCAAAGATCGGCAAAGAAGCAGGGTCAAACCCTGCTGCCCCACTTGTCCGATGCCGATCTGGCCGACATGGGTATCAAGCGATATCAGCTCGAAAATCTCGGCTCACGCTGAGTTTTGAACGAGCAAACCGCCCGGCGTCCTCCCACGCCGGGCTTTTTTGTGTCTGGATGGGCGTTTGATTGACGCGACATGATTCTATCGTCCCGTCACCCCGGCGCAGGCTGGGACAGGGCTTCCTTTTGTAACTGTGAGAGAAAGCCCGACCCCGGTCTGCACCGGGGTCACGAATGAGAGCTAAACTTGGGGTCAATATTCGATTTCATGCGATTGGCTTGGGAGCCTCTTTCAAAATTGCGACAATCCGGCAAATGAGAGGCGTTGCCAGCCTTGATTTCGTGTGATAGCAGGCGCACGCGTTCATCTAAATCTTTAGAAAGTTTGCTTGTGGCAGCACAACTCATGACCAGCGGCGTGGCAGGGCGTTATGCCAGCGCGCTTTTTGATCTTGCGACGGAAGAAAATTCCGTTCCAACCGTTTCCAAGGCCCTTGAAGGGTTTTCGAAAGCCATTTCCGATTCAGCTGATTTGAGGCGGTTGCTGACATCCCCGGTTTTCAAATCCGACGACCAGATGGCGGCACTTGATGCCCTGGCTGCCGAGGGTGGCTTTTCGGGCCTCGCATTGAATTTCGTGAAGCTGATGTGTGATAACCGCCGCCTTTCTGCAGTGCCAGAAGCCATCACGGCGTTTCAGGCGCTGGTTGCCGAGGCCAAGGGCGAAGCTGTGGCGGAAGTGACATCTGCTGAAAAGCTTTCGCCGGCCCAGCTCAAGGATTTGAGCGCGGCGCTGAAAGCACGCGTCGGCAAGGATGTTTCGCTTGCCACCACAATTGATTCCTCACTCCTCGGAGGGCTGGTCGTCAAGATCGGGTCCACGCTGATTGATAATTCACTCAAAACCAAACTCCAAAACCTCAAAGTTGCAATGAAGGGAAACGGCTGACATGGATATTCGCGCCGCCGAAATTTCGTCAATCCTCAAGAAGCAGATCAAGGATTTCGGCAAGGATGCCGATGTGGCCGAGATCG
>JAYUEP010000064.1:0-6450 GCA_043739165.1 Hyphomicrobiales bacterium
GAAGAGGACTCGAACCTCCACGACTTTCATCGCTAGTACCTGAAACTAGTGCGTCTACCAATTCCGCCATCAGGGCAACGGCGCCTGCTTAGTCGGGCGGGAGGCGGATTGTCAACCGATGCCAACAAAAAGGGCGGAAGACCCTTGGCCTTCCGCCCTCTCATCAAACTTCGAGCTTATTACTTGCAAACCTTCAGCATCGACATGGCCTGATCAGCGCGGCCCTTGGTCTCGTAAACCTTGGTGCCAACGTCGGTCATCGCCTTGCCATCTGGGGCCTTGTCGGAAACCATGCACTTGTGGCTCTTGGCATCCATTTCAACATAGAAGCCAGTGGCGGCTGGGGCTGCAGCGGCCGGAGCTGCGGCTTTGGCTGGTGCAGCGGGTGCCGCTGGAGCAGCAGCTGCAGCGCAAGCTTTCAAGTTCGCCATGGCTTTTTCAGCATTGACCTTGCTGTCATAGACCTTGGTGCCAGCATCCATCATCGTCTTGCCATCTGGCTTCTTGTCCATGACCATGCAAGCATGGGTCTTGGCATCCTGCACCACATAGAATTCTGGCGCAGCCGTTGCGGCAAGTGCCGAACCGCTGATGGCGGCGAGGAGCAAGCCGGAGGCAAGAATGGTTTTCAACATGGGAAATTTCCTTTGTTTGGTTGGAAGGCTTGGAATCATTGACGTGCATAGTTCATGAATTTGCCCGCCGAGCGCGCAAATTGGGTTTCTACATGACGAAGTCAAGAGCCGACACTATGGCAGCCGCATTACACTTTGGTGATGTTTGCCGTTAGCGGCGGAGTTGGGCGTGGGCGCGACATGAGTATCGATATCCTCCTGACCATTTGCATTTTGGGCAAGGGGCTTTAAAAGCCTGCCAACATAAACATTCGAGGGCCATAACCGTGGACGCGCAGAATTCTGACAAATTGATCACCATCATCGGCGGTTCAGGCTTTGTGGGCCGCCATGTTGTGCGCAGCTTGGCCAAGCGGGGCTACCGTATCCGTGTGGCTTGCCGCAGGCCCGATCTTGCTGGCCATGTGGTGCCACTGGGCGTTCCGGGCCAGATTGTGCCCGTGCAAGCCAATGTGCGTTATCCGGCTTCTGTCGCTGCCGCCTGTGACGGCGCCTATGCGGTAATCAATCTCGTCGGCGTACTTTATGATGCGGGTGCCCAGAGTTTTGATGCCATCCATGTTTTCGGCGCAGAAGCTGTGGCTAAGGCCGCCAAGAACGCCAAGGCTCAAGTGCTCGTGCATTTTTCAGCCATTGGTGCAGATGCCGATAGCAAAAGCGTCTATTCCCAAACCAAGGCCGAGGGCGAAGCCAGAGCCAAGGCGGCATTCCCAGGTGTTTCGATTTTGCGCCCGTCGATTGTGTTTGGGCCGGAAGATAGTTTCTTCAACAAATTTGCCGCCATGGCGCGCTTCTCGCCTGCCCTGCCTCTGATCGGTGGCGACACCAAATTCCAGCCTGTCTTTGTGGGGGATGTGGCCGAGGCCGTGGCAAGGCTCATCGACAAAGGCTTGGCCGACGGCAAAACCTATGAGCTGGGCGGGCCGGAGGAAAAATCGTTCCGCGATGTGCTGAACTATGTGCTCGGCGTGACCATGCGCAAACGCTTGCTGCTGCCCGTTCCCTTCCCTGTCGCTTCTTTGCTGGGCGCTCTTGTCGGCTGGTTGCCCAAGGCACCTATAACGATGGATCAGGTGGAATTGTTGAAATCCGACAATGTGGTTTCAGAGAAGGCCGAAGCCGATGGCCGCACTTTAAAAGGCCTCGGCATTACTGCCCGCGCCATTGATGCCATCGTGCCAAGCTATCTCTTTCGCTATCGCAAGGCTGGCCAGTTCACGACAACCACGCCCGTCTCGGAATAACTCTGGCGCAGACCTAGTGCACAGCGCCGAACTGCATGCCTGAATAGATCAGTCCCAAGAGCGATGCACCGAGGATCACGCGGTAAACCGCGAAGGGCAGGAACGAGTGATTGCGGATAAAGCGCATCAGATAATGGATGGTGGCCAGACCGATGAAGAAGGTCAATACACCACAAATGATCATGTCCACCGAGATATGCTGGTGATCTTTGACGGCTTCACCAATTTTGACAACCGAGCCTGCGGCATTGGCGGGGATCGACATCAGAAATGAAAACCGAGCTGCTTCCGAACGCGCAAATCCCAGGAAGCGTCCCGCCGTCATGGTGACGCCGGATCGGCTGGTGCCGGGGTTAAGTGAAAGCATCTGGGCCAAGCCATAGAACAGCGCAGCCTTGGGGGTGATGTCGGAAACCTTGTTGCGGCTCAAACCAAAGGCATCGCCCGCATAAAGCAATATGCCGAAGAGCACTGCATTGAAGGCGACAACAGTGGCCGAGCGCAAATGTTCATCAAGCTTGGTGAAATGGAAAAAGAGACCAAGGATCACAATCGGAATGGTTGCAACAATGATATTGATGACCAGCCGCGAAGCCGCAGTCGACTGCCGTTTCACCACATCGACAAGACCTTGCAGCATGGTCAACACATCGCGCCAGAAATAAATCGTGGTCGCGGCGAGTGTGCCGAGATTGGTGACGGCATCCACCAACACGCCTTGGTCAGGCCAACCCGTGAGCGCAGGCACCAGAATGGAATGGCCAGAGGAGGAGATCGGCAGATATTCTGTGATGCCCTGGATCAATGCCAAAACGATGATTTGAAGAAATGACATATGCTCCCATCCTTGGTTTGCCCAGTGAGAATCGCTTGCCGGGCTTGGGCCGCCGCCTTATAGGCGAAAACCTGCCCCATGAATGGCGGCGCAACAATTAAAATTTCGTGATAAAACCGAATTCGCCATGCCCAAACTTCACCACTTCGCCCTTGATCCCTATAGCCGCCGCATCCGCCTCAGCCTTGCCGAAAAGGGTGAGGCCGTCACCTTGGTGGATGAGCGGCCGTGGGCCCCAAGCCAGGCCTTGCTCAGTCAAAATCCCTCAGGCCTCTTGCCGGTCTTGGTGGAAGAGCAGGGCACGGCCGTTTGTGGCGTCGAAGCCTTGGGCGAATATCTCGAAGAGCGTGGCGATGCCAAATCCCTGTTGCCGGGCAATGCCGTGGCCCGCGCCGAAATCCGCCGCCTCGTGGCTTGGTTTGACGTGAAGTTCTACACTGAAGTTTCTGAACCGCTGCTGACTGAGAAAGTGGTGAAGCGATTCATGCAAGGCGCGACCGCGCCGGACATGGGCCGTGTCCGTTCCGCGCTGCAGAATCTTAAACCGCATCTCGATTATCTTGCTTGGCTGGCCGAGGAGCGCTCTTGGCTGGCCGGCGAGGAATTGACACTGGCCGATCTCGCCGCCGCCGCCCATCTTTCAGCCATTGACTACTTGGGGGCCATCAACTGGTCAGAAGTACCAGTGGCCAAAAGCTGGTATCAACGGATCAAATCACGGCCATCCTTCCGCGTGTTGTTGGGTGATACGGTTGCCGCCATGCCGCCGTCCGCCACCTATGCCGATCTTGATTTCTGATCTGGTTGGCAAGTTAAAGGCGCAAGCCCGCGCTGAAGGTTTCAATGCTGTCGCCATCACGGCGGCCAAACTGCCACAAGAAATCTCTGAGCATCTTGCTGCCTTCATTGATTCTGGTCACCATGGTGACATGGGCTGGATGGCAGAAACACAGGACCGTCGCGCTTCGCCGGAGCTGATGTGGCCCGAAGCCAAATCCGCCATTGTGCTGGCGATGAATTATGGTCAGGGCCTCGATGTCTTCGCGCGGCTTGACGAAAAATCCATCGGCGTCATTTCCACCTATGCTTTGCACCGCGATTATCATGATGTGATCAAGCCCAAGCTTAAACGCCTCGCGGGCTGGTTGGCGCAGGAAGCCTCAGGGCAAGTGAAAGTGTTTGTGGACACGGCCCCCTTGATGGAGAAGCCACTGGCCGCCTCGGCGGGCCTCGGATGGCAAGGTAAACACACCAATCTTGTCTCGCGTGAATTAGGCTCGTGGTTCTTCCTCGGCGTGATCCTCACCGACATGGAACTTCCCCATGATGCGCCGGAAATTGATCACTGTGGAACCTGTCGCGCCTGTCTCAATATCTGCCCGACGAAGGCTTTCCTCGGCCCCCATCAGATTGATGCGCGACGCTGTATTTCTTATTTGACCATTGAGCACAGGGGCGAAATTCCCCATGAGTTTCGCAAGGCGATGGGAAACCGGATTTATGGTTGCGATGATTGCCTGGGCATCTGCCCATGGAACAAGTTCGCGCAGGCTGCGCGTGAAGCCAAATTGCAAGCCCGTGCTGATCTGGTTTCGCCACCCTTGGCTGAATTGTTGCGGCTGGATGATGCCACCTTCCGCAAACACTTTGCAGGCGCACCCGTCAAACGCATCGGCCGCGAACGCTTTATCCGCAACTGCCTGATCGCGGCGGGCAACAGCGGGGATCAAAGTCTCATCCCCGTCCTGCAAGAGCGCGCGCAAGAACCGTCACCCTTGATCAGCGAAGCCGCTGATTGGGCGATCAAGGAGCTGCAGGCATGAACCATCTCCTCTGTCTCGGCTTCGGCTACACCGCAGCCACTTTGGCAAAATCCCTTGATCGCAAACTTTGGCACGTCTCGGGAACCAGCCGCAGTGCGGAGGCAGTCAGCACCATCACTGCGCAAGGCTTTGAGGGTCTCGTCTTCGACGCATTGGATTCCGTTCCAGCAAGCGTCACACACATCCTGTCATCGATCCCGCCGGAAGAAACAGGTGACCCCGTAGTTATGAAGTTCGCCCAAACTTTGAAAGCTCCGCACAGATGGCTGGGGTATCTCTCAACCACAGGCGTCTATGGCGACAGGGCGGGTGGTTGGGTGGATGAAGACTCGGCTCTCACCCCTGTCTCGGCCCGTGCCGAACGCCGCGTCGAAGCAGAGAAGCACTGGCAGCCCTTGGGCGCACACATCTTCCGCTTGCCCGGGATCTACGGACCGGGCCACAGCGCGTTTGAATCCTTGCGCGCAGGCAAGGCCAAACGCGTGATCAAGCCCGGTCAGATTTTCAGCCGCATTCATGTTGAGGATATTGCAGGCGTGCTCCAAGCTTCGATGGCCAGGCCGAACCCCGGCCGCATCTACAATGTAGCCGATGATGAGCCTTGCCCGCCGCAGGACGTAATCACCTATGCCGCCAAACTGCTGGGCGTGCCGCCGCCGCCAGAGATTCCAATTGAAGAAGCCAATCTCTCGCCTATGGCGCTGAGCTTCTACGACGAATCCAAGCGCGTCTCAAATGCCCGGATGAAGGCGGAGCTGGATTATCAGCTGCGCTATCCTAATTACCGCAAAGGCCTCACCGCCATCTTCAGAAATTCACCCCATCTGCACGCTCCGCCAGATTGAGCACGACTTCGCAGATCAGTTTCAACTGCCCCGGTGAAGATAGCCGGTGATCTCCACCCTTGATCAGAGTCAGCGCGATATCAGGCCCGTTGAGGGCCGCAAGGGTTTTCAAAGCATGGGCAGCCGGCACCGCCTCGTCCTCCGTACCCTGCAGAATGCGTACAGGGATTGAAAGCGCCAGCCCATCGCGTAACAGCAAATGCTTTTCGCCATCGGCCAACAACTTGGTCGTGATCTCATAGGGCGCGCCATAAGTGGAAGGCTCGAGAAAAAGCCCATGCTCGCGCAATTGGCGGCGCGCGGCCTCGTCATACCTGTCCCACATCAAATCCTGCGTCATGTCTGCGGCGGGTGCCAACAGGACCAGCCCCGCCAGACGCCTGAAGGCTTGTGGGCTTTCAAGTTTCAGCCGCCGCGCCAAAAGCAAGGCCAGCCAACCGCCCATGGAGGAGCCGACAACGACCACCTTGCTGTGCGTATGCGCCAAAAACATATGCGTGGACTGTTCCAGCCAAGCGCTAATCGTGCCCTCGGTAAACTGCCCCGCAGATTGGCCATGGCCGGAATAATCAAAGCGCAACAGCCGTCGCCTTGTGCCGCGTGCCAACTCCGCCAAGGCCTCGGCCTTTTTGCCTGTCATGTCCGATTTGAAACCACCGAGAAACAAAAAGCCGCAAGCGCCAAACGCATCGCTGCTGCCGTCCACCAGATAGGCCAGCTTCAATCCGCCCAGGGCCTCATCCACCATCACCTGTGCCATGGATTCATCCAATCTTTCATTTTTTGGGTCGCGCCTTGACGAAGGCCCCGGTTTCGCTGTCTAACCCCCTCGCTAACAAGGGGTGGCCGGATTCGCAAGGCTGCCTCAGACCAACAATGGAGATCAGAACGACTTGAGCATTCCGCCCAGAAAACCCGCCCCCCTGCGCCAAGCCACTGCGCCCGCCCCGAAGGACGAGGCCCACAAAATCAACCATAAGATCGACTCACGCGAAGTGCGCCTGATCGATGCCACCGGCAACAATGTCGGCGTTGTGCCCACCCGACAAGCCATGATCATGGCCGATG
>JAYUEP010000065.1:0-6427 GCA_043739165.1 Hyphomicrobiales bacterium
GAGGCCAGCCAGAAGGGGTTCGGGGATTTGATGCCGATGAAATTCGAGCGAAGGTCAGCCATGGGTTTAGCCCTTCAAATAGTCGTTGATTGATTCAGCGGCGCGGCGGCCATCGTCCACTGCCGCCACGGTCAGCGCACGGTTTCCAGCCACGCAATCACCACCCGCCCAGACCTTGGGTCGCGAGGTCCGCTTGTGTTCGTCCACCTTGATGCGGCTCTCTGTCATGGCCAGTGCACCAGAAGTCATATCCACATAATTCTGGCCGATGGCTTTGAAGACCACATCTGCCGCCAGCTCGTAGGTCTTGCCCGTGGGGGCGAGCTTCTTGCCTTTCATGGCCGTTTCCTCGATCTTGAGGCCTACAACCTTGCCAGCCTTGGTGATCAACTTCTTGGGGGCGGCCCATTCTTCAATCACCACACCATGGCTTAGCGCCAGTTCCTGTTCATAGGCTGAGGCCTTCATATGCTTGCGGCCCCGGCGATAAAGTATGGTGACGGACTCAGCACCCAGCAGCTTTGATTGCACGGCGATATCAATCGCCGTCATGCCGCCGCCGATCACCAACACGCGGCGGCCCACTTTGAGTTTGGAGAGATCCTTCGCCTGCCGCAGATCGGCAATATAGGCCACTGCATCTTCCACACCCTTGGCCTCTTCGTGCTTGAGGCCCAACGCATTCACGCCCGCATAACCGAGACCCAAAAACACGGCGTCAAATTGCTGCTCAAGCTGTGGCAACTTCAGGCCCTTACCCAAGGCCTTGCCATGCTCAATCTTGATGCCACCGATGGAGAGAAGGAATTCAACTTCTCTCTGTGCAAAGTCATCGACCGTCTTATAGGCAGCAATGCCGAATTCGTTGAGGCCGCCGGATTTCTTTTTGGCCTCAAAGACTGTCACGTCATGGCCATGCATGGCCAAACGGTGTGCACAAGCCAGCCCCGCCGGCCCTGCCCCCACCACGGCGGCTTTTTTGCCTGTGAGTGTGGCGCGGGTGTAAGGCTGTTTTTCTTTCATTGCGACATCAGTAGCATAGCGCTGCAACAGGCCGATCTTGACCGGCTTACCCTCTGCCACTTCACGCACGCAAACTTCTTCACATAGTGTTTCGGTGGGGCAAACGCGTGCGCACATGCCGCCCAGAATGTTCTGGTCAAAGATGGTTTTCGCAGCCGATGTGGGGTGGCCTGCCTGAATTTCGCGAATGAACATTGGGATGTCAATCGACGTCGGACAAGCCTTCATGCAAGGCGCGTCATGGCAAAAATAACAGCGATCTGACTCAACCAGTGCCTCATGCGGCGACAGCGGTGGATGAAGGTCAGTGAAATTCGCCGCATAGTCGGCCTTGCTCAGGCGCTTGCTGGCAACATCTGGGGTTTTGCTTGGGGCCATGGATGATCTCCCTCAGGTATCCCAATGATGACTTAGTTTGACCAAATGATCAAATCTTTTGTGTCGTGGGATGCAAGGAAAACGGGAGCCGCGTGTTACTTGAAGTGGATCAACCCTTGTCGAGCGCGTGGCAGGCCGCTTTGGCGCTACCATGCTGCACCAGCACAGGACTTATCTTGTGGCATTTTTCAAACGCCAGGGGGCAGCGCGGATGAAAGGTGCAGCCAGAAGGTGGTGCCAAGGGAGAGGGCAACTCGCCTTTCAAGATGATCCGCTCACGCTTGCGCAAGGGGTCCGGCGTTGGCGTGGCTGACATCAGCGCCTTGGTATAGGGGTGCTGCGGATTGGCAAAAATGGCATCACGCGAGCCTTGTTCGACCACCCGCCCGAGATACATCACCATCACATCATCAGCGATGTGTTTGACCACTGAAAGGTCATGACTGATGAAAAGATAGGCGAGGTTATGCTGTTCTTGGAGGTCGGCCAAAAGGTTGAGAACCTGTGCCTGAATGGAAATATCCAAAGCTGAAACAGGCTCGTCCAAGACCAGAACTTCCGGCTCAAGCATCAGGGCCCTGGCGATGGCGATGCGCTGGCGCTGGCCACCAGAGAACATGTGCGGGTAACGCTCATAATGTTCTGGCCGCAAACCCACGCTGGCCATCATTGCCCGGGCCTTTTCGGAACGCTCCGCCTTGGTCAATGAAGTGTTGACCAGCAAGGGCTCTTCCAAAATCGAGCCAATTTTTTGCCTTGGGTTGAGCGAGCCATAGGGATTTTGAAAGACGATCTGCACCTTGGGGCGCAGGCCACGCAGGGTTTGAGCGCTGGCACCGACAATGTCCTTGCCCGCGATATTCAACGCTCCCGCCGTCGGAGTTTCGATCATCGTCACCAGCCGCGCCAGGGTGGATTTTCCACAGCCGGACTCTCCCACAACGGCCAGCGTCTTGCCGCAATCCAAGGTGAAGCTGGCGCCATCCACCGCCTTCAGCGTTTGGGTGGCCCTGAACGGCCCGCGCGAGACGCCATAGTAACGCGCCAGATTTTCCGCCTTGAGAATCTGTGTCATTGCGCTTGCCCCAATGGATAATGACACAAGGCACCGTGTTGCAGCGTTGGGGGCACGGTGCGACAAAGATCGGTTGCGAAACCGCAGCGCGGCGCAAACAAGCAGCCTTTTGGCCGGTCAAATTGGCCGGGCACCACCCCTTGGATGGATGGCAAACGCCTGCCCAGGGAGCGTTCGGGAAGTGCTGCCAACAATGCGGCCGTATAGGGATGGCGCGGGCCTGCAAACAATCCAGCGACGGGTTGTTCTTCCACTTTCTGGCCAGCGTATTGAACGCTCACGCGTTCAGCCGTTTCGGCGACCACGCCCATTGAATGGGTGATCAATATCAGGGCCATGCCTTTGTCCTGTTGCAGACGCATGAGAAGCTCAAGAATTTGGGCCTGAATTGTCACATCGAGAGCCGTTGTGGGCTCGTCCGCAATCAACAGTTTGGGGCTGCAGGCCAAGGCCATCGCAATCATCACACGCTGGCTCATGCCGCCCGAAAGCTGGTGCGGAAAGGATGAAAGGCGCGATTCAGGGGCGGGAATCCCCACCTCTTCCAGAAGTGCTATGGCGCGTTTGCGGCGCTGGGACTTGTCGAGATCAAGATGGGTCTTCATTGCTTCCATCAACTGGAAGCCCACAGTGAAACAGGGATTGAGGCTGGTCATTGGCTCTTGAAAAATCATCGCCATGTCTTTGCCGGTTATCTTGCGACGATCCTCTGGCAAAATGTTCAAGAGATCGCGCCCCGCAAATTCCATGCGGTCCGCTGTCACTGTTGCGGTCCAGGGCAGAAGCCCCATTGCCGCCAACATCGCAACTGATTTGCCGGAGCCTGATTCACCGACCACAGCCAGAATTTCGCCCGCATCAACCTGCATCGAAACATGATCCACGGCACGGAATGACCCGCTCGAGGTTTTGAATTCGACCGTCAGGTTTTCAATTTCCAGAAGGGCCATGGCTCAGCTCCTCCTCAGGCGGGGGTCAAGCGCGTCGCGCAAGCCGTCGCCCATCAGGTTGATCGCCAACACCGTGATCAGAATGGCGATGCCGGGCAGCGCCATCACCCATGGGTTCGACGTGATGAGATCGCGGGTATCTGCCAACATCGAACCCCACTCGGGCGTGGGAGGTTGTGCGCCCAGGCCCAGAAAACCCAACGCCGCCGCTTCGAGAATGGCATCGGAAATTCCCAACGCGGCTTGAACGATCAGTGGCGCCAGGCAATTGGGCAGAACAGTAAAAAACATCAGGCGCCAAGGCCCCACGCCAGCCACTTTGGCCCCTGTCACATAATCCTTGCTCAATTCACCCAATGCTGATGCCCGCATCAGAATGACGAAGCGGGGCAGATAGACAATGGTGATTGCCACAATCGTATTGGTCAGGTTTGGGCCGATGACAGCAATGATGAGGATGGCCAGAACCAAATCAGGGATGGCCAGGATCAAATCCATCACCCGCATGATCACCACATCGACAATGCCGCCCGCGAAAGCGGCCAGCAACGCCACGCAGGTTCCGATGAAAGCGCAAACCACCATGATGGACAGGCCAATGAAAAGCGAAATACGCGCGCCATAGAGGATGCGCGAAAGCATGTCGCGGCCTAGCGGATCCGTGCCGAGGGGATATTTCCAACTGCCCCCCTCTGCCCAGATGGGGGGCAGCTTCACCGAGTCCCTGAACTGTTCAATGGGGCTGTAGGGCGCGAGGTAGTTGGCAAAAATGGCACACAGCACAACGATGGCGACGACGACCGCGCCAACAATGGCCCCACGATTTTCACGGAAGGCATACCAAAAAGCCAGGACCGCATTGGGTGGGGCGGGGTTGAGTGCTTCAACGGCCATGGCGGATCCTCGGATTGATCAGACCATAGAGAAGGTCCATCAAGAAATTCAGCACGATGACCAAGCTGGCGATCAGCATGATGCCGCCCTGCAAGGCGGGATAATCACGCCGTTCGATGGAATGGATCAACCAATTGCCAACCCCAGGCCACGAGAAGATGGTCTCCGTTAAAACTGCACCTGCCAATAGAAAGCTCAGCTGAACGCCGATCATGGTGACTACTGGAATGAGAGCGTTGCGCAAAGCGTGAAAACCAATGACGCGAAACACCGAAAGGCCCTTGGCACGCGCGGTGCGCACATAATCTTCTTCCAGAACCTCAAGCATGGAGGAACGGGTCATGCGGGCGATAGCGCCCAAGGGAATGGTGCCAAGCACGATCGTGGGCAAGATGAGATGACGCACCACATCCAGGAACGCGCCCTTCTGGTCGGACAGAAGGGAGTCAATCAACAGAAACCCGGTGACCGTGGGATAATAATATTTGATGACGTCGACCCGGCCCGAGACCGGCGTTAAATGCAAGGTGTTCGACATGAGCAGAATGAGCATCAGGCCCCACCAGAAAAGCGGCATGGAATAGCCCACGAGAGCAGCACCCATCACGGATTGATCATAGATGCTGCCACGCTTGGCCGCTGCGACAACGCCAGCGGGAACCGCAATGACGACGGAAAAGAACATGGCACAGATGGTGAGTTCAAGCGTTGCCGGAAACAACGTAAAAAACTCGGTCAACACCGGCGTTTTTGAAACAATCGATGTGCCAAAATCACCATGCAGCAGCGCCCAGACATAGTCCAAAAACTGTTTCCACACCGGCTGGTCAAGGCCCATCACGTGACGTAGTTCCGTCAGACGTTCAGGCGAAATACCGCGCTCGCCCCGCCGCACCTCAATGGGATCGCCGGGCACAAGGCGGATCATTGCAAAGGTGACGAACATCAAGGCAAAAAACGTGGGCAGCGTGAGCGAGGCTCGCTTGATGAGATATTTGATCATCGAGAGGTGCCCTCACCCCTTTTTAGGGTGAGGGCCACGGCAATTATTGTGCAACGTCGACGTTTTGGAACTCATGAGCGCCCAGAGGGCTGACCTTATAGCCAGAAACCTCTTTGCGGACGGGTTCAAAAACGGTGGAGTGAGCGATGTTCAACCACGGCACTTGAGCGTCCACGATCTTCTGGGCGTCTTGATAGAGCGCGGTGCGCGCTGCCGGATCAGTCACTTCAGAGGCCTTGTTCACGTCTGTCTGGAACTTGGCATCGCACCATTTCGGAATGTTCTGGCCGTTGGGCTTTCCATCCTTGTCGCAGCCCAAGAGAACGGCGAGGAAATTGTCTGGATCGCCATTGTCACCGGTCCAACCCAAGAGGCCCATTTGATGTTCGCCCGCTTGCATCCGCTTGCGATATTCACCCCACTCATAAGACACGAGCTTGGCATGAATGCCAACTTTCTCCAAATCAGACTGCATCATTTCAGCCATGCGCTTGGCATTTGGATTATACGGGCGTTGCACTGGCATCCACCACAGGTCCGTATCAAGCGACGTCACACCAGCCTTGGCCAACATTTCTTTGGCCTTTGTGGGGTCATAAGCATAATCCACGGCTGAAGTGTCATAGGACCACATGGTTGGCGGAATGGGATTCTTGGCCTTCTGGCCAGCGCCTTGATACACTTCTTTCAGAATGGCATCACGATCAATTGCCATCGCAATGGCTTGTCGCACTTCCACCTTATCAAATGGTGGCTTCTGAGAGTTCATCGCCAGATAGCCAATGTTAAGGCCAGCCTGCTGGATCAGTTGAACATCTTTGTTCTTGCCCATTTCGGCCAGATCAGCCGGATTTGGATAGGCCATCACCTGGCATTCATTGGCCTTCAGCTTGGCATAACGTGCGGTAGCATCCGGCGTGATCGCATAAATCAGATCATCCACCTTTGGCTTGCCAGCCCAGCCATCAAATGCCTTGAAGCGAATGACGGAGTCCTTCTGGTAGTTCACGAATTGGAACGAGCCCGTGCCCACAGGCATTTGGTCAAATTGCTCCGGCGTGCCCTTCTTCATCAGGTAATCGGCATATTCAGCTGAATGAATGG
>JAYUEP010000066.1:0-6426 GCA_043739165.1 Hyphomicrobiales bacterium
GATATTGCCGTTCATCGCCACGCTGGCCGCCATGCTTGCAGCAAATGGTTCAGCGCTTTTGCTGGCGCATGATCAGACGGTTTCGGTTTCTTACGATGGCACGTTCGTCAATCTCGGCCAAGGCGATCTCTATAACATTCCAGTTCCTGCGCTTGTCGCCGTTCTGGCTTATGTCATTGGGTCAGTTGTCTTGAACTTCACCGGCACTGGCCGCACGGTTCTGGCGATTGGTGGCAATGAAGATGCCAGCCGGCTGATGGGCCTTCCTGTCGATCGCGTGAAGTTCATGGTCTATGTTTTGAGCGGCGGCCTCTCTGGCCTGGCCGGGGTCATTCTCGCCTCGCAATTTGGTGCCGGCCAACCCATTGAGGGCGTGGGCTGGGAACTCTTTGCCATCGCCTCGGTTGTTGTTGGTGGCACGTTGTTGACAGGTGGCGTTGGTTCCGTCGGTGCCACGCTGGCGGGTGTGATGCTGCTCGGCCTCATCTTCAATGTGTTGAATTTCGAAAATGGCCTCGGCTGGATTTCACTTTCGGCTTATTGGCAATCGGTTATTCGCGGGCTGTTCTTACTGGCCGTTGTCATCCTTCAATCGCGCTTGGCCTCGCGGGAAAGTGCCGCTTGAGTTTTCAATGATAACTGAAATGGACAGTGGTATGTCCATAACCGACTAAAACACATAGTCCGGTGCTTTCTATGCTGCAGCACCTTTCAACATATTGTCCTGCGCTTGCTTCAGGGCATAGATGCGGCTGGTTCGGTCAACCTCAACATTGCTGTTGTTCAAGAGTTCGCCCTTCTTGATCGGCTTGGTCACTCTGCCACCTTCGAGCAGGCCGCAGGGAACAGCGCCGGCCTTGGCTGCGTCTGCAACGGTCATGATCCAGGCGCGGTAAGTATATTCGCCAATGGCGTCGAGCTTGTCGCCTACATTCAAATCACGTTTGGCCAAGGCGCAAACTTCTGAAGTCGGCACGGGCAGCGGCACCATGTCGGCGGTCCCGTAAAGAACAGCGCGGGCGCAGGAGAGCGGCACTTCCAACGAGGTGAGATGATAGGGTCGCACAAATTTGAAATAAGGGCCCTTGCCCATTTTGAGATCACTCAGGCGCTCATGGATGCGGGCGTGCGGAGCCTTGGCAATGACGAAGACACCGGGAGCAACGCCTTTGCCAATGGAATAATCAACGACACCGGATTGCGACAGCACGCCGCCATCAGCGATGGGGCAGAGGGTTGAGGCCAATTCATCCAGCGTTGCTGCGGGGCCGTGCATGCCGGGCCTGTCTGGCACGAGGCCTGTGGCATTGGAAATGGCGGCCATTTCCACCATGGTTTTGGAACCGTCCACAAATTCCACCAACATGCGCGCGTTCATATTGCGGGCCTTGGCTTCGGCAGCATATTGATCGGGTGTTGCATCAATGTTGAGTGGGTTGTTCTTGCCCTTGCCTGCTGCAATGATGGGATAGCCTAGGCTCTTCACAAAGTTGATCAGTTCAATGCAGGAGGAAGGCTCATCGCCCGCACCCAGTGTGTAGACCACGCCGAGGCGCTTGGCCTCGTGGGCGAGATAGGCACCAATCGTCACATCGGCTTCAACATTCATCATCACCAGATGCTTGCCATGTTCCATGGCGACAAGGCCGATGGACGCCCCTACGCCGGGGCGGCCCGTAGCGTCAATCACCACGTCCACGTGAGGTGATTTGCAGACAATTTGGGCATCGGTAGTGATGGCCGTTTTGTTGCCTTCAAGCGCTGCATCAAAGACAGATTGCGTGTTGGCTTCTACATGGCTGCCTGCTGCCCGGCCTGCGATGGTTAAGGCCTTGATGGCAGCGCCAGCGTTGATCTCGGCAATTGCGGCAACGGTGATGCCCGGCATCTGGCCGCATTGGGTGACGATATCTGTTCCCATTTCACCCGAGCCGATGAGGCCGACGCGAATGGGGCGGCCAAGATCCTGCGCACGGCGCGACAGATCCTCACCCAAGGAGCCCGTGGCTTTCACTTTTGAATCCTGTGCTGAAGCTTTGACCAAGGAAATTCTCCCACCTTGAATGCGGTTTGATTTAGGATACTTTTGTTTCTGATTAAGTCAATATGATGTGTAATTGGAAAGTGCCAATTATTGCTGTTTGCTGGCCTGCGCGGCTTTAAAACCCGGACGGAACCAGAAGACATCGGGGCCTTCCCAATTGGGTTCAATCCCGCAGAGGATGTCAAAGAAGCCCAATACCGAAGCCGCATTCTCAGCCGCGTTTTCGCGGAAGGAATTCCAGAAATCTGGCTTGGAGGCCACCGCATCATTGACGACGCCTTCTTGGCCCATGCTTTCCAGCACGGCTTCTGCCATCGACAAGCAGAAACTGGCATAGGCGTAGCCCTCAGGCCATTGTGCAAGGCCCGTTTCGCCGACGGCGAGTTGGGTTTCAGGAGATATGACCAAAGCCTTGGCCAGCAGCATTTCCTTCATCAGCAACCCGGCCGAAAATACTACAAAATCAGGGCGGTTGACTTCGGCATAGGGCCTCGTTGCATCGAACACTTCGCGCCATTTTGAAAACGCCGTGGCGAGGGCTACCGAGTCAATCACAGGCTGCACCGGCTGGTTGGAATAGAGCAAAGCCACGTTGCGGCTGAAACCGTCCAAAACCGTACGAAAATGGCGGGCCTGATGCACAAGATCGGCCCGGTGTTCCATCTCACCTTTGATCGGCATTAACATGCCTTATCAATGGTTCTTGCATTGTGGTGCGTCAAGAGGTGAAATAGCCACATGAATAATCAAATCACTATGTCCAAGCCCGCGGCGCCGATCACCACGCATGTCGCCTGCATGGCGGCGGGGGTGCGTGATGGTTTACGCACGGCGCGCTATTATGCGCGCGACCTGTCGCGGGCCGATGGCAGCGGTTCACCCATGCCTCGGCAAGTCACTCTGCTTTCGCGAGCTGTTGCGGCGGTGGCGCGCGGGGTGGATGCCGGGCTTTCACGCGGCGGCGATCTTTCTGTCAAGATTGTCCAGCCGCAATGGCGGGCCCTGCCCTCGCCCTTTGAACAGGGGGTTCGGCGCGATGTGATCTTGTCGATCCAACAACAGCAATTTTCGTTCACCACGAAATTCACGGCCTATTTCTTCCGAGCGGCCGCTTTGATCCTTGAGCGCTGGGCCGAAGGGCCGAACTTGATATTGGAACATCGCATCGAATCGGCGCGGCGCATTTTACAAGGACGCATTACTGACCGTGATGCGCCGACTGACAGCAAGATGGCTTTGGTACTGATGCATCTGGTGCAAGCAGCACCTGTGGTCAAAATTGGCACTTTCAGCACACATGGGCAAATATTGGAGGGCGCCGACGCCAACGTGGCCGTGATGGCCACAACGTGTTTGGCGTTGCTTTTGGCCGAGCAAGGGCGACCAGAAGCGGAACTGGACGAGGGCGCATTTCTCGAAATATCAGGCGCACTGTTGAAGCCACGCCTTCCCGTATTGACAGCGGCTTTGAAGACGCAAGACCTCGAAGCTACGGCGCGCATTTTACGCAGCGTTGTCGAACTATACTGATCAGGCCAGCATCAAGGCGGGATCTTCGATCAGTCTTTGGAAGGCCTGCAACAACCTGGCACCAACAGCACCATCCACGGCACGATGATCGCAGGAAAGTGTAACTTCCATCTGTGTGACCAGTACAGGCTGCTTGTTCACCGGAATGAAGCGTTCCACCGCTGCGCCTATGGCCAAAATGGTGGCTTGCGGCGGGTTGATAATGGCGGTGAAGCTTTCGACGCCAAACATGCCGAGATTCGAAATTGCGGCTGAGCCGCCCTGATAGTCGGCAGGTTGCAGCTTGCGGGCCTTGGCGCGGGAAGCGAGGTCTTTCATCTCGCTTGAAATCCGTTTCAGGGATTTGGATTCTGCGCTGCGGATCACCGGTGTGAACAAGCCGCCTTCGACAGAAACCGCAACGCCCACATCACTGGCGCGGTGGTGCAGAATGCCTTCATCTGTGAAGGTGACATTGGCATCCGGCACCTGCTGCAAGGCCTGGGCCATGGCCTTGATGATGAAATCATTGATCGAGAGTTTGTAAGCATCGCCACCATGGGCATTGAGGCGGCTGCGAACGGCGATGAGTTGATCGATGGTACAAGTGGCCGAGAGATAGAAATGCGGAACGGTTTGCTTCGATTGGGTGAGGCGTTGGGCAATGGTGCGGCGCATGCCGTCCAGCGGCTTTACCTCGTAACTGCCCTCGGCATACATGGCACGGACAGCTTGGGATTCCACTGCATTGCTTGGTGCGGCCACCGATGAAGCGGTGCGGGCATTTGCAACATCTTCCGCAACAATGCGGCCATGCGGGCCAGTGCCCTTGATGGCAGAAAGCGAGATGCCTTTTTGCCGCGCGAGACGGCGGGCGAGAGGGGTGGCTCTGCTGCCGGAATTTGCGTCTTCGTTTGTCCCCCTTCCCCCATTGGGGGGAGGTGCCCGAAGGGCGGATGAGGGACTTGCAACGGACCCGGTCTGTGCATTTGGACTCGCAGTAAGACCCTCATCCCGCCTGTCGGCCACCTTTTCCCGAGGGGAGAAGGGCAAAGAAACTTCTGACTTTGGTACTTCCCCTGCCCCGTAAATCATGGCCACCACGGAGCCAATCGGCACAACCGCGCCCACTTTCGCATCACCGATCATGATCACGCCATCGGCGGGGGATTCAATTTCCATCGCTGACTTGTCGGTTTCGATGTCGAAAATGGCTTGGCCTTTTTTGACCGTGGCCCCACTCTCCACATACCACTTGGCAATGGTGCCGGTGGCCATGTCCATATCTACTTTGGGCAGGATGACTTCGGTGGCCATGACCTAGAACCGCTTATTCACAAGAGCACGCAGGCCCGCCACGATATCATCAACCTGTGGCACAGCGGCCTTTTCGAGAATGGGGCTGTAAGGGATCGGAGACTCTACCCCGCCCAGCCGCATGATCGGCGCGTCGAGATAATCAAAGGCCTCGTTTTCGGCTACAGCTGCGCTGATTTCTGCACCGATGCCGAAAGATTTGACACCTTCATAGGCAATGGCAAGGCGCGTGGTTTTTTTTACGCTGTCAAAAATCGCGTCTGTGTCCAGTGGGCGAATGGTGCGCAGGTCGATCACTTCAATGTCGATGCCTTCACCCGCCAGAATGATTGCGGCCTCCAGTGCTTTCGGTGCCATGATGCCGGCGGCGACCAGAGTTGCATCCTTGCCCTCGCGGCGAATGGCGGCTTTGCCGATGGGCGTGCGATAGGGGGCTTCCGGCACATGGCCTTTCACTTTGTAGAGCAGCTTGTGTTCGAAAACCATGATGGGGTCCGGGTCATCGAGTGCAGCCAACAGCAAACCCTTCGCATCTTCCGGCGTTGATGGTTCCACTACCTTCAAGCCCGGAATATGGGCGAACCAGGCTTCGAGCGATTGTGAATGTTGTGCCGCAGCGCCAGTTCCTGAACCACACGGCATACGGAACACGATGGGCACCGAAATCTTGCCCCCCAGCATATAGCGCATCTTGGCGGCCTGGTTGACGATCTGCTCCATCGCGAGTGAGGCAAAGTCCGAAAACTGGAATTCATAAATGGGCCGAGCACCCGCCATGGCTGCACCGACAGCAACGCCAGCGCCGCCCAATTCCGAGATTGGCGTATCGCGCACGCGGTCTGGTCCGAAGCGCTGCACCATGTCGCCCGTCACACCAAAGGCACCGCCGTAGACGCCAATGTCTTCGCCCATGATGAAGACGCGCTGATCCGCTTCCATGGCTTGAGACATGGCTTCTTGCACGGCTTGTGCATAGGAAAGTTCACGCCCGCTCATGCGGCACCTGTGTAGACATCACGCAACACAGATTCGGGAACGGGGTTCGTGCCACCTTGGGCAAAAATGAAACCATCGTTCACTTCCTTCTCTACTTCTTCGCGCACAACGCTGATCTCGTCAGCAGACAAAACCCCGAATTTCTCCAGTTCTTCTTCAAAGGCCGGAATGGGGTCGCGCGTCTTCCAATCCTCAATTTCATCCTTGGTGCGGTAACGATTGCGGTCGGAACGTGAATGGCCACGTGTACGGTAGGTTTTGCATTCGATAAGGCTTGGGCCACCGCCATTTCTGGCGCGCTCGGTGGCCACCATCATGGCTTCGCTGACATCGGCGATGGAATTGCCATTCACAATCACGCCCGGCATATTGTAGGCAGAGGCGCGGGTGGCGATGTCTTTGACCGCCGTTGAACGCTCGGTTGAAACCGACATGCCATACTGATTGTTTTCGCAGACATAGATCACTGGCAAGTTCCAAACGGCAGCCATGTTGAGCGACTCATGGAAGGCGCCTTCATTGTTGGCACCATCACCGAAGAAGCAAACCGCCACATCTTT
>JAYUEP010000067.1:0-6374 GCA_043739165.1 Hyphomicrobiales bacterium
CATCACCAAATCAATCCAGCCGCCAAAATAGCCCTGCACAGCACCAGCCGCGATGCCGATCACCGATGAGATTGCCGTCAGCAACAGCCCGAAGGCCACGGATATCCGGAAGCCATAGATCAGCCGCGCAATGACATCGCGCCCCTGATCATCGGTGCCCAGCCAATTCATGTTGCCGCCCACGCAAGCCGGGTCTTGCTCCTTCAACGGATATTTCACACAGGCTTCATCGCGGTTCAAAAGAAAGGCAGGCTTGGAAGGCGCAGGCGATGGAATTTCGGTATTCACCGTGTTGTAGGAATAATGCACCAAGGGCCAGAGCATCCAGCCATTGGCATTGATCTCATCGACATTCACCGGGTCGCGAAAATTCGTCTTGGCCAGAAAGCCGCCGAATTTGGATTCGGGATAATCCTTGAGCAAAGGAAACAACAACTCGCCCTTGTAGGAGGCAAGCATCGGGCGGTCATTGGCAATGAGCGGCGCGAAGAGAGACACCGCAAACAGCATGAGAAAAATCCAGAAGGACCAACGGCCCCGGCCATTTTTCTTGAACAGCGCCAAACGCCGTCGATTGAGGGGAGAGAGACGCACCTTCAGGTTTCCCGTGATTCAAAATCAATACGGGGGTCGATCCATGTGTAGATCAGATCAGACAGAAGGGCGACGAGCAGCCCCATCAAGGTGAACACCCAAAGTGCCGCAAACACCACTGCATAATCGCGGTTCACCGCCGATTTATAGGTGAGGTAGCCTAGCCCATCGAGGGAGAAGACCTGCTCAATCAATAGTGAGCCCGTGAAAAACGCGCCAATGAAAGCTGCCGGAAAGCCGGAGATGATCAGCAACATCGCATTGCGGAACACATGGCCATAAAGCACCCTGTTCTGGCTCAGGCCCTTGGCTCGCGCCGTCACCACATATTGCTTGCGAATTTCATCGAGAAAGGAATTCTTGGTCAGCAGAGTTGTGGTGGCAAAGCCCGAAACACCCATGGCAGTGAGCGGAAGCACCAAATGCCAAGCATAATCCAGAACTTTTCTGCCCCAACTCAAACTGCTGAAATTATCAGACGTCAACCCGCGCAAGGGAAAGAAGTTCCAATAACTGCCCCCCGCAAAAAGCACGATCAGCAGAATCGCGAAAATGAAATTGGGAATGGCATAACCGAAGCTGACAACCGCCGATGTCCAGATATCAAAGCGTGAACCTTCGCGCACCGCCTTGGCAATGCCCATGGGAATGGAGACCGTATAGGAAATCAAAAGCAGCCAAAGCCCCAGTGAAATCGAAACCGGAAGTTTCTCAAGGATCAACTTGCCGACAGGTTTGGATTGGAAATAACTGTCGCCAAAATCAAACCGCACATAGTTCCACACCATTTCGGCAAAGCGCTGCGGTGCCGGCTTGTCAAAGCCGAACTGCTTTTC
The DNA here is from genome assembly GCA_043739165.1 of Hyphomicrobiales bacterium. GTDB lineage: Bacteria > Pseudomonadota > Alphaproteobacteria > Rhizobiales > Aestuariivirgaceae > Aestuariivirga. The sequence goes on from JAYUEP010000067.1 coordinate 1,431, forward strand.
CCACTTCTTGATCACATCGGGGTCAATGCCGCGTGCGCCGCGATAGGTTGAGTTGGCATCAGAAGCGCCGATGTTTTCATTGCCGCCATTCAGCTTGGCGTCTGTCTGGTCGGTTCTTTCCAATTTGGAAATCAGCTGTTCAATCGGCCCGCCGGGCACGAATTGCGTCACCATGAAGGTGATCAACAGCGCCCCCAACAGAGTGGGAATCATCAACAGCAATCGTTTGAGAATATAGGCGCCCATTTAGCCTGAAATCTTCTTTGCTTTCGCCTCATCCCACCACCAAACGGTGGGGATGCCCAGGTTATATTCAGGTGCCTTGTCAGGCTTGCCAAAGCGGTTCCAATAGGCCACGCGCTCGGCTGCGCCAAACCATTGCGGAATGATATAGGTATTCCAGATGAGGGCGCGGTCCAAGGCGCGACAGGCGGTAATCAGCTCTTTGCGGTCTTTCACAAAGATCAACTTTTCAATCAGCGCATCTATCGCTTCGTTCTTGATGCCGACATAATTCTGCGAACCGCGCTTGTCGGCCTCGCTGCTGCCCCAGAAGAAGCGCTGCTCGTTGCCGGGCGACATCGATTGCGCGAAATTGTGGACAATGATGTCGTAGTCGAATGTTTCCTTCAGCTTGGTCATCTGCGCATCATCAATCGTCCGTATACTGACGGTTATGCCCAGCAGTTCCAGCTGTTCCTTGTAAGGCAGAGTGATGCGTTCGAACAGCGGGCTGTCCAAGATGAACTCGAGGGCGAACGCTTCGCCCTTGTCGTTCTTGAGCAGCGATTTTCCCCCGTCCTGCACCGGCTTCCACCCGGCATCGGCCAGAAGCCCGGCCGCCTCGCGCAGGTTCTTGCGCCTTGCGCCTGCATCTGGATTGATGGGGTTCTGATATTCGGTGGTGAACACCTCTGGCGGCAACTTGTCCTTGAGCGGGCTCAGCAAGGCCAATTCTTCCGGCGAAGGCAGGCCCGTGGCTTCCAGTTCCGAATTGTTGAAGAAAGACCTGCTGCGTTTGTATTGTCCGAAGAACAAATTGGCGTTGGACCATTCAAAATCAAAGGCCAGGTTCAAGGCACGCCGCACCCGCACATCCTGAAATTTGGCCTTGCGCAAATTCAAGACATAACCCTGCATGCCGTGCACTTGTTTGAGGCTGATGAGGTCTTTGACAACTCTGCCGTCTTTCACCGCCGGGAAATCATAGCCGGTGGCCCATTGCTTCGAACTCGTCTCATATTGATAGTCATATTGATCGCCCTTGAACCCCTCAAAGGCCACCTGCGGGTTTTGAAAATAGAGATAGGTCATCTCGTCAAAATTATTGATGCCCAGATTGACCGGCAAATCCTTGGCCCAATAATCCGCCACCCCTTCCAACACAATGGTGGCGCCCGGCTTCACATCCTTGAATTTATAGGGGCCGGAACCCAGTGGAATTTCCAGCGAAGGTGTGTCGGTATCGCGCTTCTTGCCATCAGCGCCCGTGGCCATCCACCAATGTTTCGGCAACACTGGAAGCTCGGCCAAAATGCTCGGCAGCTCGCGGTTGTTCTTCTGGTTGAACGTGAAAGTCACGTCATGTTCGCCCGTCTGCTCCACCTTCTCGACATTCTTGTAATAGGCGGCCTGTGTGGCAAGATTGGCTTTGAGCGTTTCAAGGCTGAAGATCACATCTTCGGGGGTGATCGGCTTGCCGTCATGAAACCGCGCTGCGGGGTTCAACCGGAAGGTGACGCTGGATTTGTCATCAGGATAAGAAATCCCCTCGGCGATGAGCCCGTACATGGTCGAAGGCTCATCCAATGACCGCACCATCAACGTGTCCAGAATGCCAACCGCCGATGGATCGCCATTGATTGTATGGGGGTTCAAGCTGTCGAAAGTGCCGTAAGCCGGAAGCCTGATCTTGCCGCCGGTGGGGGCCGCCGCATTGACATAGTCAAACTGCTTGAAGCCCGCGGGATATTTGATGTCATCAAAAAGCGAGATGGCGTGTTTGAATTTTGCCTCTTCGGCCAAAGTCGGGGAAACGCGGGCCAAAGGTGCAAGCCCGGCAAGCAGCAGAAAGCGGCGGCGATCAATCATCTGGCCCTCAATTCGATTCGGGCCAGCCTAGTGCCTCGAATGGTCAAATGGCAATAAGCCCAACCAAACCGTCACCCCGGCGAAGGCCGGGGCCGGGCTCACTAAAATTGAACAAAGACAAAGCCCAATCCCGGCCTCCGCCGGGATGACGGTACGCGTGAACGTCACGTTTTGATTTGATCTCAAGGCGCCGGAAACGGCTTTGGTGCGTCCGAGAGTGAGCCCAGATAGGCCAGCACATTGGCGCGCGACTCGTCATTGCTGATACCGGCAAAAGCCATCTTGGTGCCTTTGACAAATTCGGAAGGCTTCTTCAGCCAGGTGCTCAAAGAGTCGTAGTCCCAATTCTTGCTGCCCATGGCCTTGAAGCCATCGGAATAGGCAAAGCCCGTAGCCCCGCCCATCGGGCGGCCGACAACGTCATATAGATTGGGGCCAACCTTGTTGGGCCCGCCCTTGGTGAAATCATGGCAGGCCTGGCAGGCCTTGGCCGAAGCTTCGCCCTTGGCCTTGTCGGCCTTGGCCAGCAATGTGCCCAGCGAAACTGCAGGTCCAGCTGCTGCCGCACCAGCGTCATCTGTCTGAGCCTCTGCCGTGGAAATCGCAAAGCCCGCCTTTTCTGGGGCCTCGCCGTGGAACAGCGAGCTGCCAACAATCTTCAGGCCGAATACCAAAAGCCCGGTGCCCAGCACCGCGCCGATGATCTTATTCCATTCAAAATTATCCATGAAACAGGCAAGCCTCTTGTTGTTCTACAGTTGCGCCGGGAAACTAATGGTTTCTTGATAAGCCTTCAACGTCTATAAGGCACCACGCCATTTTGCCGCGCCCCGCCTTCAGGACAGCCCTCCAAACCCATGATCGAATTTGAGAATACGGCCATTGTGATGACCGCCCGGATGGCGGGAAGTGTGCTGCCGGGAAGGCCGATGCTGGATGTCAATGGCAAGCCATTGATCGTCCGGGCCTGGCACAGCGCCATTTCCAGCAACATTGGCCATGTCTTGGTGGCCGCAGGCGACAATAACATTGCCGAGGCCGTGCGTTCAGCCGGAGGCGAGGCCATGGTGGCCCCCAGTCATCTCAAAGCCGAGACAGATCAGGTCGCCGCCGTGCTGGCCATGCGCGATCCGCAACAGAAATTCAAATTCGTCATGTGCCTGCCAAGCCACCTGAGTTCCATTGATCCCCTGTCGCTGCGCCGCTGCCTCGCAGGCCTGATGAACAAGGATGTGGACATGGCAACCTTGGCCTTCCCCTCACCAAGCCCGAAGCCCGGCACCCTGCGCGTGCTTGCCCCCTTGGAGGGCGAGCGTGAGGTGGCCTATGTCCGGGGCTTTGCGCTTGTGGGCGAAGGCGAAAGTGCTTCACCTGCCTTTGAACACATCGCCATTTATGCTTATCGCCGCGCCGCCTTGGAAAGCTTCGCCACTTTCCCGGTCTTGGCGGGTGAAAGGGCAGGCGGGCCGGAGATGCAGCGTGCGCTGGACAATGGCCTGAAACTTGCGGCCGTCAAGGTTGACACAACGCCCCTAAGTGTCGATACGCCCGCAGAGTTGGAGGCGCTGCGCCGCCTGTTGAAAGCCTGAATGATGCCAAAGCCCAAGATTGCCTATCAGGGAGAGCCCGGCGCCAACTCCCACATTGCCTGTGTTGAAACCCACCCCGATCATGAACCCATGCCCTGCGCCACCTTTGAGGAGGCCTTTCAGGCGGTGAAAACCGGCAAGGCCGCATTGGCCATGATCCCCATTGAAAACACCACGGCAGGCCGCGTGGCCGATGTGCATCACCTGATGCCAGAGTCTGGCCTGTGGATTGTGGGCGAGCATTTCCTCCGCATAGAGTTTCATCTGCTGTTGGTGCCCGGTGCCAAGCTGGCCGATGTGAAAGAAGTGCACAGCCATGTCCATGCGCTGGGCCAGTGCCGCAAGGCCATCAAGAAATACAAGCTGAAGCCCGTGGTGGCCGCAGACACGGCAGGTGCGGCGCGCGAACTCGCCGAGTCGGGCGATAAAACCCGCGCCGCCATCGCCACCAGATTGGCAGCTGAAACTTATGGCCTGAAAATCGCCGCACGCAATATCGAGGATGAGGAACACAACACCACGCGCTTTGTGATCCTCTCCAAAAAGCGCATGGACGCCAAGCCGAACAATGGCCCGGTGATGACCAGCTTTGTCTTCCGCGTGCGCAACGTTCCCGCCGCGCTGTATAAAGCCATGGGCGGCTTTGCCACCAATGGCATCAACATGACCAAGCTGGAATCCTATCAGATCGAAGGCCAATTCAACGCCACGCAATTCTATTCAGACGTGGAAGGCCACCCTACCGAGCGCCCCTTGCAACTGGCACTGGAAGAACTGGCCTTCTTCACGTCTTACATGAAAGTGCTAGGCACCTACCCCGCCAGCCCCTTCCGCGCCGAATTGGCGAAGAGAAGGAAGGGCTGACGAATCGTCCTCGCCCGCGCCAGCGGGAGAGGAAAGGGGCCCGTCCACCGTAGCTTTAGCGAAGGGGGATGGGATAGGTGAGGGGCAACCGGCAACTTGGGAAGAATAGCTACTGAGTTAGAGGTATTGCCACCGTAATCGCATCTCGCTTCGTCTCAACTGACTTTTCTCTGTTTTTGGGGTCACTATGAAAAGAATCTCTACCAATCAAACCGCGAAACGGACTGGCATCATTCGCATAGACTTGACTGAGAAACAACTCATAGGAATTGGATTGGTTGCCATAACATACAATGAAGCCGAAATCCTGATTGACGTTCTGTTATCTAGCTTGCTTGGCACATCGCCAAAAATGTCTCTTGAATTGACAAGTCGAATTAATGGAATAGACGGAAAAATT
>JAYUEP010000068.1:0-19012 GCA_043739165.1 Hyphomicrobiales bacterium
CACTCGTGTCGTGCCGAAGGCCGTTTGACGCGTCGCCAGTACCGAACAGCGTAACCTCCGGTTCTTGGGATTGGTGGGGTCACAAGCCCCCCAATCACCACCCACGCGCGGAACACCCGCCGATGAGCCACAGCCCAATATGGTGAGGCGCAGACTCACGCTGCCACCCGGAAGGCCTGAGGCATGGGCACCTTGTCAAACAGTCGGAAGAAATTGGCACTGGTAAGAAAGGCCATCTCATCGCGTGATAATCCGCGCACCGCTGCAAGTTGCTCCAACGTTTTCACAACATAGCTGGGCTCATTGTCCTTGCCGCGAAAGGGCACGGGGGCCAAAAAGGGCGCATCGGTTTCGACGAGAATACGGTCTACCGGCAAGGCCTTGGCAGTGGCGCGAATGTCTTCAGCATTCTTGTAAGTGAGAATGCCAGAGAAGGAAACGGTGAGCCCCAACTCAACCCCTTTCTCGGCCAGCCACTGCTGCGAAGTGAAGCAATGGAGCACTGCCTTGAATGGGCCCCTGGCCATTTCATCCTCCAGCACGCGGGCTGTATCTTCCTCCGCCATGCGTGTGTGAATCACCAGCGGCAAGCCAGTTTCGCGCGCAGCAGCAATGTGGTTCTTGAAACCCTGCATCTGCGCCGCGCGTGGGCTGAGATCATAGTGATAATCCAACCCCGCCTCGCCAAGGCCAACCACCTTGGAATGATTACTGAGACGCACGAGATCAGCAACCGTCACATCCAGCTCTTCGTGCGCATTGTGGGGATGAGTGCCGACGGTACAAAACACATTCTCATGTGCCTCAGTCAAGGCGAGCAGGCGCGTGAAGTTCTTCACCCTGCTGCTGATCGAAAGCATCAGCCCCACACCCTGCTCCTCGGCACGCGCCAACACGCCCGGAAGCTGGTCTGACAAGCCGTCGTAGTCCAAATGACAATGGCTATCAACAATCAGGCTCATGGGGCTTTGGCCTCCTCCTCCACATAGCGCGGGAAGATGGGCATTGGCACCGGCAATGCAGTACCTGATGCGAGTTTGCGGTCAAAGGCGGCAAAGCTGCGCCCACCCTCCGGGATCGCCAAAGCATCAAGCAGCTTTGCTGCGGAGGCAGGCACATAGGGTTGCACCAGCAGCCCGATGAGGCGCAGCACTTCGGCGGTCACGTACAGTACCGTTTCCATCTTGGCCGGATCAGTCTTCTTCAGGCCCCAGGGGGCTTCGCCTGCGAAATAGCGATTAGCCTCCGCCACCACTTTCCAGATGACATCCATCGCCTTCGAGATGGCATAGGCCGCATGTTGCGCGCGCACTTCCGTGAGCATGGATTCGGCCATGGCCAACATCGCCTTGTCATTCTCTGACAATGGGCCACAGGCGGGCACAGCAGCGTTGCAATTCTTGTTGATCATAGATAGTGAACGCTGCGCCAGATTGCCGAGATCATTGGCGAGATCGGCGTTCATCCGGCCCATGATGGTTTCATGGGTGAAACTGCCGTCATTGCCATAAGGCACCTCGCGCATGAAGAAATAGCGCACCTGATCCACGCCATAGCGATCTACCAAATCCTTGTGGCCCAGCACGTTGCCGGTGGATTTTGACATTTTCTCGCCCTTGTTGAACAAGAATCCGTGCACGACAATCTGCTTGGGCAATGGGAGCTTCGCTGACATCAGGAAGGCAGGCCAATAGATGGCATGAAAGCGGGTAATGTCTTTGCCAATCACATGAGCCGAAGCCGGCCAATAATGTGCGCGCGAGCTTTTCGCATCGGGAAAACCCGTTGCCGTGATATAATTGGTCAGCGCATCCACCCAGACATACATTACATGCTTGGGATTATCCGGCACAGGCACGCCCCAATTGAATGTGGTGCGGCTGATCGAAAGGTCTTTGAGGCCCCGCTTCACAAATGAGGTGATCTCATTGCGATAGTGTTCGGGAACAATGAAATCCGGATTGCTGTCATAGTGCTTGAGCAGGCATTCACCATAGGCCGAGAGCTTGAAGAAATAGCTTTCTTCTTCCACCCATTCGACCAGCGTCGAAGTCTTCAACGAAAAGCGTTTGCCGTCGCGCACTTCCGTTTCATCCTCATCGTAATAGGCCTCATCACGCACCGAATACCAGCCGGCATATTTCGCCAGATAGATATCGCCGTTGGCTTCCATGCGCCGCCAGATTTCCTGGACGGCATCACGGTGGCGAGCCTGCGTGGTGCGTACAATGTCGTCGGCCTTGGCGTTCAAATCTTCGCCCATCTGTTCAAACAGGGCGGCTGTGCGGTCTGCCAGTTGCAAGGGCGTGATGCCTTCGCGCGCTGCCGTCTGCTGCATTTTCTGGCCATGTTCGTCCATGCCGGTGATGAACAAGACATCCGCGCCATCCAGCCGCTTGAAGCGAGCCATCACGTCCGTGGCAATCCGTTCATAGGCATGGCCGATGTGCGGCGCGCCATTGGCATAGGGAATGGCGGTGGAGATGAGATAGGTTTCTTTGCTGGTCATGGGGCCAGCTAATGCCCCGGAATCACGACGCCTTCAAGGCTTCGTTGACAAGTTTGAGCTGCGCCATGGCGGCCTGCTTGCGGTCGAGATTAAAACCTTGCGCAATGCGGGCATTCTCGCTGACGGTCTGGTGCGCTTCCGCCAACCTGGCATTGTTCATTGTCTTGGCAGTTTGCGACATCCAATCGAGCAGCAAATGGGTGAAGATCATGAACTCATCTGGGCCGACACCCCTGCCCCCCAACTGGCCTGAAATGGCGATCAAGTCCGAAGGTCTGGGCCGCGTGAGTTTGGCAAATTGGGCAAAGGCCTTGGCCCCCACAGAAGTGAGGAGCGTAAGTGCTTGGCCAGGGCTGCCTTGCGACTGGCCCACGGCGCGCAATAATTGCTCATCATCTGGTTTGGTTTCCAGCGGCAAAGCATTGATAATGTTCAAAACATCACTCTCCGACAGCGGCCCACGGCCCAGCCGCAGACAGCGGGATTTGACCGTGCGCAGCAACCTGCCAGGCTGGTGAGAAACCAGGAATATCAAAGACTTAGGTGGGGGTTCTTCAACCAGTTTGAGAATGGCATTGGCCGATTCTGAATTGAGGTCGTCGGCTGCATCAATGATTGCCACCCGCCAGCTGCCTGAAGCCGTATGCGAGAAGAAGGCCGACAGGCCACGGGCGTCCTCAACGGAGATTTCCGATTTAAGCTTGCGGGGCTTGCTGTCATTGAGCTGGCGTTCCAGCACAAACAGATCCGGATGGGCCTTGGCCTCGATCCAGCGACGGCTCTGAGCGCTATCCCCCAACACCTTGCCCGCTAGCTGATAGGCCAGCGTCGCTTTGCCGATGCCTTTGGGGCCATGCAGCAACCAGGCATGATGCGGCTTGCCTGACCTGAAGGCCTTGAGGAAATGCTCTTGGGCGTGAGCTTGTCCAATCACTGCCGCAGCATGGCGCGGATGCCACGGAACTTCGCGCGGGTCTTCGGATTCCTCAGCCACGGAGGCTCTGCCAGATTTGATCCGACACCTCTTCGATGCTGCGCGATGCATCGATCAGCCTGCAACGCTTGGGTTCCGCTTTTGCGATGGAGAGAAAGCCAGTGCGCAAGCGGTGATGAAAGTCGAGGCCTTTGCGTTCATAGCGGTCTTCAGAACCGTCGCCCCGCGAATGAGCCCGGGCAAGGCCGGCCGCGGGGTCGAGGTCAAAAATCAGCGTGAGATTGGGTTTGGTCTCACCGATAATGGAACGCTCCAATTCATCGATCAGATGAAAAGCGCAGTTGCCCGCATACCCCTGATAGGCACGTGTGGAATCCATGAACCTGTCGCAAAGCACTGTTTTTCCTTCAGCCAAGGCTGGCCGGATCAACCCACGCAAATGGCTGTCTCGCGCTGCATAGTTCAACAGCGCTTCTGCCTCGGGGGACCAGCGAGTGACGTCACCAGAGACGAGCAGACTGCGAACGGATTCCGCTTCTGGCGTTCCACCGGGTTCGCGGGTGGCCAGCACGTCGACCCCTTCGCCCGTCAGGCGCATGGCCAGCATTTTGACCTGCGTGGATTTGCCCGTGCCTTCGCCGCCCTCAAAGGTGATGAACATCAGCCACCGAACAACATGATCAGGGCGCTGTCTGCCGCCTTGTGCCACATCGAATTGGTTTCAGGAACGTCTGCGCCCACTTGGAGGGGCGCGTCAGCCACTGGCTTGCCGTCCACCATCACCTTCAACGTGCCGATCGGCGCACCAGCCTTCAAGGGCGCAATCAACGGGCCCGTGAAACTCAACTTCATATCCGCCCTTTCCTGCTCGAAGGGTGCCAGCGAAACTTTGAATGCGTTGGGGACCACCAGGTTCACCCAGCGCTGCTGCCCGCCCCAGACGCGCACGCGGCTGACCGTCTCACCTGCCTCATAGACATTGATCGATTTGAATTGGTTGAAACCATAGTCGAGCAACTTTTGTGCCTCAATCTTGCGCTTGTCCAAACTGTCAAGCCCGGCGACCACCATGATCAGGCGGCGGCCATCGCGCACCGCAGAACCAACAAGGCCATAGCCCGCCTCTTTGGTGTAACCCGTCTTCATGCCGTCAGCACCGGGATAGTCCTTCAGCAACGGGTTGCGGTTCTCCTGCTTGATCTTGTTCCAAGTGAAATCCGGCGTGCCGTAGATTTTGTAATAGTCCGGGTGATTGAGAATGATGTAGCGGGCCAATGTTGCAAGATCACGCACACTCATCTTCTGTCCGGGGTCTGGCAGGCCCGTGGCATTGGCGAAAGATGAATTGGTGAGGCCCAAATCCTTGGCCTTGCCCATCATGCGCTGGGCAAATGCTGGCTCGCTGCCCGCGATGTTTTCAGCCATGGCAATACAGGCATCATTGGCGGATTGGATGATGGCACCGTGGAGCAAATTGTCGACAGAGATGTGGCTGTTCACTTCGGCATACATAGTGGAGCCACCGGCCCCCTGTCCGCCCCGTTTCCAGGCATCCTGGCTGATGATCATTTCCTGATCGAGTTTCAACTCGCCTTTTTTCAACATGTCGAAGATGATGGCTTGCGTCATCAGCTTGCTCATCGAGGCGGGCGGAACAGCGGTGTCCGCATCCTTCTCAAAAAATACATTGCCGGATTTGGCGTCGATGAGGATGGCTTCTTTGGCCGCCGTGTCGAAGGGCGGCAAGGTCTGGGCCTCGGCCTGGAGACAGGCCAAGCAGCAGGCGAAGGCCACAATGATCAACCGTGAAATGGACATGGCGGGGTTTTAGGCGGGGCTTGCGGCATTGCCAATTGCTATTTCACCAGCATGATGAATCGCAACTATTTCAACCGCCAGTCAATTTCAGCCTCGCCGTGGTCTTTCAGAAATGCGTTGGCCTTTGAGAACGGTCTGGAGCCAAAAAAGCCATTGTGGGCCGAAAGTGGCGAAGGGTGGGCCGAAGTCAAAACCAGATGGCGGCTCCGGTCCACAAAGGCGGCTTTCTTCTGGGCATAGTTTCCCCACAGGATGAAGACCAACGGGCGGGCTTGCGCAGCGAGCAGGCGGATGATGGCATCAGTGAATTGTTCCCAGCCTTTCCCTTGGTGGGCGGCGGCCCGGCCTGCCTCAACCGTCAAAACCGCATTGAGCAAGAGTACCCCTTGCTCGGCCCAAGCTTGTAAATTTCCGTGGGCGGGAGGCACCACGCCAAGATCACTTTGCATTTCCTTGTAGATATTGACCAGCGATGGCGGTGGCCGAACGCCGTGCCGCACCGAGAAACACAAGCCGTGGGCTTGGCCTTCGCCGTGGTAAGGGTCCTGCCCTAGGATGACGACGTGCACTTTGTCCAATGGTGTCAAATCCAGTGCGGCGAACCATTCGTTGCCCTTGGGATAGATGGTCTTGCCTGCCTCGCGTTCCGCCACGAGAAAGGCGCGCAAGGCCTGCATATTGGGCCCGTCAAATTCCGGCTGAAGCGGCGCGCGCCAGCTCTCGTGCAGCTTGATCATGAACTAGGGTTTAGGCGCTTGGCTTCGTGCTGCATAGCCAGCCGCCGCAATGGCCCTGAGCATGGCATCGGGCGTAGACTTTTCGTTATCGAAGTTCACAACCGCCGTCTTGGTTTCCAGTGAGATCGAAACATCTGTGACACCGGGGAGGGCTTGTAGCGCGGCCTTGATGTTATGCGGGTCCGGCCCACAGGTCATCGTATCAATGGCAAGTGAAACGCTTTGCGGCAAGGCCAAAGCCACGCCGCCCGAAAGCCAAAGAAGTGCGACTGCCAGAAAATTGCGCATGGCAAGACTTTATCAGACAGGCTTGGCCAAAGTCTTCTTCAAAAAGGCGATGTCGTCATCAACAATTGGTGAAGCATCCACGCCCCAGAAACAATGATCGGCGCCTTTGATGCTTTGCAGGGTGACATCGCAGCCCACAGCCTTGAGCGCATCATAAAGCGCTTGCCCCTGGGCGAAAGGCACCAGCCTGTCTGCATCGCCATATTGCAGAAGCATTGGCGGTGCGCCCCTGTGCACATAGGTGATGGGTGAAGCGGCTGTCGCCAGTTCCTTGTTTTCTTGCAACGGGCCGCCAATCAGGAGAGATTCCGGCGAGTCGGGCTGATCCGGGGAGCCCCAGCTTTCAAGCGCACGCTTTTCTTCATCCATGGTGAGAAGGCGCGTGGGCCCAAACCAGTTGATGACTGAGGAAACCGCACTCGAACCTTCTTCAATGCCAACCCTGCCTTCGAGATCCTTGTTTTCGCCCGTCAGGCCAACAAGCGTTGCCAGATGCCCACCAGCGCTATCACCCATGGCAGCAAAACACTTAGCATCAATGTGCAACAGTTTTGAATGCTGTCGCAAGAAACGGATGGCCGACTTGCAATCATGGAGTTGCGTCGGAAATTTCGCTTCGGCGGAGAAGCGGTATCCCACCCGCGCCACCGCAAAACCCTCGGCAGCAAAGCGATTGAAGAAATCCATTTTGCGGTAGACCGGGTTGGTGATGGTCGGATGGCCGGCTGCCCAAGCGCCGCCGTGAATAAAAACAATTGTAGGAAACGACCCTTCACCTTTCGGCAGGCGCAAATCCAGCATCAACGGGCGATAGCCCCACGGGGCAGCATAGGTCACATCACGGAACAACTTCCCGCCATCGGGAAGTTCTTCAGGGTGATGGAGTGGCCAGGCAAGGTCCATGCCGATGTCATCAAACAGAGGTTTGAAATCTTCTGGCATTTTCATTGCTGGGCGCCAAATTGCTTCAAGCTGAGAACCATGACCGCGTGAGCAGGCGTTGCGCCTATATTACGAATGCTGTGTGGAACGTCAGCGCGGTAGCGCAGGGCCTCACCCGGTTTGCCATGCTTTGACTCGCCACCTGTCGTTACTTCCAACTCCCCCGAGACAATGTAGAGATGCTCAATTGTTCCCGGCGGATGTGGCGAGGATTCGAGTACGCCTGTGGGCTTGGCATGAAAGTCATACCATTGAAATACGTCCACCAGATTGAGCGGGCCAGCAATGGCAAGCTTGCACAACCCGTCTTGGCTTTCCAACATGGGAATGGCTGATTTCGACTGATGTTCCAGAAACAAGGAGGTCTGTTCCCCGCGCAAAACCTCGTCAATCGTGGTGTCGAGGGCCTGCGATAGGCGAACAACAGTGGAAAGAGTCGGGTTGGTTTCATTGCGCTCAATTTGCGAGATGATCGACTTGGCAACACCCGACTGTTCCGACAACTCGCCCAAAGACAGATTATAGGCCTTGCGCAGGCGTTGAATGGTCTTGCCGAGTTCGGCCCCGGTTTCCTGTGATGTAGAGATCGGAGCCTTGGGCCCACGGCGGCTTGACATTGGTCTGTCCTTCACTTAGAACGAGTGTTCTTTATATAGAACGAATTGTTCGTCTGGTCTTAGAGTACTCAATAAGAACCAATTTTCCTAGGGAAATCGGTAATTTGGTGAAGGAAACACCGGGCGAATAAACGAACGGAGATCAAAATGCGCTATTTTCCGGTGTTTTATGACTTGGCTGGCAAGACCGTTGTTGTGGTCGGCGGCGGCGAGGAAGCCTTGCGCAAAATACGCCTGATTTTAAAGACGCCGGCCCGCATCCAGGTGGTTGCGGCAGAACTTCACACCGAACTCGCAAGCAACCCGCGCGTGGACTGGGTCGCCAAGACCTTTGCCCCTGAATTGTTAGAGGGCGCAGCACTTGTGTTCTCAGCCGAGGCCGCGCTCAATGAAACTGTTTCGGCTGCGGCGCAAGCGCGGGGCATTTTAGTCAATGCCGTCGATGAAGCCGAGATTTCAAACTTCATCGTGCCGTCCATCGTCGATCGCGATCCCGTGGTGGTGGCGATTGGCACTGAAGGAGCCGCCCCTGTCCTGGCACAGAACCTCAGGGCCAAGATAGACGGCCTTCTGCCTTTGAACCTTGGCGCAGTGGCACGCCGCGCCGCTGGCTTGCGTCAGCTGGTGGCCGAGAAGATTGCCGCTGGCAACAAGCGCCGCGCCTTTTGGGCAGATTTCTTCTTTGGCAGCGTGGCCGAAGCCCGCAAGGATAATGACGAAGTGGCCTATGAATTGGCTTTGGGCGATGCAGTGTTCAACCATGCCCATGCCGCGGTTGGCCGCATCACGCTCATCGTGCCGCCACAGGACATCGAGCTCCTGACACTCAAAGCCCATCGCCGCCTGATGGAAGCAGATGTGATTTCATTTGAATCAGGTGTCAGCCCTGCCCTGTTGGAAATGGCTAGGCGCGATGCGGTGCGTGTTCCTGCTGCGAGCAAGGTCGAGTTGAGCAATTTCACATCACAAGGCCTGAACGTCGTTCACATTGGCCAATCGCAGCCAAACAGCGCCGTGGGTGCAGTTGAAGTGCTGCACCATGCAACAGCCTTCAGTGCACCCCAAGCCTTCCCGATCCGCGAAGATATCCGCGATGCCATTTTGAAAGCAGCCTCATGAGTAATCCTGAAAAAGGCCAAGTGATGACCGCCAATCGCTTGCGCGATGGCGATGTTGTCTTCCTCACCCGCTCCGGCGCGTGGAGCGAAAAGATCGACGACGCGGTTTTGGCACTGGAGCCGCAGGCCGCTGCCGCGTTGGAAACCCGCGCCGCAGATGATGTGAAATCAACCTTGGTGACCGGCCCCTATCTCTTCGATGCAACCCGCGTTGAAGGAAAGATTCGCGCTGATCACATCCGTGAGCGCATCCGCACCTTGGGGCCAACGGTGCGGGTCGATTTGGGCAAACAGGCCGAAGGCACGGCTGGCGCATTCCAGGCGGTGGAGGGTTAAAATGTATCGCTATGATGAATTTGATGCAAAGTTTGTGAGCGAGCGCACCGCGCAGTTTCGTGACCAGGCCAACCGCCGCCTGTCAGGTGAATTGACTGAGGATGAGTTCCGCCCGCTGCGGCTGATGAACGGCCTCTATCTCCAACTCCACGCCTATATGCTGCGTGTGGCCATTCCCTACGGCACACTGTCTGGCAAACAGATGCGCCAGCTCGGCATGATTGCCGACAAGTATGACAAGGGCTATGGGCATTTCACCACACGCCAAAACATTCAATACAACTGGATCAAGCTCGAAGACACCGCCGACATTCTGCAGGATCTGGCGGAAGTTGAAATGCATGCCATTCAAACTTCAGGCAATTGCATCCGCAATGTGACGACGGATCATTGGGCAGGCGCTGCCGCAGACGAGATCGCCGATCCGCGGCCCGTGGGCGAGTTGGTGCGGCAATGGTCGTCGCTGCATCCAGAATTCTCCTATCTGCCACGCAAGTTTAAATTCGCCATCACCGGCGCGCCACATGACCGCGCTGCCGTTAAGGTCCATGACATCGGCCTGCGCTTGCAGAAGAACGCGAGCGGTGAAATTGGTTGGGAAGTCATGGTGGGTGGTGGCCAAGGCCGCACGCCTATGATCGCCGTCACCGTGCGCGACTTTCTGCCCGAGAAAGAACTCATTGGCTATCTCGAAGCCATTATGCGCGTCTATAATCTCTTCGGTCGCCGCGACAACAAATACAAGGCACGCATCAAGATTCTCGTCCATGAAATTGGCGCCGAGAAATTCAAAGCTGAGGTGGAGGCCGAATATGCCAAGCACCCCGCCCAGCAGACGCAGGTTGAAGTGGAAGAACTCGCCCGCATCGCCAAATATTTCGCACCCCCGAAGTTCGAGAAGCTTTCGCGCTTTGTGCCGCGCTTCGAAGAAGCCAAGCGGGGCAGTGCTGATTTCGCGCGTTGGGCCCGCAACAACCTCGCTGCCCACCAGCAGGATGGCTATACCATTGTCAACATCTCCCTGAAACCCGAAGGCGGTATTCCGGGCGACGCTACAGGCGAACAGATGCGCCTGATGGCGGATTTGGCCGAGCGCTATTCCTTTGATGAACTGCGCGTCTCACATGCCCAGAATATTGTCTTGCCGCATGTGAAGCTGGATGATGTCTTTGCCATTTGGGAAACCCTCTTGAAAGCGGACTTGGCTGCGGCGAATTATGGCCTGGCGGGTGATATCATCGCCTGCCCCGGCCTTGATTATTGTGCGCTGGCAACAGCCCGCTCGATCCCCGTGGCCCAAGCGATCAGCCGCAAGTTTGCGGATGTGAAGGTGCAGGAAAACTATGGTCCGCTGAAGATCAATATCTCCGGCTGCATCAATGCCTGCGGCCATCACCATGTCGGCCACATCGGCATTCTCGGCCTCGACAAGAAGGGCGAAGAATTTTACCAGATCACGCTTGGCGGATCGTCTTCCGAAAACGCTTCGATTGGCACCATCTTGGGGCCGGGTTTTGCAGCCCATGAAGTGCCCGATGCGATCGAAACCATTCTCAACACCTACGTGAAACTGCGCGATGCGGGCGAGGAGTTTCTTGCCACCTATCGTCGCTTGGGGCCGAAGCCCTTCAAGGAGGCGCTCTATGCCGCTGCTTAAGAACAATGCTTTCGTGAATGATGATTGGTCAACGCTGGCCGATGATGCAACTCTGCCTGAAGGTGGCAAGCTCATCCTGTCTCTGGCGCGCCTCATCAGTGATTGGGATGCCTTGGCACGCTTCACCGGGCTGCTTGGCGTGCGCCTTGCCAATACCGACAAGGTCGAAACCCTGGCACCCTATATATCGCAAATGGCTTTGGTGGCTTTGCCCTTTCCGTCCTTCGCCGATGGCCGCAGCTATTCACTCGGCCGCCAATTGCGCCTCGACGGCTATCGCGGCGAGTTGCGTGCCGAAGGCAATATCCTGCCGGATCAGTTGCAATATTTGCGGCAGGTTGGGTTTGACACCTTCGTAGTGACGGAACGTTTCCCGCTGCAAGCCTGGCAGGCCGCAGCCACGCAAATGTCGCTGGCCTATCAACGCGGGCTGTTCCGCGCCGCCAATGAGACCGAAGTCTGGTCTTCGCGCCATCAGGGTTTTGCCCCATGGGAAGAACAGCCTCATGCCGGTTAATAAGAATGAAGTTCTCGAAGCCTATGCCGGGCTTGAAGGACGCGGGCTGATTGCCGCCTTCGCGCGTGATTTCAAGGGCCGCGTGGCTTTGCTGTCATCCTTTGGCGCGGAATCATCCGTGCTATTGCACATGTTGTCGGAAGTCGACCGCAACATTCCCGTGATCTTTCTGGACACGCTGAAACTGTTTCCGCAAACACTCGCCTATCGCGACAAGCTGGTGCGCGAACTGGGCCTCCGTGATGTCCGCGTGGTCCAACCCAATGTGGCCGACATTGAAGAGCAAGACCCGGCAGGCACTCTGCATCTTTCCAATTCCGACGCCTGCTGCAACATCCGCAAGACACTGCCGATGGAAAAAGCCTTCCAAAGCTTTGACGTGATGATTTCCGGCCGCAAACGCTTTCACGGGGCCGCGCGTTCCGATTTGCAGCACATCGGCTTTGATGACAAGAGGATCAAGATTGAGCCTCTGGCCGCCTTCTCAGGGCTGGATTTACGCAACTATATGGTGCATCATCACCTTCCGTCACATCCTTTGCGTTTGGAGGGCTATCTTTCCATCGGCTGTGTGCCCGTCAGTTGCACATCAAAGGGTGGCACCGTCGACAACCCACGGGAGGGGCGATGGATGGGACAAGAGAAAACGGAATGCGGCATTCACTTTACGGCGAACGGCAAAATCATCCGTAACGATCAACGCGGCGTTGCCGCCTGAACATAGGAGAACTAGATGATTGACCTGATTGCCGCCAAGGCAAATTCAAACCCGCGCCGTTCATTTGTTAAAGCTGTGAGTTGGCGTGTTGTGGGATCGCTTGACACGGCCTTCTGGGGCTGGTGGTTCACCGGATCGTTCAAGATTGCGGGGTCGATTGCCACCTTCGAAATCATCACTAAGATCGTGTTGTTTTATTTTCATGAACGCGCCTGGGCCCATTCGCGCTTTGGCCTGCGCAAGATTGAACCGCTGACGGAAACTTGACTTAGCTGTTCACCGCCAGTGCTTGTTTCAAATCACCAATCAGATCGGCTGCATCCTCCAACCCCACAGAGAGGCGCAAATTTCCGTCCTTGATCCCCATCATGGCACGGGCTTCCGGGCCAATATTCTTGTGGGTGGTGGTTGCGGGATGTGTGATCAAAGATTTTGAATCGCCGAGATTGTTGGAGATGTCGACGATTTTCAAACGGCGCAAAACATCGAAGGCTTCTGCCTTGCCGCCCTTCACATCAAAGCTGACCATTGTGCCGCCCAGCTTCATCTGCCTGCGCGCTAGTTTCACTTGCGCATGGCTATCATGATGCGGGTAATAGACCCGTTCAATCGAAGAAATGCCAGCCAGTGTTTCGGCAAGCAGTGCTGCCGTGTGACACGAAGCTTCAACGCGCAGCTTCATCGTCTCCATGCCTTTGAGGAGAACCCAGGCATTAAAGGGTGAAAGTGTTGGCCCGGTGTGGCGCAAGAAGGGCTTCAGCAAGTCTTCCTTGAATTTGGCGGTGGAAAGCACCATGCCGCCGAAAACCCGGCCCTGCCCATCGGTGTGCTTGGTGTTGGAATAGAACACGATGTCGACACCGAGTTCCATGGGCTTCTGCAGGATTGGAGTGGCGAAAACATTGTCCACAATTACCTTGGCCCCGGCCTCATGCGCGATGTCGCAAATCATGGCGATATCGAGAACTTCTAGCAATGGGTTCGAAGGCGTTTCAAAGAAGGCGATCTTGGTTTCCTTCCGCATCGCTGCTTTCCATGCGGCAGGATCGTTCCCATCGACCAAAGTATGGGAGATGCCAAAGCGCGGCAGGATTGTGGTGATGATTTGATAGTTGGAGCCGAAGAGAGATTTGGAAGCCACGACATGGTCTCCCGCCTTCAACTGGCAGGCCAGCGCCCCCCATGCGGCGGCCATGCCAGATGCGACGGCATAGGCAGATTCCGCCCCTTCCAGCAGGCGGAAGCGTTCTTCCAGCATGGAAACCGTGGGGTTGCCGTAACGGCCATAGACATAGCCCTCTTCCTCGCCGGAGAAGCGGCGTTCAGCCGTTTCCGGATCGTCATAGACATAGCCCGAGGTGAGATACAACGCTTCGGCGGTTTCGCCGTGTTCAGAACGTGTCAGCCCGCCACGGATCAGCTTGGTTTGGTCGCCCCAGCCCGTGGGGTTCTGCCTCTTGGTATACTTGCCCATATTTGATCCGATCAGCTTTGAACCCAAGGAAGCCCGGAGGCCTTCCAGCCATTGGTCAGGGCGCGGTGGCCGCTGGCATCCTTGTCACCCTCAAAGCCTTGCGCCACGTTCCAGCAGTTAGTGAAACCAGCCTGCGTCAACGCCGTGGCGGCGGAAGCCGACCTGGCACCCGAACGACAGATGCAAAAAATCTCGGCATCTTTTGGCAAGCCCATCGCGGCCACTTCGTCGGCAAAACGGGCGTTCACATCCATCGTCGGGTAAACCTGCCATGAAAGGCGCACCAAACGATCCACCAATGGCACGCCCACAAAAGTCCATTCCGGCTGGGTGCGCACATCGATGAGCACAGCAGCGGGGTTGGCCTTGAGACGTTGATGGGCTTCAGTGGGTGGAAGGTCACCTTTATACATGCGTACGGTCCTGTCATTCATTGAAATGGCAGCATAGCGAAGCACATTTGGTGCCGCAAAGGAAATTGACGGCTCAACCGCGAACGATCAAATCTCTACGACAACAGAGCCCGAGACCGGGTCGGTCACACCAAGCCCACCGCCCAAGTCTTCCAGCATCCCGCGGAAGCTATCAAGCAGCGAAATCATCTCGGGCCTTGCGGCGGCAATCTTGTCAAAACTCTCCCAATTCCCGATAAAACAATAGGTCCGGTCACCGGTTTTGACCAGCGCACCGCCTTTCATTCCCGGGCGTTTCGGAAAGTTCTTGTGCATTTCAATGAATTTGGCTTCCTGGCCCGGCTTAACCTTGAACCGTACAACGTTGTAGGCTTCCATGGTGTCCTCCATGCTCTGCCCCCAGCAGCGGGCACCATAGTCCTTTTGGCGCAGATTTGATAGACGGTGAATTCTGGCACATAGGCGTCAGATTTGCTGGCGCTTCGCGGGTGGTATGGAGGCTGCTAAGCAGGTTCAGAAAGAATGGAGCCATCATGCCGAATCCCCTGCCGCCGCGTGCCGATGTTGTAATCATTGGAGGCGGAATCGTCGGCTGCTCTATTGCCTATCACCTCACCAAAATTGGCATCACCAATGTTGTGGTGTTGGAACGCAAGCAACTCACTTCGGGCACCACGTGGCACGCCGCTGGACTGGTAGGGCAGCTCCGAGCTTCTCGCAATCTCACTGAGTTGGCAAAATACACGACAAGCCTGTTTGAGGGGCTGGAAAAGGAAACCGGCCAAGCCACGGGCTTCAAACAGAATGGTTCCATCTCATTGGCGCTCACTGATGGCCGCTATGAAGAGTTGTTGCGTGGTGCTTCAATGGCCAAGAATTTTGGCTTGGCGGTCGATGTGATTTCACTGGGAGAGATCAAGGAACGAATCCCTCACTACAATCTGGATGGCGTCAAAGGTGGCGTGTTCCTGCCCAAGGACGGGCAAGTGAATCCCATCGATGTGACGCAGGCACTGGCCACAGGTGCCCGTTCACGCGGAGCGAAAGTGTTTGAAAACAGCAAGGTGACGCGTGTGCTTGCCAAAGATGGCAAGGCCGTTGGTGTTGAGACCACAGACGGCACCATCATGGCCGACAAGATCGTTGTGGCGGCTGGTATGTGGAGCCGCGAACTTGGCCGCAGCATTGGGGTGAATATCCCACTCCATGCTTGCGAACATTTCTACATTGTCTCAGAACCAATCGCTGCCCTGCCCCGCAACATGCCGGTCGTGCGTGTGCCCGATGAGTGCGCCTATTACAAGGAAGATGCCGGCAAGCTTATGGTGGGGGCCTTTGAGCCCGTGGCCAAACCATGGCCTGCAAATGGGGGCGGTGGCGGGATCGACGACGAGCACGCTTTCGTGACCCTGCCGGAAGACATGGATCACTTTGAGCCCATTCTTGCCAACGCGATTTCGCGTGTGCCGCTGTTGGAAACGGCGGGCATCCAACTCTTCTTCAACGGCCCCGAAAGCTTCACACCAGACAATCGCTATTATCTCGGCGAAGCGCCTGAATTGAAGAACCTCTATGTGGCAACAGGCTTCAATTCCATCGGCATCCAATCTTCTGGCGGTGCGGGCCTCGTGCTATCGCAATGGATCAAGAACGGCCATCCGCCGATGGATGTGAACGGCATGGACATTCGCCGCATTCACCCTTTCCAATCCAACAAGACCTATGTGAGGGACAGGGTGTCCGAAACGCTTGGCCTGCTCTACGCCATGCACTGGCCATACCGTCAGGTCGAGACCGCGCGGGGCGTGCGGCGTTCGCCGTTTCATCCGTATACTGACACGTTGGGCGCGGTGTATGGCGAGGTCAATGGCTGGGAACGGCCGAATTGGTATGCGCTGCCGGGGATGAAGCGCGAGTATGAATATTCTTATGGTCGTCAAAACTGGTTTCCCGCCACGCAAGCTGAGGCCGACGCCCTGAAGAATGATGTAGTGTTCTTTGATCAATCGTCCTTCGCCAAATACGATGTGCAAGGCAAAGACGCATGCGCCGTTTTGAACCACATCTCCTGCGCCAATGTGGACGTGGCGCCGGGCAAAATTGTTTACACACAATGGTTGAATGAGCGCGGCGGCATAGAGGCTGACCTCACCGTCACACGGCTGGCACAGGATCACTACCTTGTGGTCACAGGAGCCGTCCCACAAACCCGCGACATGGCCTGGCTGAAACGTCATATCCCGGAAGGTGCACATTGCATGGCCGTGGATGTGACCTCTGGCCTGCCGATGCTATCGGTCATGGGACCGAAATCCCGTGTGTTGTTGGAAAAGCTCTCCGGTGAAAATCTTTTGAACGCGGCCTTCCCCTTCGGCACCTCACGCGAGATCGAAATCGGCTATGCGCGGGTGCGAGCTTCGCGCATTACCTATGTCGGCGAACTCGGTTGGGAGCTTTATATCCCGGCGGAATTTGCGGCATATGTGATCGAGACCGTTCTGGCAGCCGGCGCAGAATTCGGCCTCAGACCCGCAGGCATGCACACAATGAACAACGCCCGCATGGAGAAGGCCTATCGCCACTGGGGCCATGATATCTCCGACGAAGAAACACCGCTCGAAGCTGGGCTTGGCTTTACGCTTGCGTGGGACAAGCCCGGCGGCTTCATCGGGCGCGAGGCGCTCTTGCAGCAAAAGGCTTTGCCCCAATTGCCCAAGCGCATGGTGGCACTGGCGCTGAAAGACACATCTGAAGCAGCAGCCATGATCTATCACGAAGAGCCACTCTATCGGAATGGCGTACTCGTCGGTTCCACCACGTCGGGCGCGTGGGGACACCGTGTGGGCCGATCGCTCGGCCTCGCTTATGTGAAGAACCCTGAAGGGGTCACCAAAGAGTGGATCGCGAACGGCACGTGGGAAGTTGAACTGGCCTGGAAGAAATGGCCCGTCGACGTGCAACTGTCGTCATTTTATGACTCGAATGGGTTTTGCATAAAGGCCTAAGCGCGTTTGGCGGCGGATTAATTTTGTTCTTTATTCCGAACGTTATTTGCGCTATCGTCCTTTTAACAGGAGGCTACCATGGCATTGCAACTCGGCGATATCGCACCGGATTTTGAGGCGGACACGACCGAAGGCCGCATCCGCTTCCATGATTATATTGAAGGCTCTTGGGGCATGATTGTTTCGCACCCCAAGGATTTTACACCCGTCTGCACCACGGAGCTCGGCTCCATGGCCCAGAAGAAGCCGGAGTTTGACAAGCGCGGCGTCAAGATGATCGGTATCTCCGTTGACAGCGTCGACGACCATCTGCGCTGGAAGAATGACATCAAGGACGTGACGGGGGCCACCGTCTCCTATCCCATGATCGGAGATTCTGATCTCACGGTGGCCAAGCTCTATGGCATGATTCACCCCAATGCCTCCGGCAATGCCAAGAGCCGCACGGCAGCAGACAATTCCACCGTGCGCAATGTCTTCATTATCGGACCAGACAAACGCATCAAGCTGATCCTCACTTATCCGATGAGCACCGGCCGCAACTTCGATGAGATTCTGCGTGTGATCGATTCACTGCAACTGACAGCGACAAAGTCCGTGGCGACCCCAGCAAATTGGAAGCCCGGCGAAGATGCCATCATCCTCGCCTCAGTTTCAGATGACGCCGCCAAAGAAAAATTCCCCCAAGGCTGGAAGACCGTAAAGCCATATCTCCGTTTGGTGAAGCTCAGCTAGCCATCCCACGCGCGTTCGAATTTTAAGCCCGGCGTTGCGCCGGGCCTTTTTCATGGAACTGTCATGAACCCGTTACGCGGTTGTTAATTTTGAAGGGCACTTGCAGCCTCGTTAATAACTCAATTGAAAGTAATGAATCATGAAGAACATCGTCCTCGTCGCCCTTGCTGCCGCGGTGGTAATGTCGCTTGCCACACCGAGCATTGCCCGTGACAAATTCCGGCCAATCGCCAAGAAATGCGAGCAAACTAATACGTCGAGCGTAACCTGCTTCGCGATCTAATCGTAACGAAACATCTATTCAAGCCCAGGGGCCCGCGACGATTTCGACGCGGGCTTTTTCTACAATCGGCTTAAACTGTGAGAACTGCCAAGCCAAAACCGCGATGCTTTAATATGCTACCACCACTTTGGCGCGGTGAAATTTCCTGCTGCCAACTCGATGGCAGCGGCTGTGCGGAACAAGGTTTCTTCATCAAACGGTTTACCGATGAGCTGAAGCCCCAGCGGCAGGCCGCTTTCTGAAAGCCCCGCGGGCACGGCGATGCCGGGAAGGCCTGCCATGTTCACCGTCACGGTGAAGATGTCATTGAGGTACATCTCTACAGGATCGGTAATCTCTCCGGGCGCAAACGCTGGCGAAGGCGTTGCCGGCGTCAGCACGACATCAACCTTGGACCAAGCTTCATCAAAGTCCCGCTTGATCAATGTGCGGACCTTTTGGGCCTTGACGTAATAGGCATCATAATAACCCGCCGACAAAACATAAGTGCCCACCATCACGCGGCGCTGCACTTCGCGGCCGAAACCTGCCGCACGGGTGCGCTCGTAAGTATCGATCAAATCATCGCCGGGCACACGCAAACCATAGCGCACGCCATCATAGCGGGCGAGATTGGAAGACGCCTCAGCCGGAGCCACGATATAATAGGCAGGCAAGGCATATTTGGTATGCGGCAGAGAGATCTCGACAATCTCCGCCCCCTGCTCCTTCAGCCAGTGTGCACCCTTGTCCCACAGCGCGTCGATTTCGGATGACAGACCATCGGGGCGGTATTCCTTCGGAATGCCCACGCGAAGCCCCTTGATGGGCTTACCTAAAGCCGCTTCATAATCCGGCACCGGCAAATCAACCGAGGTTGTGTCTTTGTCGTCCGCCGAAGCCATGGCCTTGAGCATGATGGCAGCATCGCG
>JAYUEP010000069.1:0-6286 GCA_043739165.1 Hyphomicrobiales bacterium
CGAATTCGGCATGGCGCTTTTGCTCATCACCCATGATCTCGGCATCGTGCGCAACATGGCCAATACGGTTTGCGTGATGCAGAAGGGTGTGATCGTTGAGCATGGTGCTGCCACCGAAGTGTTTGCCAACCCGCAACATGACTATACGAAGCTGCTGCTTTCAGCAGAGCCCAAGGGCAAGCCTCCCGCAGCAAAGCACGATGCCGATGTGATCATCAGCACCAAGGATTTGAAAGTCTGGTATCCGATCAAGCGCGGTTTTTTCAAAAAGACTATGGGTTACGTCAAAGCGGTGGACGGCCTCGATCTTGTTTTGCGTGAGGGACAGACGCTGGGGATCGTGGGTGAATCTGGTTCAGGCAAGACGACGACGGGTCTGGCCATCTTGCGGCTGATCTCGTCGCAAGGTGAAATCTCCTACCGCAACACAAGGCTGGATGGTTTGCACGCCAAGGCGATGCGGCCCTTGCGCAAGGACATGCAGGTGGTGTTTCAAGATCCTTATGGTTCGCTCAGCCCGCGCCTCAGCATTCTGCAGATTGTGGAGGAAGGGCTGGTCATTCAGAATGCCTCTCTCACTGCCGATGAGCGGCGCGCAAGGGTGACGACCGCACTTAGCGAGGTGGGGTTGGACCCTGCCAATATGGACCGTTACCCCCATGAATTTTCCGGCGGGCAGCGGCAGCGCATCGCCATTGCCCGTGCGCTGGCGCTGCAGCCCAAATTCATCATGCTGGATGAGCCCACTTCAGCTTTGGATATGTCGGTTCAGGCGCAGGTGGTTGATCTGTTGCGCGCCCTGCAACAAAAGCATGGGCTTTCCTATTTGTTCATCAGCCATGATTTGAAAGTGGTGCGCGCGCTGGCCAATGATGTGATTGTGATGCGTGATGGCAAGGTGGTAGAGTTCGGCACGGCGGAAGATATTTTCACAGCACCCAAAGTCGAATACACCAAGGCCTTGTTGGCTGCCGCCCTCAACTTGAAGGCTGACGAAAGGGTTTTGCGGCAATGAGCGCTTTTGTGTTTGTCACACCAACTTGGGATGCGGCCCCATGGGCTGCCGCCATGCGCAAGGCAGCGCCTTCGCTTGATGTGCGGGTGTGGCCGGATGTTGGCCACGTGGGCGATATTCACTACTGCGCCTGCTGGCTGCCGCCCGCCAATGTGGTGAAGAGCTTTCCGAATTTGAAAGTGATCTTCTCTTTGGGTGCTGGCGTGGATGCCATTCTTTCTGACCCAACCTTGCCGCACAACTTGCCCCTGATCCGGGTGAATGATCCTGACCTCACCAGCCAGATGAGCGAATTTGTGGTGATGCATGTGTTGATGCATCACCGCCAGCAACTGCGATTGAATGCAAACCAGCACAAGAGCCTGTGGGATGACTTTACCCAACATGCTGCCAGGGAGATCACCGTAGGCATTATGGGCCTTGGCGTGCTGGGTCAAGATGCAGCGAAAAAATTGCTCCCGATGGGCTTTGGCGTACGCGGATGGAGCCGCACTGCCAAGCAGATTGACGGCGTCAAGAGCTTTGCTGGCGCGGCTCAGCTCGATGATTTTCTTAGCGGTACTGATATTCTGGTTTCGTTATTGCCTGCCACAAAGGAGACTGACGGCATCATCAATCGCTCGCTGATTTCGAAGCTTTCACGCGAGGGGCCGTTTGGGGCACCGATCTTGATCAATGCCGGGCGCGGGCGGCAGCAGAATGAAGATGACATTCTGGCCTGCCTTGATGACGGCACCTTATATGGCGCGTCTTTGGATGTTTTTCGCCAAGAACCGCTGCCCGCCGCCAGCCGTTTATGGAACAACCCACGTGCATTTATTTCACCCCATGTGGCGGCCTATTCTGAGCCCGCAACCATTTGCACCTATGTGGCGGCGCAAATCGCGCGGTTTGAAGCCGGGTTGCCGCTGGAGAATGTGGTGGATATTGGCCGGGGTTACTAGATTTGCCCGGCCTCGCCGGTTTGCTATGGTTAACCAATTCCTAAAATTCGCTTTGCGCCCCTCATTCCATGGGCTATCAGGGCGCGAAGTTCGTGGCGGGGTGCCGCGGGCAACATTTTTGGGGGTTTAATTCATGTGGAATGATTTCAAGAACTTTGCGTTCAAAGGCAATGCATTCGATCTCGCCGTCGGCGTGATCATGGGCGGTGCATTCGGCGGCATCGTCACTTCAGTCGTCAATGATATCCTGATGCCGATCATCAGTGTGATTACCGGCGGCGTGAGCTTCGCCAACAAGTTCATCCCATTGAACTCTGCCGTCAATGCCACGAACTATGCTGATGCCGCCAAGCAGGGCGCAACACTTGGCTATGGCAACCTGATCCAGCAGATCATCACGTTCCTTGCGATTGCTGCTTTCCTCTTCATCCTGGTTCGCTTTTCGAACGCTTTGAAGCGTGCTGAGCCAGCGGCTCCTCCAGCTCCGCCATCGTCCACCGACAAACTGTTGATGGAAATCCGCGACGGTTTGAAGTCTGGCAAGAAGTAATCATTCATTCCAATGAAAAGGCCCGGCAGAAATGCTGGGCCTTTTTTGTTTGTGGTGTGGCGATCGTTTAGTTTGCCCAGCCGAGGACGCCACTGCGGAACAGACGGCCATGGACACCGTGCGCCGGGCCACCGAAGGAATAGGTGAGTTTGTTCATCGCGGTAAATGTGTCGTTGCTGGAACCCGCAATTGTCTCGCGGCCATAGCCAATCGCTGCGCCCACGCTGAGCGGTATTGTGTCAAATGTGTATTGCGTCGAGAGTTGGGCGTTCATTTCCGAAACATTCGCACCAACATCCTTGACTGTAAAATTGGAATAGGTGGCATCGATCCGGGCGCTGACGTTGTGCGAGAATTGTTGGGCAGCGCCAGCGGCGACCATGTAGCCCAAGTGTCCAAAGTCTGGACCAAGGCTTCCCGTTGTCACAGGACCAGCGCCGGAATTAATCGTCACATTATCATAAATAGGCACAAGTATGGCGGCACGGATTTGGAGGGCCGTTCCCTCACCAACAGCCATCAGACCTTCGGCCCCGATGCCTTGAACGCCATAGTTGGTTTGGTTCGACACGGTGGCGGTGTTCAGGTTGGTGTTGCGTCCGCTATAGCCGGTGAAGAACCCGAACTTTTTGACATTGTCGATGGCGTAGGTGGCGTGGATGGCGGAATCAATTTCGGACTGGTTGCCGGTCAAGCCACTCACCTGTGGCGAACTCCACGCCAGGTCCGAATATTTGTAATCCAAATCGGCCTGAAAACCCCAGTCTTGCGGTGCGGCTTCAAAAGCGAATTTTCCGCCGAAATTCCCATAGGGCAAATTCACAATGGATGGATTCAAAGTTTCATCAAGGCCAAAGGTGGTGTGGAGGTTTCCATAAAACCCGGCATCGGATTGCTGTTGCATGTCCCCGGCCTGCAAATCCCCGGCTTGAGCCGCGTGTGCAGGGAGAAGAATGGCGAGAAGGGCAGAACTCAATACAAAATGACAAACGCGCATGACGCCTCCAGCTGATTGAGGCGCAACCTAAGGTCACCTTATTAAATATCCGTAAACCATAACACGGCTTGGCGTTGGGTGGCTCGCGTTAGTGCGTTGCCATCAGCAGGCTCACACCATCGATCACAAACTGCACGGCCAGCGCTGCCAGAATGATGCCGAGCAGGCGGCTGATGACGGCACGGCCCGTGACACCCATCAAGCTGGCGATGCGCTCGGCCGCGAGGAAGCTGAGATAGCAGGCGAACATCACCAGTGCCGCGATGCCATAGAGTGCTGATAGTTTGGAGATATTTCCGTCGGCCCGGCCCGCCAGAAGGATCATGGCGGTGATGGCGCCGGGGCCCGCCAACAATGGAATGGCCAGCGGGAAGGCCGCGATATTTTTCACGTGATCGACACTGATGGCTTTGGCGGCCAGATCCTGCTGACGTGCGCCACGGCGGTCAAACACCATTTCCGCTGCTGACGACAACAGCAGCAGGCCGCCCGCAATGCGGAAGGCCGACAGCGAGATGCCAAGCAGTGACAGCAGCTTTGCGCCGCCGAGGCCTGCACCAAGCAGGATGAAGAAGGCAATGGTGGTTCCGCGCATCGCCACTTCGGCGCGCTGGCTCTTGTTCAAATCATTTGTGAGGCCCAAGAACAAGGCGCTGAGGAAAATCGGATCGGCGATCACAAGCAAGGTGGCCAAAGCCGAAGAAATATAATCCTGCATGATTCAACTCACCGTATTGGGCAGTTCGCGTTCGCGCCTTGCTACAAATTCGGCCAAGGCTTCGCTGATGGCTTGGTCCATCGGTGGCTTTTCATAGGCGGCCAATGCCGCCTTGGCGCGCTCGCGGCCTCTTGTGTCATGATCCTTGGCCCCTTCCGCACTCCACTGTTCAAAAGAATTGAAATCCATGATGGTGGGCATGAAGAAGGCTTTTTCGAAATGTTCGAGCGTGTGTTGTGTGCCAAGGAAATGCCCGGCTGGCCCGACTTCGCGCACGGCGGCCATGGCTTCTTTGAAGTCATCAAACTTCAAGCCGCCAGCATATTTGTACCAGCCGCCCAGTTGCTCACAATCGGTCATGAATTTGGAATAGCCGCAAGCCAGCCCCGCTTCGAGCCAACCTGCCACATGCCAGATGTAGTTGGCGCCTGCGAGGATCGCTGCATGCATCAGCATGTTGGCCTCATAGCCTGCTTGCGCGTCATTGATCTTGGAGCCAACGTGGAAACCGGATGTGCGCCAGGGCAGATTATATTTGCGCGCCAGTTGGCCCATCACAAACATCATCTGCGCGGCCTCCGGCGTGCCACCCATGGGGGCACCGGTCTTCATATCCACCGTCACCATGAATTGGCCGTAGATCTGCGGAGAGCCGGGTCTGATCAATTGGGTGAAGGCCAGGCCCGCCAAGGCTTCCGCATTGACTTGGGCCACGGCACCAATCGCCGAAGCCGAAGTTGAAGCGCCGCACAGTGCGAAGGGGGCGAGGATCAGCGGCTGGTTGTTCCGCGCATAGACACGCATCGCATCCAGCATTGTCTGATCCCAGACCAGTGGCGAATTGCAATTGGTGATCGAAACGACAACCGGGTTGTCCTTCACAAAGGCCTCGCCAAAGACGAGCCCTGCCATTTTCATCACGTCCTCGGCGCGCTCTTTCGAGGTCACAATGCCCATGAAGGGCTTGTCGCCATGGGTGAGCGCGGAATGGATAATGTGCAAGTGGCGCTTGGGTACGGCAACTTCCATCGGCTCACAGATGATCGAACTCATCGAATGGAGCTGTGGTGCCATTTGCGCGAGTTTGTGGAAGTTGTTGAGATCCTCCAGCGAACCATAACGGCGCTTGCCTTCCAGATCGCGCACGTAAGGTGCCCCATACATCGGCACAAAAATGGTGTTCTTTCCGCCGACCTTGACGGTGCGTTCCGGATTGCGGGCATGCAAAGTGAATTCGGGTGGCACTTTGGCCACAAGTTCCATCAGCATGGCACGGTCGATATGAACGCGCGTGCCTTTGATGTCGGCCCCAGCCGCCTTCCACGTGGCGATGGCCTCGGCATCTCGGAATTCGCAGCCCACTTCCTCGAGAATCTTGACGGACTCGAGGTGGATCAGCTCCACCGCCTCATCCGGCACAAGGTTATAGGCCGGGATTTCACGCACCAGCGTGGGAAAGGAGAGCATGGGGGCAGCGCGCAACGCGCGCCTGCCCTCGCGGCCACCCGGCCTTCGGGTTTTTTCTTCTGACATGGCCAGACGCTAACACGGAAAATCGTCTTGCGGCAAAGGCCAAGGGTGCAAAATTCTCAACCCGCCTGAGCCAGACGCATAAAGCCCTGCTTGGAGCGCGGGGCAATCACCTGTTGACGACACAGCGAAGCTCGAGTCATCATGCAAGCAGGGGAATTCTGAGGTGAAGAAAGCGGGCAGTCTTTCGGCCGAGGAAACGCAACACACAAACGTTCGCCCTGGAACGCTTTTGGAGGGGCCATAATGGCTAATACAAATATGACTGAGGACGAAAAAGTCCTCCATGGAATGGGCTATGCGCAGGAATTATCCAGGCGCATGGGCGGTTTCCAGAATTTCGCAATTTCTTTCTCAATCATCTGCATTCTCGCTGGTGGGATCACGTCCTTTCCGTTGGCCATGGGCACAGGCGGTGCCTTTGAAGCCACTATCGGCTGGTTGGTCGGCGGTGTCTTCGCCATGGTGGTTGCGGCCTGTCTGGGCCAGATCGCCTCAGCCTATCCTACCGCTGGTGGGCTTTATCATTGGT
>JAYUEP010000070.1:0-6257 GCA_043739165.1 Hyphomicrobiales bacterium
CCATGTCGGTATGCAATACGCAACCGTCCTGCACATTGCTGCCTTCACCAATACTGATCCATTCATTGTCGCCGCGCAAAACAGCGCCGAACCAAATGCTGCCACCCTTGGCCAATCGCACTTTGCCCATCACATCAGCGGAGGGTGCAGCCCAGGAGTCTGGGTCAAGTTCTGGCGATATTCCGTCCAGCATAAAAAGGGTCATGGGCCTGCCTCATGTCACACCAAAGATTTGCGACATGATAGTCACACCCTGCACAAAGCTCCAGCCCAAGCCGGCAACGAGAAGCATCAGGCCCCAGAGCGGCCGGACAATGAGATACCAAAATGAATTAACCAGCAATGTCGTGGGCGCGGCGAACACCATGACCATGGCTCGGACTGGCGTGAGTAAATCCGGCTCTTCGAAGCGGTTGAGTTCCAGTGGTTCATCCGTGGCAATGGCCCATAGGCTGGCAATGGCACCGGACGATGCAATCCCCGTTGCCACCGCAAAGAGATAGGCAATAGATTGCGTACTCAAGCCAAGCTCCCGTGATCAGCCTGTCCCGGAATGAGACAGCATCTTTACTGATCAGAGAGGATTGCAAGCTTGGTGCCTGTTGGCACCGCATCGGGTGGGGGAACTATTCCAGATCGATATCGAGAATGGCCATCGAGAAATTATAGGAGAGATCGCCATCTTCCTCATCGCGGAAAATGATGCCAACGAATTCTTCGCCAACATAAAGCTCACACGAATCCTTCTTCTGCGGCCGCGCCTTGGCCACCATCGTTGAGTTGTTGAACTTCTCGCGGAAGAATTTGGTGAGCTTGGCAAGTTCGTCGGGCTTCAAGGGAATCTCCTGGCTGGTTCACCGCTCAATAAACCAAAGACCGCGCCCCGGCAACCAATGGTGAAAGCCGCGGCAGAACGAGACTCAGTGCACATGGCGGTGGTGCAAATCCGGCCAATGGGCATGGGAATGGCGCAACCTGGCATGTTGATGTTTGTGGGCGTGCGGTTGGTTCACATCGAGGCCATTGGCGTGCACATGCTGATGGTGTTCATCATGGGTGTGCAAGTGATCATGTTCATCGGCTTCATGTTCATGGGCATGTTCGTGGCGTTCTGAAACATGCAGCCACACGCCCAGCGCCATCAGTGCGCCTGCCATCAACAGCATGGGCGTGAAAGCACCGCCCGGCAGGACCGCGCCGAGGCTCGCACCGATAAAGGGGGCCGTGCCATAATAAGCCGCCGTGCGCGCCGCGCCGAGATGGCGCAGGGCCAAAATGTAAAGCACCAGCCCCAATCCATAACTGACAAAGCCCAACAGCCCCGCAGCAACAACCACGGACCATGCGGGCAAATGAAAGCCCATCGCTTTGGCCAGACCGAAATTCACGACACCCGCGACAAGCCCTTTGGCGGCGGCCAGGCGCACGGGATCACCACCGGAAATCTTGCGCGTGAGATTGTTGTCGATGGCCCAACTCAGACAGGCCAGCACCATGAGCAGGCTGGCCATGCTGGCCGAACCCATGCCGCCCCGCCAAGACAGGCCGACGGCCCCGGCCACAATCGCGACAGCGCCCACAGCCAACCGTTGGTCCACATGTTCATGGAAGACGACCCACGCAATCGCCAGCGTGAATACCGCTTCAAGATTGAGCAAGAGTGATGCAGAAGCAGAGTCAGTGCCTTGTAGGCCAATCAACATCAAGATCGGCCCAGCCACTCCGCCAAAACCGATGGCACCCGCCAGCCAAGGCAAATCGGCTCGTGCAAATCGCGCCTCTGCCGCAGGGGCCTCACGCAGTGCCATAGCTAGCACTGACAGGCCCAGCCCAGAGCCAAGATACAATAGTGCAGCCAAGATCAAAGGTTCAGTTTCGCCCAATAACAATTTGGACAGGGGCATCGACAAGCCAAACGCCCCGGCTGCGAGCAATGCCAGCAGGGGCGCGTTGCGGTTCATCTCAGCTCTCTTCGGGCTCTACCTGATGGTCCATCGAACGGGCTGGTTCTTCACAACCGGCATAACCCACTTCCTTGGCGGGAACGCCAGCCACCGTGCGGTTGGGCGGCACGTTATGCAGCACGACCGAGCAAGCCGCCACGCGGCTGCAATGACCAATTTCGATATTGCCGAGAATCTTGGCCCCGGCCCCGATCAACACGCCGTGACGAATCTTTGGATGCCTGTCACCAGATTCCTTGCCCGTGCCACCCAGTGTCACACCCTGCATCATCGAAACATTATCTTCAATCACACAAGTCTCGCCGATCACAATGTCATGGCCGTGATCAATCATGATGCCCTTGCCGATGCGGGCATTGGGGTGAATGTCCAGAGATGAAATCATCGAAGTGCGGCTTTGGATATAATAGGCGAAATCCTTGCGCCCCAATTCCCACAAGCGGTGCGCCATGCGGTGCCCCTGCAGCGCCTGCCAGCCTTTGAAATAAAGCAGCGGATCGATATAGCGGTGGCAGGCAGGATCGCGGTCAAAGGTGGCGATGAGATCGGCACGCGCCGCAAAGCCAATGGCAGGCTCTGCCGCCAGCGCATCCTGAAACGCCGCCACAATCCCGTCAGCCCCAAGGTCGGCGCTGCCCAGCCTTTGCGCCAGGCGGTGGATCAGAGCCCCTTCAAACGTTTCGTGGGCAAGCACTGAAGAATAGACAAACCCGCCAAGCCCCGGCTCCGCCCGGGCAATTTCCTCGGCCTCATGCCGCAGCCGATCCCAAACCGGGTCCAGCCTCTCGATTGTTCTGGTATTGCTGATTTCGCGGGCCATGGGCGTGTCTCCTGATCACCAGTGATAGCACATTCAGGCTCATTTGGGCAGCCCCTCAGGCTTTGCCAAGCCCCACGGCGTTAAGAAAAACCACCACAGCCGCCTTATACCCGCTGTCACCCACCGCATTCATATGATTTCGCTTGGGCAGCACCACACCTTGTGATCCGGGGATAATGCTGGTGAGTCCCTCAACATTGCCAGCCACCTCATCCAACTCCCCCGCCACGACCAGAACCGGAACCTTGATCGCCGCCAGCGCCTCTTCCTTGATCTTCACGCGCGACGAGCGGATGCAAGAAGCCAGCGCGCGGCGGTCTGATTTTGTGCTGTCCGCAAAGATGCGAAAGCCGCGCGCGTCGCGGTCTGTTACTTCAGCAAGGCTTTCCGCCTCCAGCGCCAGCCCAATCTCTTCAGCCCCACCCACACCTGTGATCATCCGCGAAGCGAGGCCCGCAAAGATGGCGCAGCGCACGCGCTCGGGGTGTTGCATTGTCAAGAACGCCGTGATGCGCGCGCCCATCGAATAGCCCATGACTGCCGCGCGGGCGATGCCCAGATGATCGAGCAGCCTTCGCGCATCATCCGCCATCATCGGCGCGGAATATTGCGCGCTGTCATAAAGCTTCTCGCTTTCGCCATGGCCGCGATTATCCAAGGCGATCACTTGATAGCCTACCTCGGTCAGCACCTTCACCCAGCCCGTGTCGCGCCAATTGACAAAGCGGTTGGACGCAAAGCCATGGATCAACAGAATGGGCGGCCCCTGCC
This sequence comes from Hyphomicrobiales bacterium, assembly GCA_043739165.1. Classification (GTDB taxonomy): domain Bacteria; phylum Pseudomonadota; class Alphaproteobacteria; order Rhizobiales; family Aestuariivirgaceae; genus Aestuariivirga. Next base: position 3,556 of record JAYUEP010000070.1, read on the forward strand.
CCCAAACTTCATAAGCAATCTCCACCCCGGCTGAATTGAATTTTTGCATCCTCAACGAATTATGCTAACTGGCGTGAAGTTGCAATTGATCGAGGATCCCATGGCTGCCACTTCCACACCACATTTCCAAAATGCCATGGGCCTTGCTGTCATCGAAGTGGGCTCACACGAATTCATGTGCATCGGCGCCCTGCCTCCTTTTGATCATCCACATGTCTTCATCGACATGGGGATGAGCGCTGAAACCGTCTGCCCCTATTGCTCCACACTTTACAAGTTCAACGCCAAACTGGGCGCAGGCGAGGCCAAGCCTGCCGAGGCCATTTGGCATGATGATCAGGCCGCTGCCTGACAAATGAAACCCGCGCTTTCTCTCGCAGAGGCGCAGCGCATTGCCCTTGTGGCCCAAGGTTTTTCCGGCCAATCGCGGGATGCGAAGCCCAACACCAAGCCTACTTGGCTCAAGCTCGCCAAAGCCATTGATGAATTGCATCTCCTCCAGATCGACAGCGTGAATGTTCTGGTGCGTTCGCACTACATGCCGCTGTTTTCGAGGCTGGGGAATTATGGGCGCGACAAACTCGATGAGCGCAGCCTCGCACAGACCAACAGGCATATGTTCGAATGCTGGGCTCATGAGGCGAGCCTCGTGCCCCTCTCGCTTCATCCTCTGATGCGCTGGCGCATGGAGCGGGCGCGCAACCATGATGGCATCTATCGCCACTTTGATAACTTTGGGAGGCAGGAAAAAACCTTCCTCAAGAATACGCTCGCTTTCATCGCCAAGAACGGCCCGACAACGGCCAGCGCCATTCCCGGCGCTGGCAAATCGGCAGGCGGCTGGTGGGGCTGGTCCAAGGGCAAGCTGGCGCTGGAAACCCTGTTTGACCAAGGCCATGTGACCACCTCACACCGCGATGGCTTTGAGCGGATTTATGATCTGACGGAACGAGTGATCCCATCTGAGATTCTGGCGCTCCCCACGCCGAAGGAAGACGAGTCGTTTCGCAGCTTGATGTTGCTGAGCGCCAGGGCCTTGGGCATCGGTACGGAGCTGGACTTGCGCGATTACTTCCGCCTCCCCATCGCCGAGGCCCGCACCGCCTTGAAGGCCTTGGTGGGCGATGGCCAATTGATTGAAACCAAAGTCGAAGGCTGGGCCAAGCCCGCCTATCTGCTTCCAGGCACGCGCCTTCCGAAAAAGGCCGGCGGCGCGGCATTGCTCACCCCTTTTGATCCCCTGGTCTGGAACCGCGACCGCGCCGAACGCCTGTTCAACTTCCACTACAGGATCGAGCTATACACACCTGAACACAAACGCAAATTCGGCTATTATGTTTTGCCATTCCTATATGGACAGGCCATCGCTGCAAGGCTCTGCCTCAAAGCCGACCGCGCCACAGGTACCTTGCGCGTCAACCAATCACATATTGAAGCAGGTCAAGCACAAGAAGAAATCGCACCCGCCGTTGCACATGAACTCCAGCGCATGGCCACATGGCTCGGGCTCACCGAAGTCGCAATCACGCGCAAAGGCAATCTAGCAAAAGCGCTCACGCCGAACTTCTGAAATGGTGCGGGCGGCCGGACTCGAACCGGCACGGGATTGCTCCCAACGGATTTTAAGTCCGTTATGTATAGTATCAACTAATTGATTTAATTATATATTTTATAAGAAAATGCAAAAATGTGTAAGTTTATGTGTAAGTCTTTCGAACGATATTTCCGGTTATAGAAGCAAAGAAGAAGTCGCCACAAGGCTGCCTGACTTCTCAGTTTGACCCAAAGCTGACATACCCAACTAGATGCTCTCTGATTTTGAGTGACGACCCAGATTGGGAACGGTTGGGGTTGTGGCAGGTAGTGAGTTTGGTGGACCGTTAAAACTATACTTGATAGAATAAAATTGAGCGCTCAACTCACTTTGATCGGGTTCAAAGTTTAAATGTGGTTTTTAATCGGCCGTCAGGCCAGCAACTTCCGCACTGCCTCTTTCCAACCAGCATATTTCAGGTCTCGTTCCGCATTTTTCATTTTGGGCGAGAACCGCCTGTCGCGTTTCCAAGACTTAGAGAACTTCTCAGGTGGCGGCAAAAGGCCAGCATGCAGGCCCGCAAGATAGGCTGCACCCAGCGCTGTTGTTTCCAACACTTTTTGTCGTTCCACGGGGGCATTGAGAATGTCGGCAAGACTTTGCATTGTCCAATCTGAGGCTGCCATGCCGCCATCAACCCGCAACACAGTCTGGTTGGCCTTGCCCCAATCCTTGTTCATTGCTTCAACAAGCTCACGGGTCTGATAACACACGGATTCCAAGGCTGCTTTTGCCAGTTCCTTATTCGTCGTGGCGCGTGTCAGGCCGAACAAGGCGCCTCGGGCATCCGCGTTCCAGTAAGGAGCGCCGAGCCCGACGAAGGCTGGCACAAGATAGACATTCTGTGTCTTGTCAGCGGCTAGGGCCAGGGCGCCGGTCTCCTTGGCGGACTTCACCACCTTGATTCCATCCCGCAACCATTGCACAGCGGCTCCGGCAATGAAGATCGCGCCCTCAAGAGCATAGGTGCGTTTGCCACTCAGTTGGTAAGCCAGCGTTGTGAGCAGACGATTGTGCGAAACCACCGCCGTGTCACCCGTATTCATAATGGCAAAACATCCCGTGCCATAGGTCGATTTCATCATGCCGGGTTCGAAACAGGCTTGCC
>JAYUEP010000071.1:0-18690 GCA_043739165.1 Hyphomicrobiales bacterium
TTCAACAAACTGCGCGCCCAGAAACTTGTCGAGGCGCGTGGGTTCAGTTGCGGTGGCTTCAAGTGTGGTGAACATATGGATGAACTGCAAAAACCAAAAATGATGAGGCCAGACGTGTCGCCGGGGCAGCTGCGCCTGTTATGGCTGGTCTATATCATGGGTGGGATTTTGCTTGTGCTGTTTCTTTTAGTTTTGGTCATGATCGCTTGGCAAGTGGCACATCTGACGTGAAACGTCTTGCGGGCTAAGGCGGCCTGCGTCTAAGGAGAATGAAAGGTCCCTTCGTCTATCGGTTAGGACGACAGCCTCTCACGCTGTAAAGGCGGGTTCGACTCCCGCAGGGATCACCACCCAAAAATTAAGCTATTGAAATTGTTATCGTATTTTTAAAGTGGGACACTTTTGAGGGAAAAGTGGGACACTTTTAGTTCATATTACGTTCGCGGAACCATGAGTGGCATCGCATCTTGCGAAAGCTTTCGACGGTTTGCGCGGCGCGTGTAGAGCGTCGCCATTTCAGCGCGTGTCCACCCAAAAATCGCCATGAGTTGGAGATCGCTCGCTCCGTTTTCGGCGGCGATTGTTGCGCCAGCTTTGCGCAGTCCGTGGCAGGAACAATGTGGTATTCGAACAATGGATGAGCTTCCCCATAGCTCAGTGCCCACAAATTCGGCAGCGGCCCAGTCTTGGCTTATTTGAGATATCATCTTGAGCAAACGCACTGTTCTTCACATTGCGCTGGTCGGCATCATTCATTTCAATTGCCGAATTCGCTTTTACAATTAGGCCGTGAGAAGGTCTTTCTTGTCTGCTCCTGCCTGAGCAATGCGCATTTTTTCTGAAGGATATTGTTTGACCAATTCATACGCCTCGCGTGGCGTTCTATTGAGCCGTTGCTCAAAGTCTTTCTCTTCAGTGAGGATCACCGGCATCCGTTCGTGATTGATGGTTGAGACCAGTTCATTTGGATTAGTTGTCACAAAAGCAGACACATCAATTTCAACTTCTGGCCATCCTTCTTGAGCGGACCCTTATAGCTGTGCCAGATTTCTGCAAAGGCAAAGAGCGGTCTTGGATCATCACCATTCAGGTGAACCAGTGCCATACGGCAGGCTTGAGGCCCTTGGGTTCAGAAAATGAACTTGCAGGTACCAGGCAACGGCGCTCCTCGAATGAGCCGCGCCAAAAAGAGCTCGACCGAATTTTGTCATCGCGCACATTTGTGACGCGCCTTGGAGCCTTGCCATCCATCACCAGTACAAAACCCCAGGATTGGTTGACCAGTTCGCGTTCACCACTAGAGGCGTTGCGGATGATGGGTGCTGTATTGCCAGGAAAGATCGCGTCAGCCGATTCAAACAAGGGGAGACGATTGTATGAAATTTTGAAGAGATTGCCGGCGGCATCCCGTTTGCCATAAGTTATCAGTTCATCCCGTTCTTCTTGATCCTGTGCTAATTCAGTGGTTGTCGCAGACAAAAATGGTGCCGATTTTTCTTGCATACGTATGCTAAAAAGGGCAGTCATTTGCAATTCAGTCATCTCAGTGATGCGTGATCAGGTTGCGCTCGCGGAGACATTTACAGGAGAATCGACATGGCATTGAAAGGCGAGGCGACCAAACCCGGAAATGATCCGGTGCCACTTAAAACCGAGCGAGTGATGCAAGTGGAACGGCACGACTATCCGGAACTTGCGCCGCAGGATGCGCCACGCTCGCAATCGCTGCGTGGATTTGATGACATTTATACGGATATTGTCGACTATATCGTCCGTTGCACCCACCGCATTTGGGATGAGCGCGATATTGGTTTGATCTACACGCATTACACGCACAATTGCGTGCTCTATGGCACGACGGGCACAATTTATACCCGTGAAGAAATTGTGCGAGATACGATTCAGCGCCTGGTTTCCTTTCCTGAGCGGCGCGGCATGGCCACGCATGTGATCTGGAAGGGCAACGACCGCGACGGCTTTTATACCTCACACCTGGTGACGGGCACCGGCCGCCACAGCCAGCACGGGCATCTGGGTGCCCCCACGGGCCGCATGTTTACGTCGCGCACTGTGGCTGATTGCATGATCTATGAAAACAAGATCTACCGCGAATGGGTGGTGGCTGATACCACTTCGATCCTGCAGCAATTGGGTCTGGATGTGCAGGGCTATGCTGAGCGTATTGCCAAAGCAGCCTTTGATAAAGGTGTTGTTTCGCTGGATATTGGTGAAAACCGCCACATGATTGGGCAATACCCGCCAGAAGCTGAGGCTGATACGTCGATCGCTTCAACCGAGCTGGAGCGCCACACGCTGCGCTGGCTTCATGATGTTTATAACCGCAAAATGCTGGGAACGATCGCCAAGGTCTATGCGCCAACTGTGCAGTATCATGGGCCACTGATGGCTGAGCTATATGGCCATGCCTCGGTCATCCATCAGACCTTGGGGCTGATTGGAACTCTGCCCGATGCCGCTTTTGCGCCACAGCATATCTGCTCCACACCTTGCGAAGAGGGTGGTGAAAAAGTGGCGGTGCGTTGGATCATGGAAGGCCATCACTTGGGTTATGGCACATTGGGCCACCTGGGTGCGCCCACGGGCAAGCGCGTGCAGATCATGGGCATGAGTCATTTCCATTACAAGGACGGCAAGATTGTCGATGAATGGCGCGTGTTTGATGAGGCCTCTGCATTGGTCCAGGTGAAGCTGGCGCAAATGGCTGATGTGAAGGCCGCATCACTGGCACCCTAAACGCTCCTTGCAAGACTCTTGATTATCGCCCGGTTTCATCTCTGAGACCGGGCGTTTTCATGGGCGAGGGCCACATGGGCAAAGCTCACACAAAATATTTGCAATCGTATGCAAAGAATGCTTAGTTGAAGTCAGCCACGGTGTGACGTGGACAAGATCTTCGGCCTAAAGCCTAAAAACCAGCAGAGAGGAAACGCAATGAACATGAACGTTAAACGGGCCCTTACGGGCGGCGCGATCAGCCTGATGGCTCTTGCCTTAAGTGCAAATTTCGCATTGGCAGATTGTGGCATTCAGGGTGCAGGCTCGGTCCGCATTCTGTCCAATGATTTTGAAGCTCTCCGGGTGGTGAATGATGCTGCAGCCAAGTGCGCCACTGATAAAGTGACGGTGAAGGCCAATGCCACTGCCGAGCACAAGAACATTCAGGGGCCGGCCCTCACCGCCAATCCCGCTGAATATACTGTAGCTACCGTGGCGAATAATTCCATTGTTCCGCTGCTGAATGGCGGGTTGATCCGTCCTCTCGATGAGCTGGTCGCCAAATATGGCACCGCCCTGAAGCCCAACCAGTTGATCAAGATTGATGGCAAGGTCATGGCGATTGCCTTCATGGGCAATGGCCAACACCTGTTCTATCGCAAGGACATTCTGGACAAGGCAGGCCTGCCAGTTCCAAAGACTTATGAAGATGTTTTGGCCGATGCCAAGATTATTCAAGACAAGAAGCTTTTGGAATTTCCGCTCGCCGCCTCGGACAAGCCAGGTTGGGATCTCGCAGCAGAATTCGTGAATATGTATCTGGGCACGGGCGGCGAATTCTTCGCCAAGGGCTCGGCTGAACTGGCCATTGACAATGACAACGGCAAAAAGGTTCTCGCAACCATGGCGGCCATGACCAAGTTCATGAAGCCCGACTATTTGACTTATGATGCCAATGAGCTGAACAAGGTATGGGATTCGGGCAGCGTGGCCTTGATGAGCCAGTGGGGTTCATTGGCAGGTGCGGCCATTGATGAGAAAAAAGCCAATCCGGATGTGGCCAAGAACACGGGCTTTGCAGCAGCACCCACTATTGGTGGCGGCAAGGCGCCTGCGGCTGCCTTGTGGTGGGATGGCTTCAGCATTGCCAAGAACATTTCGGATGATGATGCGGCCGTATCCTTCCAAGCAATGGTTCACGCCATCAGCCCAGAAACTGTGGCGGCTCACCCTGACGTGGCGACGTGGTTGGTGGAAGGCTATAAGCCCGGTCCAGCCGCCGTTGGCGTGATCGGCAATGCCACTGGTGGCGCGCGCGCCTATCCGATGCAGCCCTATATGGGCCTGCTGCACACCGCACTTTCAACAGAACTTGCTGATTTCATTGCGGGCAAGCAGGATGCTGCTGCAGCGCTGGTCAAGGTGAAGGCCGCTTATGATACAGCTGCAAAAGCAGGCGGTTTCCTGAAATAAGGAATGCCTTTCTCTCTGAGGGTCCGGCGGCGGTCTTGCTGCCGGGCCTTTTTTAAACGCCGTTGCGCAAGCTGATGTATTGGCCTTAGGTTTGAGCTTGGCAGGGTGCATTTTGGGCCCACCCTTGAAATCTTTGCTGGGACAAAGTTGATGCCGCATCGCACTTTCTTTGCATTCATTTTCCCGTCCCTGTTGGCGATGCTTCTGTTCATCTCGCTGCCCATTGTATCGGTGGCGGTGCAATCGCTTTTCCATGAACATGAAGCCGTGATGACCACGGTTGAAAGTTGCGGCCCTTTTGGCTGCGAGAAGCAGTCCAAAGTGGATGTTGAGGCGATGGCCAAACTGAAGAAGGAGCAGCCGCTCGGTCGCTTTGCCGGCTTTTCAAATTATATCGATCACAACCATCTGGCCTTTCAGGATCTCCCCAAGATTTTTGCTGCGCGCAATAGCTGGAATCAGGCGGTCGACGGCATAATGAACCTGCCGTTCTACCGCGCATTGGCTTTCACACTGGCTTATTGTTTTGTGGTGACACCGCTGGCGATGGCTTTGGGATTTTCCATAGCGCTGGCGGTCAACACCATGCCATCGCTGTGGCGGGGGCCTGCGATTTTCGTTTCGATTTTGCCGATGATCATTACGCCTTTAGTGGGCTCGCTGATCCTGTCTTGGATGTTCAATCCGGCGGGGATTTTGGGAGCGACACTGCAGAACATCTCGGGTGATCCCACATTGTCGATGCGCGCCTCGGCGGTTCTTACGTGGACGGTGTTGATTACCTATGGCATCTGGACCAACGGACCGTTTTCATTCGTAGTCTTCTATGCGGGCTTGCAAACCGTGCCATTGGACACGCTGGAAAGTGCACGCATTGATGGTGCCAGCCGCTGGGAGGCGGTGCGCTTTGTGATCATTCCGCATTTGATGCCGCTGGCCACTTTTGTGGCGCTGGTGCAGCTGATGGACAATTTCCGCGTGTTTGAACCGATTGTGGGCTTTCAGGCTGCGGCCAATGCGACCTCGCTCTCATGGTTGGTCTACAATGATCTGGTGGGGCAGGATGCACAGCAGTTTGGCTCAGCCGCCGCAACGTCAATGATGACGATCATCGGCGTGATCATACTTCTCACGCCTGTTTTAATCCGCACGTGGCGCGAATTTTCGCGCAAGGTGGTGTGAAATGAGCGATGTGATTCTCGGCCGGCCAACCAGTTTGAGAATTCTCACGACGGGTTTTCTTGCCATATGGCTGGTGATGGCGCTGTTTCCCTTCGCCTGGACGGTGTGGGGCAGTTTCAAGGTTGAGCCTGATTTTTTCTCTCGCGTAAGTTTTTGGAATGCGATTGAAGGAAAGCGTACCATTATGCAGACGGGCAGCGCCTTCACGCTGGGTGGCTATGAAGGAGCATGGATCAAGAATGAGTTCTGGCGCTCGGCCATCAACACCATCATCGTTACATTGTCGGTCACGTTCATTTCTTTATTTGTGGGCACGCTGGGTGGCTATGCTTTGGCCCGCTCCGGCCATCGCTATGCCTTCTGGGTGTTGATTGCAGCGCTGGTGTTTCGCGCCATGCCGCATATCACATTGGTGTCGGGTTATTTGCTGCCGTTTTTTCAATTGAACATCTGGGGTGTGCTTCCCACCACAATCATTGTGCTCGTTGCCATCAACCAGCCTTTCACCTTGTGGATGCTGCACTCCTTCTTCCTGTCGATCCCCAAGGATTTGGATGAGAGTGCGCTGGTGGATGGATGTACACGCTTTCAGGCTTTTCGCATGGTTATCATTCCGGTGATGTGGCCGGGTGTGGTGACCACTGGGCTGTTCAGCTTTCTGCTCGGCTATAATGATTTTGCAGTCACATCGATGCTGCTCTCTCAAGAAAATCAAACCATGATCCCCAAGGTCGCGTCATTCTTGGGTTCGATCGAGAATGCGGGCAATGTCATGTTCGCTGTGGCGGCTGTGGTTTCGGCCACCGTGCCGCTTTTCATCCTCGTCCTCTTTTTCCAACGACAGATCGTTTCCGGTCTGACGGCTGGCGCCGTGAAGGGATAAACCATGGCTGGTATTCGTCTCGTCAATATTGCCAAACGCTGGGGCAACGTGACTGGTGTGAGCGATGTGAACCTTGATATTGCCGACGGCGAGTTCGTGGTGTTTTTGGGGCCATCTGGCTGTGGCAAGACCACCACCATGCGCATGATCGCGGGACTTGAAACCGTGACTGAAGGTGAGATCTGGATTGGTGACCGGCTGGTCAACAAGCTCGAGCCCAAGGATCGTGACATCTCCATGGTGTTTCAAAGCTATGGGCTTTATCCCAACCTCACGGTTTATGAGAATATCCGCTTTCCCTTGCGAGTGCGGCGCGTGCCCAAGGCTGAGCATCATGAACGCGTGATGCGTGCTGCTGCGATGGTGGAACTGGGGGATTATCTTGATCGTCGTCCAGCGGCTTTGTCTGGCGGGCAACGCCAGCGCGTGGCGCTTGCACGCTCCATCGTGCGCGAGCCCAACGCCTTTCTGATGGATGAGCCTTTGTCCAACCTTGATGCCAAGCTGCGCGTTTCAACCCGTGCGCAAATCAAGAACCTGCATCACACACTCAAAACCACGACCATCTATGTCACGCATGATCAGATCGAGGCGATGACGCTGGCGGACCGTGTGGTGGTGATGAGCCAGGGCAAGATGCAGCAGGTGGGAACCCCCACCGACATTTATGATCGCCCCGCCAACACATTTGTGGCGGGCTTCATTGGCTCGCCTGCCATGAACTTGATTTCCGGCGATATCAGCAAAGGTGTTTTCCGCGCCGAAGGCATGGAGATTTCGGCCCTCTCCGCACTGGATGGTCCGGTGACATTGGGTTTCCGCGCTGAAGACGCAAGCATCGCCAAGCCTGGTGTAAAAGGGCAGATCAACGCACCGGTTTATTCCATCGAACTTCTCGGCGACGCCACGCTGGTGACAGTGCGCGTGAGTGGTGCATTGGTGGCCATCAAGGCACCGAAGGATTTCCGCATCGAGATCGGTGTTCCCTTGGCGATTGCCATTTTGCCCAGCGTCGTGCATCTGTTTGAAAAGACAACTGGCGCCCGTTTGCCAGACAAAAGATAACGCACTTGCCGGAACGTCCGACATCTGAAAAAACGGCGCCGGAACATGGGAATGACGTGAAGATGGCGAATGAGAAGGTGACTTCACTTGAAGTGGCGGCATTGGCGGGTGTGAGTCAATCAGCCGTCAGCCGTGTGTTTACGCTCGGGTCCTCTGTCAGTCCCAAGACGGCAGAAAAGGTGCGCGCCGCGGCGGAGAAATTGGGCTACCGGCCAAACGTGCTGGCGCGCTCACTCAAATCTGGCAAGAGCCGCATCATCGGATTACTGGTCGCTTATCTCGAAAATTATTTCTATCCTGAAGCGGTGGAGCGGCTCTCAACTGAGCTCCAAAAGGTTGGCTATCACGTTCTGGTTTTTCTCGCTCCGGTATCGACAGTCAATGTCGATCAGGTGGTGCATGAACTGATGGATTATCAAGTGGACGGCATTGTGATGGCGTCGGTTTCCATGTCGTCTGATCTCGCCGCCCGTTGCCATGCGACTGGCATTCCCGTTGTGCTATTTAACCGCACGCATCTTGATACGCGCCTTTCATCTGTCACCTCCGACAACGCGAAGGGTGGGCGAATGTTGGCGGACTATCTGGTCTCACTTGGCCATGAGAAAATTGCTTATGTCGCTGGCTTTTCGGGGGCTTCGACGCAGATTGACCGTGAGGCCGGTTTTCGTGCTGGACTCAAAGCTGCAGGCAAGAAGCTGTTCGCCCGTGCTGAAGGTAACTTCAATTATCCCGACGCACAGCGCGCCGCGCGCGAACTCTTTGCAACACCCAACAGGCCGGATGCGGTTTTTGTGGCCAATGATCACATGGCTTTTGCGGTTATGGATGTGTTGCGCTTTGAGCTTGGCTTGCGCGTGCCGCAGGATGTGTCTGTCGTGGGATTTGATGATGTGCCGCCCGCGGCCTGGCCCGCTTATAATCTCACAACCGTGCGCCAGCATGTGGACCAGATGGTGGCTGAAACGGTGCAGCTGTTGATCTCATCGATTTCAGAAGGTCATGGCATTTCGAAACATGTCGTGCTCGATGGCGGACTGATCATTCGTGGCTCCACGCGCAAACACGGGAGTGCTGAGTGAGGGACCTTACGGAAGAAGAATTCAAGCGCCTGCTTGAAGCCAAAGGCCTGAAGCTTGATGAGAAGGGGTTTGCGGCAGCTCTGCAAGGGGCCAAAACCTTGCGTGAAGAAGTTGCGCGCGTAGCTGCATACCTCGAACACCATGCGGATGAGACACAATGAGTTCAGCCGCAGACCTTTCTCTGTTTGAGGCTGCGGCGGCATTGCGAAGCGGGGCGCTCACGTCGCGCGCCTTGGTGGAGGCTGTACTTCAGCGGATCAAGGAACGCGAAAGGCTTCACGCTTTCACGCATGTCGCTGCAGACGCACTGGCGCAAGCTGATGCGGCAGATGCGCGACTTGCACGAGGTGAAGATCCGGGGCGGCTGTGTGGCTTGCCCATTGCCGTGAAGGATTTGATTGATGTGGAAGGGCAGCCCGCCACTTCAGGCTCACGCGTGTTGGCGGGGCGCATTGCTGAGCGTGATGCCGACGCTGTGGCGCGGCTGCGGGCGCAAGGGGCAGTGCTGATCGGCAAGCTGGCGACTTATGAATTTGCCATGGTGGGGCCGGATATGAATCTGCCTGATCCGCCGGCGCGCAACCCATGGAAACTGGATCACATCACGGGTGGGTCATCATCTGGTGCTGCCGCCGCTGTGGCTGGCGGGCTGGTGCGCTTGGCGATTGGCACTGATACGGGCGGTTCTATCCGCTCACCTGCGGCCTATTGCGGCTATGTGGGGCTGAAGCCCAGCTATGAGCGCGTATCGCGTGCTGGTGCATTTCCGCTTTCACCTTCGCTGGATCATGTCGGGCCGCTAGCCGCCACGGTTGCAGAAGCGGCTCTGGCATTGGATGCGATGACACCTGACAATGAAGAGTGGCAGCCTGCATCGGCATTGATCGGCCAATCCATCGAGGGTTTGCGCATTGGCTTTGCCCGCAGCTGGTTTGCCGACGATCCGAAAGCTTCCCCCGCATTGATCCGCGCCATGGATGAAGCAGCGGCCACATTCTCCATGCTGGGTGCACGCGTATCGCTGACCGATCTGCCAGACTATCAGCCCTATGAGGCTGCGGCTTCTATTATACTTCACGCCGAAGCCTTGGCCGAACATGTAGCGCTGATCGCCGAAAACCAAAGCGCCTATGGTCGCCCTACGCTACAATGCCTGGCCTTTGGCGCCGTGATTTCTGATGAAGATCTGGCCATGGCGCGCCGCGCTGTGAAGCCGCTCACCGAGGCCATGACAAGTGCGATGGCTGATGTTGATGTGATATTGACCGCAACAACGCTGACGCCAGCCTTGCCATTCTCTGCATTTGATGGCGAGAAGGCCGTGTGGACGCCCATGCGCACCATTGCTTTTAATCTCACGGGCCAGCCCGCGCTATCATTGCCCTGCGGCTTTGAAAACGGCCTGCCGCTGGGCGCACAGCTGGTGGCGGCGATCGGCGCTGAAGATGTTTTGTGCCGTGTGGGTCATGCTTTTGAGCAGGCGACGGACCATTCTGTCCAGCGCCCGCTCTTTTGAGCCGTTACGCTTTCTGCATCCGGTCCAAGCGCAGTTGCGCTGCACGGCGATGTCCTTCAAGACCTTCACTGGCTGCCTGACGCGCAGCGGGCGGAGCAACAGCTTTGACACCGCGCTCATCCAGCCATTGATGGGTGGCGATCTTTACATAGGCGCCAACCCACAAGCCGCCCGTATAGCGGCCAGCCGCCATGGTAGGCAGCGTGTGGTTGGTGCCCGAGCATTTATCGGAATAGACCACGCTGGCCAGTTCGCCAATGAACAGCGAACCATAGTTGCGCAGACGTTTGGCGAAAGCATGCGGATCCATTGTGTGAACCTGCAAATGTTCTGCCGCGATGAAATCGGAATAGGCGATCATGGCCGCTTCATCTTCGCAAACCGCGATCTCGCCATAGTCAGCCCATGCAGGGGCCGCCACGTGAGCGGTTGATAGACCCTTCAATTGTTTTTCAATCTCAACCAGCACCGCCTCAGCAAGGCGACGGTGTGTGGTGATGAGGCCCACGCGCGTGCGCACATCATGCTCGGCTTGCGCCAGCATATCGGCGGCAATCATTTCAGCATCGCCTGATGCATCGGCCACCGTGTAAATCTCTGAGGGTCCAGCTAATTGATCAATGCCCACAGTGCCAAACACCTGCTTTTTGGCTTCATTCACAAAGGCATTGCCCGGCCCCATGATCTTCATCACAGCGGGAACGCTTTCGGTGCCATAGGCCATGGCGGCAATGGCTTGCGCGCCACCAATGCGAAAAATACGATCTGCGCCAGACAAGTGGCAGCCTGCCACCATGGCCTCATGCGCATTGGGGGGCAGGCAGGCGATGACTTCATCAACGCCCGCCACCTTGGCTGGAACGATAGTCATGATCGGGGCGGAGAGTAGGGGGAAGCGCCCGCCCGGCACATAGCAGCCCACGCGTTCGATGGGGATGACGCGGTGACCCATATAGACACCGGGCAGAGGCTCGATATCCAAGGGTAAGATGGTGGCCAGTTGAGCCTCGGCAAAACGGCGCACATTGGCGATGGCAAATTCAGTGTCCTTGCGGGTCTGTGGATCGAGGCGCGCAACAGCGGTTTCGCGCTCAGCCTTGGACACTTCAAAAACGTCGCGATCAGACTTGTCGAACTCTTTCGAATAGTGCCGCACCGCCTCATCGCCTCTGGCTTTCACGTCCGCCAAGACTTTTGCCACGGTTTCAGCCACTGGCTTGTTATCGCCTTCGGCGCTGCGGGTGGGGGCCTTGACCCAGCTCACTTTATCGGCAGGATAGGGAACGGATTGGTGAGACATGAGGGCTCCTTTCAGGGCGCGGCGGCCAATGCAACATTGGTCTTATTTCTAGACATAGTTGAATACGTTTGCAAACACTTGTTCATCGCAATTTGAACAAGGTGCTTGCGAGTCTTCGGCATTCGCCCTAAGAAGTTTGCAAACGTATTCAATCTGGAGATCAACATGGCGGTGACCTGGCTGAAGCGCGGCAAACCGGCCCAAGAGCGGGCTGATGATGACGCGCGCACGCGGGCCGTTGTTGAGGACACTTTGGCTCAGATTGAAAAGGGCGGTGACGCCGCGGTGCGTGCGCTTTCCATCAAGTTTGATAAGTTTGATCGGCCGTCGTTCCGTCTCACACCTTCCGAAATTGAAGCCGCCATGCAGAAGGTAGCTCGGCGCGACATGGAAGATATTCGCTTTGCGCAAACACAAATTCGCAATTTTGCCGAGGCGCAAAAAGCATCAATGCGCGACATTGAAATTGAAACGCTTCCCGGTGTGATCCTTGGCCATCGCAACATTCCAGTGCAATCAGTGGGCTGTTATGTGCCGGGTGGAAAATTTCCTATGGTGGCTTCGGCCCATATGTCGGTGCTCACGGCCAATGTGGCTGGTGTGCCGCGTATCGTTGCTTCGGCTCCGCCAGTGAATGGCGAGCCACATCCCGCTATTGTTGCTGCGATGCAGCTTGCGGGGGCGCATGAAATTTATGTGTTGGGCGGCATGCAAGCCGTGGGTGCCATGGCGCTGGGCACAGAAACGATCAAGCCAGTCGATATGCTGGTTGGCCCCGGCAATGCCTTTGTAGCGGAGGCCAAGCGCCAGCTTTATGGCCGCGTTGGCATTGATCTTTTCGCGGGCCCAACCGAAACCATGTTGATCGCCGATGACACGGTTGATGCTGAACTTTGCGCCACAGACCTTTTGGGACAAGCGGAACATGGATACAATTCGCCTGCTGTGCTGATCACCACTTCGCGCAAGCTGGCAGAAGGCACCATGGCTGAGGTTAAGCGGCTTCTCGAAATCCTGCCAACCGCGGGAACCGCTGGTGTGAGCTGGGCTGACTATGGCGAAATCATTTTATGCGAAACGCATGATGAGATGCTGGCGGTGGCCAATGACATCGCTTCCGAACATGTGCAGGTGATGACGGACCGCGATGATTGGTATCTGGCCAACATGCACAGCTATGGCGCGTTATTTTTGGGTGCGCGCACCAATGTGGCCAATGGTGACAAGGTGATCGGCACCAATCACACATTGCCCACAAAAAAAGCTGGGCGCTATACGGGCGGATTGTGGGTGGGCAAATTTTTGAAGACCCATAGTTATCAACGCATCCTCACCGATGAAACGGCGGCGATGATTGGTGCATATGGTTCGCGCCTGTGCATGCTGGAAGGCTTTGTGGGCCATGCCGAGCAATGCAATGTGCGTGTTCGCCGCTATGGCGGGAAGAATGTTCCCTATGGAGCGGCGGCTGAATGACACTGCCACGCACACCGTCTTTCCGTCTCGCTGGCCGCTGTGCACTTGTGGCAGGCGCATCTTCTGGCATTGGCATGGCGGCAGCGGTGGCGTTGGCCGAGCAGGGAGCGGAAGTATGGCTGGCCGCGCGGCGTGAGACTGAGCTGCAGTCGATTGCGGCCGAAATGACAGCAGCGGGTTTCAAAGCTCACGTACTGCCGCTGGATATTGTCGATGTAGAGGCCACCGAAAAAATCATAGCCGCAATGCCCGCCTTTGACGTGTTGGTGAATTCAGCGGGCGGTGCACGCCACAGCCCCGCCACCGAGACCAAACTCGAAGATTTTGATTTCGCCGTAAACTTGAATTTTCGCGCCGCATATTTTCTCACGCGCGCCGTAGCCAAACAGCTTATTGCAGCGGGTAAGCTTGGAAGCCTGATCAACATCTCCTCGCAAATGGCGCATGTGGGCGGCGTTGATCGCGCAGTTTATTCGGCCAGCAAGCATGCGCTCGAAGGCATGACTAAAAGCATGGCCATTGAATGGGGCCCGCATGGCATTCGCGTGAACACCATTGCCCCCACCTTTGTTCGCACAGCCTTGACTGCGGTGACCTTTGCCAACCCGGAACGGGCGGCTTGGATTGCCTCCAAGATCAAGCTGGGCCGCGTGGGCGAGGTGGAAGACATCATGGGCGCCGTGGCGTTTCTCGCTTCAGATGCCGCAAGCCTGGTCACTGGAACCTCACTCATCGTGGATGGCGGCTGGACCGCCGATTGAAAGGACGCATTATGACCCCTGCTGAAATGGATGCCCGTATTGTTCGTTATGGTGAATTGAAACCGTGCAAAACCGCGTTCATCGATGCACACACGCCGGGCTCAAACCGCAAAGAAAATTTCACCATTATTGGCGGTGGCGTTTCTGAATCGCCGGATCAACATGTGCATATTCGGGAAACGCCGGGTTTCAATATAGGTGCAGCGGGTCAGCCTCCGGGGTGCCGCAACAGCCTTCATGTGCACAGGACAGCGGAAGTGTTCTTTGTGCTCAAGGGCCGCTGGCGCTTTTTCTGGGGCCGCTGGGGCACAGCAGGCGAATTCATTGCCGAAGAGGGAGACATTTTTAACATTCCCACAGGGATTTTCCGCGCCTTTGAAAATGTTGGCACTGATTATGGAATGATCATGGCTGTGCTGGGTGGTGATGATGCGGGTGGCGGCGTGGTCTGGGCACCACAAGTGATCACTGATGCCAAGGAATACGGTTTGGTGCTGGGCAAGAATGGCAAGCTTTATGACTCCAAGAAGGGCCAGTCATTGCCCGATGGCGTGTCACCCATGCCGCTGCTCACAGATGAAGAATTGAAGGCTTTCCCCGAACCTACTACGGCCGAGGTGATACCCAATTGTGTGGCCCGCTATTGGGATTTGATGGCACTCAGTGACAAGCAGCCCGCCAAGGTGATTGGCGAACATGGCAAACTGCGCGATCGCCCGGGTTTTGAGGTTGAGCTTCTCTCTCGCAATTCGATTCGCGATACGACATACACAATAGATCGCCATGAAATCCTGATGCCTATGCGGGGTTATTGGCGGTTGACGTGGGGCGGCGGCACAACGGTTTTGAATCCCGGCGATACGGCAGCGATCCCGCCCGGTCTGTCGCACAGTCTCACTCCCGCTGTGACGGGCGAAGCTTCGCTCTACCGCATCATGAGCACCAATGACCCAGCTGGCACAACTGGTCGCCTTTTGTAAGGAAGCAAACTCATGACTCTTCTCGCTACCCATGTTGGCTCATTGCCTCGCCCCCAAGAAGTTGTTGATTTTCTTTTCGCGCGGGAAAAGAAAATGACCTTTGACGCGGCCGCTTTTGACACCTGCATGACCGCAGCGGTGCATGAAAATGTGCGCCGCCAAAAAGCCGCTGGCATTGACATCGTCTCGGATGGCGAGGCGTCCAAGATCAGCTATGCCACTTATGTGAAAGACCGTTACACAGGATTTGACGGCGATAGCCCGCGCAATGCACCAGCTGATTTGAAACTGTTTCCGACCTTTCTCGACCGACTTTCGAAAGAGGGTGGCACACCACAATATGCAAGGCCGCAATGTGTGGGGCCGGTGAAGTCCAAGGGGCAGGGCGAATTGCAAAAAGACATTGCCAATCTGAAATCTGCCATGGCGGCTCATGGCGTGGATCGCGGGTTCATGAACGCGGCATCGCCGGGTGTGATTAGCCTGTTCCTGCAGAACGCACACTATGCCACGCGTGAATTATATCTCGCCGCACTCGCTGATGCGATGCGTGATGAATATAGGACCATCCTTGACGCGGGTTTGGATTTGCAATTGGATTGCCCAGATCTCGCTCTGTCGCGCCATATGCTTTTTGCGGATAGGTCTGATGCTGAATTTCTGAAAATCGCAGCCACACATGTCGAGGCACTGGAGCAGGCTCTCAAAGGCCTGCCGCGTGAGCGCGTCCGCCTTCATATTTGCTGGGGCAATTATGAAGGCCCGCATGTGTGCGATATTGATATGGCCAAGGTGTTTCCGTTGCTGATGAAAGTGCCCGCCACTTACATCCTGTTTGAAACCGCCAATCCTCGCCATGGCCATGAATGGACGGTGTTTCGTGATCGCGTGCGCGACATTCCAGAGGATAAAATTTTGATCCCCGGCGCTGTCGACACCACCACCAATTTCGTGGAGCACCCTGATCTGGTGGCGCAGCGGTTGGAGCGCTTCACAAACATCCTCGGCAAGGATCGTGTGATCGCGGGTTCCGATTGTGGCTTTGGCACATTCGCTGGCTTTGGCGCGGTTGATCCTGAAATCGCATGGGCCAAATTGGCGACGCTGAAAGAGGGCGCCAGGCGGGTGAAATGACGCCGCTGGTCTTGATCCCCGGCATGATGTGTGATGCAAGGATGTGGGGCGGCTTTGATGCTGGGCCACGCCAAATGCTGCATTTTTTGCCCACAGGTCAAGATAATGTTGCCGCACTGGCAGCTGCATTTCTGCAAAATGCACCGGAGCGCTTTGCGTTGGCAGGGCTTTCCATGGGCGGCATCGTCGCCATGGAAATTCTGTCGCAAGCACCTGAACGGGTAGAACGTCTGGCACTTCTCGACACGAACCCGCTGGCTGAAACACCTGAAGCGAAAGAGCGCCGCGGCTCACAAATGGCCAAGGCTCAGAACGGTGAGTTGGAAGCGGTGCTTCGCGATGAGATGAAGCCAAATTATCTGGCCTCAGGTCCCCATAAAAAATCCATCCTCGATCTCTGTATGGATATGGCGCTCTCGCTTGGCCCTGACGTTTTCGTCAGGCAATCAATGGCTCTGCGTAACCGTCCGGATCAAACCAAAACGCTTAGCCTGTTCAAAGGCCCAGCACTGGTCTTGATGGGGGAAGAAGACAAGCTTTGCCCGCGTGATCGCCATGAGTTGATGCACGCGCTGATGCCCCAATCCAAGCTTGCGATCATCGCTCGCGCAGGTCATCTTCCACCCTTGGAAAATCCTGAAGCGACATTCGCCCATTTGCGCAACTGGCTTTCAACCCCTGAGTAAGACCATAATGCAGTGAAAGATTTATTCTCCCTGCCGTTACGAGAACGCACCCTTCTGCATCTCGATCTGCTTCCAAATTGCCAGCTCATCATATTGCGTGAACTCGCGATTGAGCCCCCATGGGCCAAACTCGGCATGGCTGATGCCCATCACATGCACGTTTGCACCCGTTGGCGCACCAAAGCGGCCATAGCCATCATGGCGGCCATCAAGCGACCAGCGCACAGCAGCGCGGGGGCAGCGCCCAGCCTCATCATTGCCAATCACATGGTGAATGGTGAAGCGTGCCTGAGGGAATGACGAGCGCAGCCCCCTCCATGCGGCTTCGGCAAAGGTCGGCATCCAGCCACTTTGACCGCCAGGGTGTTCCATGCGCACCGCACGATCATAGTCACGCGGGATCACCGCAAATTCCTTGGCCATGATTTTGGAGAGGATGTCAGCAAAGCGCGCGCCCCACGGATTATCGTTGCCACGCAAAGTATAAGCCCCCGCCTTGTCTTGGTCCGGTGTGAATGGAAGTTTGGCTTTCGCAGGACCGCCTTCCGAGATAATCTGACGGCGTACGAAATCTCGTGGTTCATGGCCCAATTGCTTGACGATCGAGCTTGAATCAAACACCAGCCATTCGTCGTCAAAAACGCCATCAGTCACCGAGCAATCGGCGATGCAGCGCGCATAATATCGCTTGCCGGATGCAGCACCATAGATGCTATCTCCCGTCTGTGTGCCAGTAATCACCGAGCGGTGCGACGACAGATAATGCTGCGTCTCGGAGCCCGACCAGATCACGTCTTCCGCCAGAATTTGCAAATCGGGAAAGGCAGCCATTTTTGCCAGTGTGTCATCAATAACGGCCTGATTGCCGATCTTCATGCCACCTGCACCACGCACAATGATGTTCGACGCATAACAGGTTTCCAGCAAATTGATTTGCCGGTCTTCCCAAATCTCCTTGGTAATACCGATGATGAAATGTGGAAAGTCACGCCATTTAGGGTCAAAATTTTTCATCAATCGCCTCGTTTTGCAAACGTATGCAAAGAGTGTCAGAACAAACGCCACGCAGCAAGAGAATTTGCCCGTGGTTGGCTTACCAAGACAAAAAAATATTCGTCATCTGGTGTGAACCTTAGCCTTCAGGGTGCTGCCAGTGGAAAGGGTGCGAGAACTGTTTGCCCGCTAAAATGCCTTTTGCTGGAGTCTTATTGTGCGGATAGTGAGTGATATTTAAAGCGACCTTCAGGTTGTTGCGACGTCTTGCAAAATGTTCACACCTCCGCACTTGGCTTCCCCGAGGTTCTGGCATGCTCTCATACCAAGGTGAATTCACGTGAATTTGGAATTGCACAAGTTCTCAACTCTTCCCGCAACTTCATTCCCAAGTGTGATCCAGACGTCACCCAAGGAAGAAAATCAGGAATGAATTCAACGAAAAGAAAACCAGATATCTCATTGAAATAACAGGTTTTAATTCGACTTTGGAGAAAGATTTGAACTTACGACTTTCAGGTTATGAGAGCATCAAAGGGCGTACTGGCCCTTGAATCCGATTTCATTCTTTTACCGTAAGTGTCTGTCTTTTCTTGCGCATTTCAATTTTCTTGTGCTGGGCCTTTCCCGCCAATGCTCCACTTTACATGCTCAAGTGTAATGGACTGCACCCTTGGTACAAAAAGAAAACCCGCTATCTCATTGAGATAGCAGGTTTTAATTTGGTTGCGGGAGCCAGATTTGAACTGACGACCTTCAGGTCATGAGCCTGACGAGCTGTGGCTTCTTCTTCTAAGTTAGCACAAATTGACGAATCGCACGATTGGGAAAGGCGGGAAAACGCTGGCATTTCTGAATAGTTGAAGAATTTACAGATGACCGACCAAACTGGCGTATTGGGGTCGTGATCGCGGCATTTCTGCCGCGACCAGTTTTGCGATTTAATAATTGGAAGTCGACTTCGCCCGGGTTGCAAGAGACCACTCTTTCAGTTCATCAATATGATAGAAAACTCTGCCGCCATGTTTGCGAAAATTCGGACCGGTGCCCATCCACCTCATGTTGTCGAGTGTTCGCTTTTTCAGGCGCAGAAAGTCTCCAGCTTCAGTAACGTTCAGATAGGGGCTTTTTTTGTTGTCGGTCATTTTCGTTCTCCAACTTAACGTGACATCAGTGTCACGCAGAGACGATTGGTTGACTTGTGCTGGCCAGTTTCTTTTGTTTGAATGAGGTTTGCGCTTCGCGCGGGATTTCAGTGACTTATAGAATCTCTTATTATAACTCATATATTGGTGGTAATGTGAGCTATAGAAAAGGATTCTATAGCTCATGCAGTGGAACTGGGAACAGAAAGACTGGCCAAAATTCTTACATGATGCCAAAGCTTTGGAGGCTCTGGAGCGGCAGTTTTTGCAGCAATCTG
>JAYUEP010000072.1:0-2021 GCA_043739165.1 Hyphomicrobiales bacterium
GGGAATGTTTCGGCGCACTTTGCTTTCCGGCTTGCCCGATCCATCCCAATGCTCATCGAGATTTTGAATGGCGTCAGCCACGTTGCTGCTGAAACCCATTTGCCGTGCAATGTCAGCACCGCGATGACACCGCGCCTCGATCAATTCCCGCGCGATCTCTCCGCCGTTGCGCATGATATGGATGATGGCGCGGAAACGTTCAGCCATCGATCTGTCGAGGCCGGTATGTGACAATACAAACCGCAAGGCTTGCGACATTGACCCATCAATTGTCTTGAAATCGGCTTTTAATTTGCGGTCATCGGCCAGGTAAAGTTGGCAGATGCGGGCCGCATTGCTTGAGCAGCCAAGGTCTTTCAGCAAAAGCGTGTAGTATAAATCAGACAGTTCGTGGCGTGGCATATTGATGGCCTCGCCCAGTTTCATCCCGATCCAACACACTCGGGTGCAATGGCCGGAGGGCTGGCCTTCAGTCAGGTCAAGTGCGTGGCTGAGGGCGCCAATCAGCTCGGCACTGCGAATTTGAATGGGCGGGGCGTTTGAAACCATGCGGACCAGTTTGGCGGTGGTCTCTTAAAAAGGCGTGAATGGTGCTTTTTTGGTCGGTGATTGTGCCCGCACAATTGGCGCAGGCCATGGCTCGTCCGCTGTCAGAAGCAGGCTTGCAGGTCACACTGAAAAACGGCACACAGCGTGCCTATGGAAAAAGTTGAATTGATCATCGGCATCGACACGGGCGGAACCTATACCGACGCCGTGGTGATTGACGCGCGCAAACATGTGCTTCTGGCCTCGGCCAAGGCGATCACCACCAAGGGTGACCTTGCCGTCGGCGTTGTTGAGGCAATGAGTTTGGCGATTGACCGCGTCGCTGCGTTCAATCCTCAATCAGTGCGCATGGTTTCCGTCTCCACCACACTGGCCACCAATGCTGTGGTTGAAGGTCACGGCGGGGCCGTGGGCCTGGTGTTGGCTGGCTTTGATGAAAACATGCTGGCGCGCAGCGGGCTGGTCGCCGCCTTTCCCGCGATGCCGATTTTACGCGTGGCGGGCGGGCATGATCACACCGGTGCCGAAGCGCAGAAGTTGGATATGGCCACTGCCCAAAAATGGTTGGCGGAAACGGCAGCACAGGTTTCGGCCTTCGCGGTGGCGTCAGCCTTTGCCGTGCGCAACCCTGCCCACGAAGAAGCACTGCGCGATCTCATTGCGAAAACCTGTGGCAAGCCCGTCACCATGTCACACAGCCTGGCCAGCGCGCTTGATGCACCGCGCCGCGCCCAGACGGCCGTGTTGAACGCAAGGCTGATCTCGCGCATTTCTGAACTGACCGCCGCCGTTGAGCGCGCCATGAAGCAACATCAACTCAATTGCCCGTTGATGCTGGTCAAAGGCGATGGCAGCTTGGCGAACGCAGACATCATCACATCGCGGCCCATTGAAACGGTTCTCTCAGGCCCCGCCGCCAGCCTCATCGGGGCGCAGTGGCTTTCGGGCCTGGATGATTTTGTGATGTCGGACATGGGCGGCACAACGACGGATGTGGGATTGCTGATCGACGGGTTGCCGCAAGTGGCCGAGCAAGGCGCCGAAGTGGGCGGCTGGCGCACCATGGTCGAGGCCATTGACGTCAAAACCATCGGCCTCGGCGGCGACAGTGAAGTGAAATCTGAAGCGGGCCAAGTGTTGCGCCTCGGCCCCGAACGCGCCGTGCCCATCGCACTGATCTGCGCAAGGCGACCAGAGGTCTTGACGCTGTTGGAGGCCGACTTGGCAGAAACCACTGGCGGCTCCATGCTGGGCAAGTTTCTTGTGCTGCCCTTTGGGTCCTCAACGCCGGGCCGGGCCCAAGGGCTGTCGCCCAAGGAAGCCGAAATTCTCGCGCATATATCGGTTGCACCCGTGCCATTGCGCAGACTATCAACCGGGGCTGCTGCCAACCGCGCCATTGCCAGCCTGCGCAAACGTGGCCTTGTCCAGTTTTGCAGTTTTACACCCTCCGATGCTGCGCATGTTCTGGG
>JAYUEP010000073.1:0-6123 GCA_043739165.1 Hyphomicrobiales bacterium
CCGAGATTAAGGCCGAGGCCAGCAAGGGGATGGATGACATGGGCCGCATCCCCCAGCAGCGCCAGACGCGGGCCAACAAAGCTCTTGGCCATCATCATCGACAAGGGATGCGCATGGCGTAGTGAAAGCAGCGAAAGCTGACCCAGGTGCGAACCAAAGCGCTGACGCAATTCAGCCAGAAACGCCCCGTCCGGCAGGGCGCAAAGCGCCTTGGCTTTCTCATGCGGCTCGGTCCACACCAGTGATGAGCGATTGCCGGAAAGGGGCAGGATTGCAAACACGCCCTGTGGGTTGAAATGCTCTTCAGCCCTGCCACCATGAGGCAGCGCGTGGCCGACAGTGAGAGTGATCGCTGATTGGGCATAAGGCCAACTGTCAAAGCCAATGCCCGCCGCCTGCCGCGTTGGTGAACCACGGCCATCTGCCCCGATCACCAGACTGGCCTTGATCTCTGTGCCATCAGCAAGTGTGACCTTCGCCAAGCCTGGCCCGAAATGAAAGCCGGAGATCCCTTGTCCGGTCATCAGCGTGATGTTGGGGCTCTGGGAAATCTCATCCAACAAGGCTTTGAAGATTACATGGTTCTCTAAAAACATCGCAGGTGTGGAAACATCAGATTCGAGGAAAGACAACAAAGCCTGCCGCGCCTCAGGCGAGGCCGCGTCTGTCACCAACACCTTCTTCATGGCCTGCGCAGAAGTGGCCATGCCATGCCAGACACCGAGGCCTGAAAGCATCTTCTGCGTGGCCGCCGTCAGGGCCGAAGCGCGTGAGTCATGTGCCGGATCGGCAAACCGGGCAGGATCGCCCCGTTCGATGAGCGTCACCCGTAAAGGCTTGCGGCAACGCCGCCCACCCAAAGCCAGACTCGCAGCCAGACCATTCAGCCCCGCCCCGATGATCACAATGTCAGTTTTCACCATGGCAAAACTCTACCGCACGGCGGGTAAGACGGAAACGGCAAACGTCACACATGTCGTCGCAGCCGTGCGTCTCTCGCCGCTATCGCCTTCAAAGGATTCCACATTTAGTGTCGCTGTCCAGGTTTGATTAAATATTATGCAGCGGTGATTTATTGCACAAGAATCAGGCGATAATTTTTAGGCACCGTCAGATCGTAGAAATAATACCATTAAGAATCAACGTATTAAGATTCTTTCGAATCTGGCACGCGACTTGAGTGATCTTCCCCGGATAAGGAGAAAGGCGCATTCATGAAATATATCATAGCCATTATTAAGCCCTTTAAGCTGGACGAGGTGCGGGAAGCTCTGGGTGCCATCGGCGTTCAGGGCATTACCGTCACGGAAGTGAAGGGCCACGGCCGCCAGCGCGGCCACACTGAGTTCTATCGCGGTGCTGAATATGCGGTGAGCTTTGTTCCCAAAGTGAAGATCGAGGTCGCCGTAGAATCGGCCATGGCAGCAAAAGTTGTCGAGGCCATTCAAGCCGCCGCCAAGACCGGCCAGATCGGCGACGGCAAGGTCTTCGTTTTGCCACTGGAAGAAGCCTTCCGCGTGCGCACGGGCGAACAAGGTTCATCTGCCCTCTAGGGCTCTCAATTCAGCAATTTCACAAATCAAGAAAGGTACGACAATGGATAGACTCGAAATAGTGAAAAGGCGGATCATACCGCCTCTGCTGGGGGCAGGGTTGGGCATGATGGCCATGTCATCCAACGCCTTCGCGGCAGCTACTATCAACAAGGGTGACACGGCCTGGATGCTGATGGCGACCGCGCTGGTTGTCCTGATGACCTACCCGGGTTTGGCACTGTTCTACGGTGGCCTTGTGCGTTCGAAAAACGTGCTCTCGGTGCTCATGCAAGTCACCACCACCTTCTGCATGGTGGCGATTCTCTGGGTGCTTTACGGCTATTCGTTGGCCTTCAGCAATGGCTCGGGCGCCTTGGCCCCGTTCATTGGTGGCCTCTCCAAGGCCTTCCTGCATGGCGTGGATCCTTCCACCATGGCAGCAACCTTCTCGAAGGAAACTTACCTTCCTGAATATGTCTACGTCATCTTCCAGCTGACCTTCGCCTGCATCACGCCGGCCCTCATCGTCGGTGCCTTTGCCGAACGCATGAAGTTCTCGGCGGTGTTGTTGTTCATGTTCATCTGGTTCACCTTCTCTTACTTGCCCATGGCCCACATGGTCTGGTGGTGGGCTGGCCCAGATTGCTACACGCTCAGCGCTGCAGCAGCCGACATGGTAAAATCCTGCGTGGGTGATACCGCCGCCGCAGATTTCCTGAAGCAACTGGCTGATGCTGGCACCGACAAAGACAAGGTCTCTGCAGTGCTTGGTGCTTATGGTGATGCAGTAAATGCCACCAACGGCTGGCTCTACAACAAGGGTGCCATCGACTTTGCAGGTGGCTCCGTCGTGCACATCAACGCTGGTGTGGCTGGCCTCGTTTGCGCCCTCATGCTCGGCAAGCGCGTGGGCCTCAACAAAGAACCAATGGCACCGCACAATCTGGTGACAACCTTGCTCGGCACGGGTCTGCTGTTCTTCGGTTGGTTCGGTTTCAATGCTGGTTCGAACTTGGAAGCCAATGGCTACGCCGCCCTTGCTTTCTTGAACACGATCCTCGGCACGGTCGGTGCGGCATTGGCCTGGACTGCTGGTGAATGGGTCACCCGCAAACATGCCTCGCTTCTGGGTGCTGCTTCAGGTGCGGTTGCTGGGCTCGTGGCCATCACCCCGGCTTGCGGCTTCGTTGGCCCGATGGGCGCGATTGTTGTCGGCGCTGCCGCAGGCTTCGTCTGCTTGATGGCTGTAGTCTGGCTCAAGCCCCTGTTCGGCTATGACGATGCGCTCGATGTCTTTGGCGTGCATGGTATCGGCGGTATGCTTGGTGCCTTGCTCACGGGTATCTTCGTGAACCCCTCGCTGGGTGGCGTTGGCATCACCAACTATCTTGCCACCGATGCAACCAGCAAAGCAGCTGATTTCATCGCCTCAGCGCAGTTCATCTCGCAGGTGGAAGACGTTCTGACGGCAATCATCCTCTCGGGCGTGGTCAGCTTCATTGCGCTCACCATCTGCAAATACACTGTCGGTCTGCGGGTCGACGAGCAGAGCGAGCGTGAAGGCCTCGACATCACCGAACACGGCGAACGCGCTTTCAACTAGTCCAACTGCTTTCTCCGGGGCGAAGGCCCCGGGGATTGTTTTCCTCCCAGACTGTCACCCCCGGCCTCAAAACCGGGGGTGTTTTTGTCTGAATTTACGCCAGGTTAACCCTCTCGCGCCAAACTGCCATTAACCAATCCAACCCCGTGGCCAGACCAGTCTTTCCACGATGGAGAATGCCATGGCCGTTCACGACACCTATGAGACCGACGAATCAACCATCCCAGCCGCCTTGCGCCGCTTCCTGTCACGCCGCCTGTTTGAACTGATGGCCATGGGCCTCACGGCAGTGATCATCACAGCTGCGCTGGCACTAGCCTCATGGTCGGTGAAAGACCCTTCCTTCAATCACGCCACTGGGGCCAAAGCCGAAAACTGGCTCGGTAATTTCGGTGCCATCATCTCGGATCAGATGATCCAGCTGATGGGTCTCGGCGTTCTCGCCTTCTTGTTCATTCCCCTCACTTGGGCCGCACAGCTCTTCCAACATGAGGCGGTGGATGACATCCGGCGCCGCCTGGCTTACTGGCTCGGCGCAACTTTTGCGGTGTCCTGCCTTTTTGCCAGCCTGCCCACGCCGACAACTTGGCCGCTGGCTAGCGGGCTCGGTGGCAATATCGGGGAGATCATCACTGCCGCCTTGCTCTCAGTCTTGTCCATCGGCATCAAGGGCGTTGTCGCGCAACTGATCATCTTCGCAGCGGCCCTGGCCCTGTGCTGGTGGTCGCTGCCGCGCGCCTTGGCTTTCGAAACCGAAAGCCTCCGCGCCTTGATAAGTTCCCTGTGGTCGCCAATCATGAACCGTACCGAAAAGCCAGCGACGAAGAAGATTTCGCCCGCACCTTCCGCCAACATGGGCTGGCTGCAATGGTTTAAATCAGCCCTGCCCAAGTCGGCGCCGATAACGAAGCCTGCCAAGCGCACGCGCCCTGATGGTGCAAGTGATGGCGATGTGCTGAGCCGCTTCACACCGCTGAGCCTGCGCAAACCAAATATAGTCTCAGACGATGAGACAGCGCCTTTCGAAGACGAACTGCTTGCCAATGTACAAGCTGGCGAGGAGTCCTTTGATGAAGCTGATGACGGCGCAGAAGAAATCGCCGCCCCAAAAAGAGTTCACAAGCCGGCCCCAAAGGCCAAAACCAAACCCACGCAAAGAAAATTTGAACTGCCAAGCCTCGATCTTCTTTCAGAGCCCAAGAAGGTGGGCCGCCTGCCGGAATTCAACAAGGAGTTCCTCGAAGAAAATGCCCGCAGGCTGGAAAGCGTGCTGGAAGACTTCGGCGTACGCGGGCAGATCATCAATGTCCGCCCCGGCCCCGTGGTCACACTATACGAATTGGAACCGGCACCCGGCATCAAATCATCACGCGTCATCAGCTTGGCTGATGATATTGCCCGCTCGATGAGTGCTGTTTCCGCTCGCGTCGCGGTGGTCTCGGGTCGCAACGCCATTGGCATTGAATTGCCGAACTCCAAACGCGAGACAGTCTATCTGCGCGAATTGTTCCAGGGCGATGCCTTTATCAAGAACAACACCAACCTCACTTTGGCTTTGGGCAAGAACATCGGCGGCGAGCCGATCTTCGCTGATCTCGCGCGGATGCCGCATTTGCTGATTGCAGGTACAACAGGCTCCGGCAAATCTGTCGGTATCAATACGATGATCCTCTCGCTGCTTTACCGCCTGCCGCCGGAGAAGTGCAAACTGATCATGATCGACCCCAAGATGCTGGAGCTTTCAGTCTACGAAGGCATCCCCCATCTCCTCGCTCCCGTGGTGACCGATCCGCGCAAGGCGGTCGTCGCCTTGAAATGGGCTGTGCGTGAAATGGAAGACCGTTACAAGAAGATGTCTAAGACTGGCGTGCGCAACGTTGATGGCTACAACGCCAAGATCACCCAGATGTTGGAGAAGGGCCAAAGGCTTTCCCGCACGGTGCAAACCGGTTTTGATGCTGAAACCGGCCAGCCTGTGTTTGAGCAGGAGGAAATGGATCTCCAACCCATGCCCTATATCGTCGTGATCATCGACGAAATGGCCGACCTGATGATGGTCGCGGGCAAGGATATTGAAGGCGCGGTTCAGCGCCTCGCACAAATGGCACGCGCTGCTGGCATTCACGTGGTGATGGCAACCCAACGCCCATCGGTGGATGTGATCACCGGCACGATCAAGGCCAACTTCCCAACCCGCATCTCGTTCCAAGTAACTTCAAAGATCGACAGCCGCACCATTTTGGGTGAACAGGGTGCCGAGCAACTCTTGGGCCAGGGCGACATGCTCTATATGGCAGGTGGTGGCCGCATCTCGCGCCTCCATGCACCTTTCGTGTCCGACGGAGAAGTGGAAGAGATCGTCAATCATCTGAAAGCCCAAGGTGCGCCGGAATATGTTGAGGCCGTCACCGAAGAAGAGGATGAAGACGCCATGGCCGAAGGCGGCGGTTTTGCTGGGCCTGAGGGCGGCTCGGGCGATGATCTTTATGACCAGGCCGTAGCCGTCGTCCTGCGCGACAAAAAGGTTTCCACCTCCTATGTCCAGCGCCGCCTCGGCGTGGGTTACAACAAGGCTGCAACTTTGATTGAGCGTATGGAAAAGGAAGGCCTGATCTCGTCGCCCAATGGCCAAGGCAAGCGTGAAATCCTTGTTCCGGGTGATAGCGCCAGGGATTAGGCCCCGCCGCAATTTGGCCCGCTTGTGGGCGGAACAGTCGTGCTATGCGTAATTGAGCGATTGAGAGATTCGGATGAGTGCAATGTTGAAACAGTTTCAGATTTTCCTGGCGGCGCTTGTGCTCGCCTTTGGCTTTGCGCTGTCCCCGGCCATGGCCTCTGCCAAAATCCCGCCTTTGGCGCTGAACGCCGATCAGGAAAAGGCCGTGCGCCGGATCAACGATTATATCAACAGCTTCCAATCTCTGAAGGCTGCCTTCAATCAGGTGAGTGCCAAGGGCACCCTGACATCTGGCACCCTCTATATTT
>JAYUEP010000074.1:0-6118 GCA_043739165.1 Hyphomicrobiales bacterium
CGTGATCAAGGCGCGGGTAATATCGGCCTCGTCACAGCATTTGCAAGTGGGGATGTAATGGCCGGATTTTTCAAGAAGCTGTTCAACCGCATTACGGGAAAGCCCACTGAAGAAGCCAAGCCGGAGGTTGTTGAACAGGCAGCACTTCCTGCAGCTGTTCTCGGACCTGTGGCCGTTGGACCTGTTGCGGTGAAGCCCGCAGCCAAGAAGAAACCCGCTGCGCCAAAAAAAGAAGAGATCACGAGAGCCGCTCCCAGGAAGCTGGAGGCGAAAAAGCCCCAGGTCAAAAAGGCCCCTACCAAAAAGGTCGAGGCCAAGAAGCCAGAACCAAAGAAGGCAGAGGCGAAAAATGTATCGCCAAAGAAGCTTGAGGCCAAGAAGCCGAAACCCAGGAGAGTTGAAGTAAAGGTTGCGCCTATCAAGGTCACGGAAAAAAAACCAGCGCCAGAGAAAAAGACCGCGCCCGTCGTCGTGGTACTACCGCCGGCTTCGCCCATCCTTGTTGTTGGACCGGAACCCATTGTTGTTGCGCCGCTGCCGCCTCTGCAACCTGCTGCGCCAGTTGCTGAAACGCCCCAGCGGGGCGGGTGGTTCTTGCGCCTCAAGGAAGGGCTTTCCAAGTCTTCCAAATCCATCTCTGGCTCGATCACGTCGATCTTCACCAAGCGCAAGCTGGACAAAGAGACGCTGCAGGATCTGGAAGATACTTTGATCCAAGCCGATCTTGGATTGCCCGTTGCCGAGCGCATTATCGCTGCGGTTTCGCATGGCCGCTATGAGAAGGAAATTGACCCCGAGGAAGTGAAGCAGATTCTGGCGGCGGAAGTGGCCAAGGTTTTGAAACCTGTCGAAGTGCCTTTCACTTTTGGCACAGAGAAGCCGTTTGTCATCTGCGTTGTGGGTGTGAACGGTTCTGGCAAGACAACGACGATCGGCAAGCTTGGCGCCATCGCCGCGTCAGAAGGTTTCAAAGTGAAATTTGCTGCAGGCGATACGTTCCGTGCTGCGGCCATCGAGCAACTCACCGTATGGGGCAAGCGCATTGGCGCTGAGACGATCAGCCGCCCGCAGGGTGCGGACTCTGCCGGGTTGGCCTTTGATGCGCTGAAGGAAGCACAAGAAGACGGTACAGACATTCTGTTCATTGATACAGCGGGCCGTTTGCAAAACAAGACCTATCTGATGGATGAGCTCGACAAGATGGTCCGCGTCATCAAGAAGGTCGATGCGACGGCGCCCCATGCTGTGCTTTTGGTTCTGGATGCGACGACGGGCCAGAACGCATTGTCACAAGCTGAAATCTTCACCAAGGTTGCGGGTGTCACTGGTCTCATTATGACGAAGCTTGATGGCACGGCGCGCGGGGGCATTCTGGTGGCCATTGCCGAGAAATTCAAACTGCCCATTCATGCCATCGGTGTGGGTGAGAGCATTGATGATCTGCAGCCCTTTGATGCAGTTGGCTTTGCGCGGGCAATTGCAGGATTGGATGAGAAATGAATGATGTGAAACTGAGCCAGGCGCAAAAACTGGCGCTTGATCTTGGGCCCCTCTTGGCCTTCTTTCTTGCCAATTGGAAATGGGGCCTCCTGACAGCAACGGGCGTGTTGATGGCCGCGACGTTCATCGCCTTGGGTGTCACATATTACCTCACCCGCAAGATCGCGCGTTTCACCTTGGCCAGCGCCTTGTTCATTGGGCTCTTTGGGGCGTTGACGCTCTATTTCCAAGACCCGTTTTACTTGAAGCTGAAAGTGACGCTGATTGAGTTTGGCTTTGCCCTGGTGCTGTTCGCCGGACTTTTGTTCAAGCGGTTCTTCATCAAAGACCTGATGGGTGAGATGATCAGTGACCTGACGGGTGAAAGTGCCGGCCTTCCCGACGATGCCTGGCGGACCTTGACCATTCGCTGGGGTTTGTTTTTTGTGGCGATGGGCTTGCTCAATCTTGTCATCTGGCACTTCTTTCAGGATTCAGTTTGGGTGGCTTTCAAATCCTTTGGCCTGATGATCTGCTTCATGATTTTCGCCATGGCCAATGCGCCGTTTCTGGCCAAATTCATGAAGGATTGAGCTTCAAGCTTACAGGCTTTGATGGATTGTCCGTGTACGGTGGAATCAGAATTGCGCCAATGTCAAGACTTGCCAAGAGACAAAATTCGTTTCTAGTTGAATCGATTTTCAACAGGAAATTTGCGCTTGCAGCAGGAAGTTTGAATCGCTAGGACTCCACCCCGCTGACCTTGTTGCGAAACGGGGGCGACGGGTCGGGCGGAAGCGAACTGTTTCCATCGCACGAGAAACAGAACTTCACACAGGACGAGTGATGTCGATACAAAAAGAGGCAAAACAATTTACCCGATCCTTCTCGCATCTGTTGAAGCGCGCGGTGCAGTATTCGGTTCATCTCTATATGGAAGAAGTTGGCAAGAGTGGGCTGACGCATCGTCAGTTCACGGTCCTATCGGCCGTCGATTCCTTTGAAGGCAAGAGCCAGACAGAACTGGTCAAGATCACCGGCATTGATCGTTCAACTTTGGCTGATCTGGTGGCGCGGTTGATGGCGCAGGGTTACCTGCAGCGTAAACGCAGCAAAGAGGACCAGCGCGCCAATACGATTCGCCTCACGCCGGTTGGCAAGAAGATGCTCAAGGCCTCGCAAGTGGGGGCGGAGGATATTGACCGCAAGTTGCTCTCGGTTTTTTCGGCCACAGACCGACGCATGATCATGGATTGTCTGGCTTCTCTGGCGGGCGAGATGGACAAGGTTGACGATGTGGCACCAGAGGCTGTTGCAGTCAAAGTGAAGCTCAAGCGCAGGCCCGTCGTTTAAACTCGGTCTATGCGTTTTTCAGTGTCTTTTGCAGCGCGTTGATCACGCCAGAGAACAGCAACTACCATCTCCACCAGAGCTAAGCGTTGATCACGCCAGAGAATGGCTACCACCATCGCCACCAGCGCTAAAGCCGAGATGGCATAAGAAGCGATGACATAGCCAGAATTTTGAGCTGCCCAATCCATTAAGAATTCCTGATTGCTGCCAAGCGCGCCTGGCGCTGTTTGCGGGACGCGATTTCAGCGCGCAACGCATGAAGATGCAAAGCAACAAACAGGAACGTATAAGCAAGTGCCATGAAGAACAGGGGCCAGAGCATGGAACTGTCGATGGTTGGGCCGCCCATTTTAAAAACGCTGGCGGGCTGGTGCAAGGTGTTCCACCATTCGACCGAGAATTTGATGATCGGCAAGTTGAGCGCGCCGACGATGGCCACGATGCGGGCCAGACTGGCGGCGCGGTGTGGATCATCGATACTGCGCCAGATGGCGATATAGCCCAGATAAAGCAACATCAGCACGAACATGGAGGTGAGCCGCGCATCCCAAACCCACCAGGTGCCCCACATGGGTTTGCCCCAGAGCGAACCCGTAGCCAATGAGAGGAAACAAAATACGGCACCCAGAGGCGCGGCTGTCTTTGCTGCGGCATCGGCCAGCGGGTGGCGGAAGATCAGTGCGATGGCACTCAGGAAAGCCATGAAGCCGTAGACGAACATGGCCATCCATGCCGCGGGCACGTGGACATACATGATCCGGACGGTTTCGCCCTGCTGATAGTCTGCCGGGCTGGTGATGAGTGCGCCATAAAGGCCAAAGCCAAAAAACAGCAATGTGATCAGCCACACCCAAGGCAAAAGGGCATTGGCCAATTTCAGAAAGAGCGCTGGATTGGCAAACTTCTGCATGATTCGTTTTCTGGTTTAGCGCAGCGAAACTGATTTTTCACATACAAATGCGAGATCATTGTGACGCAGGACCACTAGCGCAGATAGGTGCGCAAGGCTGCGGCGGACGCCAGCGGTGCCACAACCAGACTCAACAAGGTGATTGCCAAAAGAATGAGCAGCGAAGGTGTTGCCGTTTGCGGCCCCATCATCAGGGTTGTGGCGGAGACACCGAAAATCAACACCGGCACATAGAGTGGCAGAATCAAAATCGAAACGAGCAACCCGCCACGGCGCAAGCCAGCGGTGATGGCACCGCCGATGCTGGCCAAGAGCGACAGTGCGAGCGAGCCCGTGATCATCGAGAGCCAGAGGACCGGAAGCGAAGCCACATCCAGGTTCATCATCAAAGCCAAGGGTGGGGCAATCAGCGCCAGCGGCAAGGACACCATCAACCAGTGGGCAATGGCTTTGGTGAGGGTGATGAGTTCAAAGGGAAGCGCGCCCATGGTCAACAAATCAAGCGAGCCGTCTTCAAGGTCTTGCTGGAACATCCGGTCGGCAGTGAGCAGCACAGCGAGCAACAAGGCCAGCCACATCAAGCCTGCGGCGAGGCGCGAGAGAAGTGCCAGATCCGGCCCCACAGCCAGAGGCACCAGCACAATCACCGCCAAGAGAAAACTCAGGGCCGCGCCCAGCCCGCCGCCCTGTTTGCGGGCCAGAAGCACTTCACGCGCGAGCAGGGCTTTGAGACTTTGGCCCATCAGTGAGTTGTCCCTATCGTCAACGTGCCGATCTTGGCGAGGCCCAGAGCTGCATGGGTGGCGGCGATGATGAGGCCCCCGCTGTTCAAATGGCTTTGCATGACTTTGCGCAGATCATCCAAGGCGGTGACATCGAGGCCCACGGTGGGTTCATCCAACAGCCAGATGGGGCGCTTCACCGCGATCAGACGTGAGAGGGCCAGGCGGCGGCGCTGGCCTTCCGAGAGCAGTGCTGCTTCATCATCGGCCAGCCTTTCGAGCTTGAACGGCACGAGTGCATTTTGCGTGTTGCCCCCCATGAAGTGGGACCAGAAATCCAAATTCTCGCGCACGGAGAGGGCGGGTTTGATTGCTTCCTGATGGCCTATGTAGTGGCTGAGTTCTGCGATCTCATGGGTGGCACCACCCAGCGTGAGCGCGCCTTCGGCGGCGCGGTTCAGCCCGGCGATCAACCGCAGCAGCGAGGATTTGCCAGCACCGTTGGGGCCGCGTAGTTCCACGGCCTCGCCGCTCTTCACAGCAAAATTGAGTTCGCGGAAGATCGTTCTGCCACCGCGTTCGCAAGCCAAAGACTTGGCTTCAAGAACCAAGTCTTTCCACATGGGTCAGACCATATATTGGCCGCCATTGGCGGAGAGGGTTGCGCCGGTGATGAAGCCTGCATCATCTGCCACGAGGAAGGCCACGCAGCGCGCGATTTCTTCCGGCTCGCCGACGCGGCCCACGGGGATGAAGGGCAGGATGCGTTCGTTCATCACTTTTTCCGGCACGGCTTTCACCATCTCGGTGCCGATATAGCCGGGGCAAATGGCGTTGACAGTGATGCCTTTGGCGGCACCTTCCTGCGCCAGGGATTTGACGAAGCCGATTTCACCTGCTTTGGCTGCGGCGTAATTGGCTTGGCCCATCTGGCCCTTTTGGCCGTTGATCGAGGAGATGCAGACAATGCGGCCGAAGCCACGGTCCCGCATGCCGCCCCAGACAGGGCTTGTCATGTTGAACAGCGAGTTGAGATTGGTGTTGAGCACTTCTTGCCATTGTTGCAGCGTCATCTTGTGGAACATGGCATCGCGCGTGATGCCGGCATTGTTGACGAGGATATCGACAGGCCCGAGATCGGCTTCCACGGATTTGAGCGTTGCTGCGCAGGCTTCGGCTGAAGAAACATCGCATTTGAACACCGGGATGGCCGTTTCCAAATTGAAATTCTTTGCGGCTTCATCATTGCCGGCATAGATTGCTGCAACTGCGCACCCTTGCGCCTTCAACGCTTTTGAGATCGCTGCACCAATGCCTCTGGTACCTCCGGTAACAACTGCGATGCGGCTCATGATTTTCTCCCTTGGTTTTTTGTGATCATGCCGCAGGGTGAGTGATGAGGCAATAGATTTGGGGGAAGGTTAATTTGCATTCGCACTTGCTTCCATTTTTCGCCCTTCGCCCCCATCGGGGAGAAGGTGGCGCGAAGCGCCGGATGAGGGGGAGAGCAGTTGAGGTTTGGCTCTGAGCAGGCCCCTCACCCGCCCTGTCGGGCACCCTCTCCCCGCCAGCGGGTAGAAGGGCGGAGTGGGCGCAGCTTCGCCCTTGTTCGCCGTTTCATTTTCGGCGGAGAAATATAGGGAAGCGCGTGGGG
>JAYUEP010000075.1:0-6081 GCA_043739165.1 Hyphomicrobiales bacterium
TGCGGGCCGTGCAAGCTTTGGGAGTGCCTTACAGCCCAGACTTCAATGGCAAGACGCAAGCCGGTGTTGGCACCATGCAATATACGACGTTTAACAAGCGCCGCTGGAACGGGATTGATGCCTTCTTGGCACCCATCATGAACGACCCGCGCTTCACCGTTGAATGTGACGCCCAAGTCAATGCGTTGACCTTTTCTGGTCAGCGCTGCACGGGTGTCACCTATACGCGCAACAGCCAAACCATATCCGCCCCGTGCAATGAAGCGGTCTTGCTGGCAGCGGGCTGCTACAATACGCCAAAACTGCTCATGCTCTCAGGCATCGGCCCCGAGGCGCAACTCAAGCCGCACGGTCTAAAAACCATTGTCAATCTTTCGGGCGTTGGCGAGAACTTACAGGATCATCATGAAGTGCCCGTCGTCTCTGCCACCAATGGCCACTTCGGCTACGATGGCGAAGACAAGGGCCTGCGCGCACTGAAGAATGGTCTGCAATATCTCATGTTCAAATCCGGCCCCGTCACCAGTGGCGGTGTTGAAGCTTGCGCCTACGTCGACCCAGACGGCGGGAAGCGCCCGACAATCAAGATGTATTGTGTGCCATCGGTCTATCTCGATGCCGACGTGCAGGGCGCAAAACCCAAAGACGGCGTGACACTCAACGCCTGTCTTTTGCGGCCAGCATCGCGCGGCACCGTGCGCTTGCGCTCTTCCAATCCGCTCGACAAGCCCGTCATCGACAATAATTATTTGGCAGAGCCGGAAGACCTGCGCCTTGAAATCGCGGGCCTGCGGTTCGCTCGTGAAATTTTGAAGCAGAAGCCATTGTCGGAGCGCATCTCATTTGAAGTATTTCCCGGCAAGGATGTCATCAGCACGAAAGATTTGGGCGAACATTGTCGCCGAACGGTCAAGACCAACTGGCACCCAGTGGGCACCTGCCGCATGGGAAAGGCCAAAGACAAGCAGGCGGTGTTGGACGATGATCTGCGCGTGCGCGGGATTGACGGCCTGCGCGTGATTGATGCTTCCGCCATGCCCTTCATTCCATCCGGCAACACCAACGCGCCGGTGATGGCCTTGGCCAGCCGCGCTGTAGATTTGCTGTGAATATTCAAGTGGAGCCCTAACTATGACCAAACTCAACCTCGCCAATCTCCCTGAAATCAGCAAGCGCATGCGGGTTCCGCATTATCCTCGTGCCAGCTTAAAAGGTGGCATCCTCCATTTTGGCCTCGGCAATTTTCACCGCGCCCATCTTGCTGTCTACATGGATGATCTCTTCAACCAAGGCCTGAGCCATGATTGGGCGCTGATCGGTGCTGGCGTGATGAGCCGTGATGAAAACATGCGGCAAATCTTGCTGGCGCAGGACTATCTCACCACAGTGGTCGAACAAGACAATGATCTGTCAACAGCCCACGTAACCGGCCCGCTCATCGATTTCATTTCCCCCACTGACAAGAAATCCATGCTGGAGAAGCTAGTTGATCCCTCCATTCGTATCGTATCGATGACGATCACCGAAGGTGGATATTTCATTGACCCGGCAACACAGAAGTTTGATCCCAAGCATCCAGCCATCGCCAAGGATGGTGCCAATCCGGGCGATCCTTCAACCGTGTTCGGCTTCATCGTTGCTGGCCTGAAAGCCCGCAAAGAAAAGGGCCTCGCTCCATTCACTGTCATGTCTTGCGATAACGTGCCGCATAATGGGGTTGTGACCAAGAACGCTGTCGTCGGCCTTGCCAAATTGTCAGACCCTGCATTGGCCGATTGGATTTCATCCCACGTGGCTTTCCCCAACGCAATGGTCGACAGGATCACGCCCGCAACGGGAGACCGCGAACGCAAAGTCTGCGCCGAACAATTCGGTGTGACCGATGCCTGGCCCGTGTTCTGTGAAGAATTCAAACAATGGGTGGTGGAAGATAATTTCCCGCAAGGCCGCCCTGCTTGGGAAAAAGTGGGTGCCGAATTCGTCAAAGACGTCACCCCTTGGGAATATATGAAAATCCGTATCCTCAACGGTGGCCATGCGGTGATCGCCTATATCGGCGGCCTGATGGATATTCACTTTGTGCATGAGGCAATGGAAACGCCTTTGATCAAAGCCTATCTCAAGAAGGTCACGGATGATGAAATCCGCCCCACCGTTCACCCCGTTCCGGGTACGGATCTCCAAGATTACCAAAAGCTGATTGAGCGCCGCTTTGCCAATCCCAAGATTGCCGATACTATCCGCAGGCTTTGCCTCGATGGGTCCAACCGCCAGCCCAAATTCATTGTGCCGCCGATTGCCGACCGCCTGAAGGCAGGAAAATCTATTGATGGTCTGGCGCTCGAATCTGCGCTCTGGTGCCGCTATTGCTGGGGCACGACCGACAGTGGCAAAGTGATCGAAGCCAATGATCCCAACTGGAGTGCCCTGCAAGCCAAGGCCAAACAGGCCAAGGACAATCCGCAAGCCTGGCTCGACATGGCTGAAATCTACGGCGATGTCGGAAAATCACCCGTGATGCAGGAACGGTTCAGCCACTACCTCAAAGCCATCTGGAAAAATGGTGCCGGAGCGACCGTGAAGGCCTACCTCGGCGGATAAATCTGCGCTAGCCTGTCTCAAGACGTGGAGGCAGTTAGAATGAAATCGCGCGCAGCCGTGGCCTTTGAAGCCGGAAAGCCACTGGAAATTGTTGAGGTCGATGTAGCAGGTCCACGCGAAGGCGAAGTGCTGGTCGAGATCAGGGCTACCGGCGTTTGCCACACCGATGAGTTCACCATTTCTGGTGCTGATCCGGAAGGGCTCTTCCCCGCCATCATGGGCCATGAAGGTGCGGGCGTGGTGGTGGACGTGGGGCCAGGCGTCAAGTCGCTGAAACAGGGCGATCACGTCATCCCGCTCTACACGCCTGAATGCCGCGAATGCGACTATTGCCTCAATCCCAAAACCAATCTCTGCCAGAAAATTCGCACGACGCAAGGCAAGGGCCTGATGCCTGATGGCACATCGCGCCTGTCCTATAAGGGCCAGATGATCCACCACTATATGGGGTGTTCGACGTTTTCGAACTACACAGTCTTGCCCGAAATCGCCTTGGCGAAAGTGCGCACCGATGCGCCCTTCGACAAGATTTGTTACATCGGCTGCGGTGTTACCACTGGCGTGGGTGCCGTCATCAACACGGCGAAAGTGGAAGTGGGTTCCACCGCTGTGGTCTTTGGCCTCGGCGGCATCGGCCTCAATGTCATTCAGGGCCTGCGCCTCGCGGGCGCGCGGCAGATCGTCGGCGTCGATATGAATGACAACAAGGAAGCCTGGGGCCGCAAGTTCGGCATGACGCATTTCGTCAATCCATCAAAAGTCACGGGCGACATGGTGGCCCATCTGGTGGATCTCACCGGCGGTGGTGCGGATTACACGTTTGAATGTATCGGCAATGTCAAAGTCATGCGCATTGCCTTGGAATGTGCCCACAAGGGTTGGGGGCAATCGATCATCATCGGCGTCGCGGGCGCGGGGCAGGAGATTTCCACGCGACCGTTTCAACTTGTCACTGGACGCTCATGGCGGGGCACCGCCTTCGGCGGCGCACGTGGTCGCACCGATGTGCCCAAGATTGTAGATTGGTACATGGAGGGCAAGATTGAGATCGATCCGATGATCACCCATATCTTGCCGCTCGACAAAATCAACCACGCCTTTGATCTGATGCATGAAGGCAAGTCCATCCGCAGTGTTATCGTCTATTAATTTCAACCAATCAGGAGGAAACCATGGCGAAGAAAGCATCCAAGAAGGCCGCAAAGAAGACGGCCAAGAAGGCCAAACCGAGAAAGCCTAGTGCCCCGTCCATCGCACTGCATCCCGGGATTGATCGCGGCTATGCAAAATCCACTCCCAGAAACTTTTCCGGCGGAACGCTCACCTGCAAATGCGCGATGGATCCCGTGACAGTCGAGGTTTCATCGCAATCCGCCCATAACCACGCCTGTGGTTGCTCCAAGTGCTGGAAGCCCGAAGGCGCCATTTTCTCGATCGTTTCCGTGGCCCCGACGGCGAACGTGAAAGTCATCGCCAATGGCCACAAACTGAAAGTGGTCGATCCTGGCGCGCTCATCCAGCGCCATGCCTGCACGGGCTGCGGCGTTCACATGCATGGGCCTGTCAATCGCGCTGGCCATGGCTTTGACGGGCTGACGTTCATTCACACCGAACTCTCCGACAAGAAGGGCTGGTCCCCGCCTGGCTTTGCAGCGTTTGTGTCTTCCCTGATTGAAACTGGCACTCCGCCCTCCAAGCTGCCCGCCATCCGCAAGCGGCTGAAGGCATTGGGGCTGGAACCATATGATTGCCTGAACCCCGGATTAATGGATCATCTTGCAACGGCTGCGGCCAAGAAGGCAGGCACCTTCCGCGAAATGTGAAGGCGACAAGACAATCCGACTGCGGCATCCAGATGGTTTCATTTGGGTGCCGCTTGCTTTATGGCGGCTCCATGAAATATCGCCAAAGCCGCTATGGCTGAACTTCTTCTCAATATGCAATCCATCGGCTTGACCTTTGGCGGCAGGCCCGTTTTGGAAAATGCCGAGCTGATGCTCCATGGCGATGACCGAATGTGTGTGGTCGGCCGCAATGGTTCTGGTAAATCCACGCTTCTCAAAATCGCTGCGGGATTGGTTGAACAAGACCAAGGAAGCGTTTGGCTCCAACCCGGAACCACCGTCAGGTATCTCCCTCAAGAACCTGATTTTGAAGGGTTTTCAACTGTTCTTGAATATGTGTTACAAGGCCTGGGGCCAACCGATGATCCGCACCGCGCCCGCCATTACT
This sequence comes from Hyphomicrobiales bacterium, assembly GCA_043739165.1. Classification (GTDB taxonomy): domain Bacteria; phylum Pseudomonadota; class Alphaproteobacteria; order Rhizobiales; family Aestuariivirgaceae; genus Aestuariivirga. Next base: position 4,834 of record JAYUEP010000075.1, read on the forward strand.
TGAATGAGCTCGGCCTCGCCGGCGATGAAAACCCCGGCCAACTTTCCGGTGGCGAGGCGCGCCGCGCCGCATTGGCGCGCACGCTGGCACCGGAGCCTGACATTCTGTTGCTGGATGAACCCACCAATCATCTCGATCTTCCGGCCATCGAATGGCTGGAAGCCGAATTAAAATCCCTGCGCTCCGCCTTCATCCTGATCAGCCATGATCGCCGCTTTCTCGAAAGACTGTCAAACCGTACGATCTGGCTGGACCGTGGCCAGACCCGCCGCTTGAACCGGGGCTTCGCCCATTTTGAAGAATGGCGCGACAAGGTCTTGGAAGAAGAAGAAATCGCACAAGCGAAACTTTCCCAGCGTATCGCGGCTGAAGAGCATTGGATGCGTTATGGCGTCACCGCGCGCCGAAAGCGCAACATGCGCCGCGTCGATTTGTTGGGCACTCTGCGCAGAGAACGCAAGGAACATGTCGGCCAGCAGGGTAATGTCAAACTGGCAGCCTCAGCGGGTGACATTTCCGGCAAGCTCGTTGTCGAAGCACTGAAAATCTCCAAGAGCTTTGGTGAGCGCGCGATCGTTGCAAAGCTCGATCTCTTGATGTTGCGCGGCGACAAGCTCGCCATCGTCGGCCCCAATGGCGCAGGCAAGACGACTTTGATCAAACTCATCACGGGTGCGCTGGAACCTGATGAGGGCATCATCAAGCGTGGCACCAATCTGCAAGTGGTGGCACTGGATCAAAGTCGCGCTAGCCTGAACCCGGATGACATTGTGCAGGATGTGATCACCGCAGGCCGCGGCCAATCCGTTACCGTCAATGGTGAAACCAAGCATGTCGTCACCTATATGCGCGATTTTCTGTTTCGGCCTGAGCAGGCGCGAACGCCCGTCTCGGTTCTCTCCGGCGGTGAACGCGCCCGCCTCATTCTGGCGCGCGAACTCGCCAAGCCATCGAACTTTCTGGTGCTCGACGAGCCAACCAATGATCTCGATTTGGAAACGCTCGACCTGTTGCAAGAGATGTTGAGCGACTATCAAGGCACGGTGCTTCTCGTCAGCCATGACCGCGACTTTCTCGATAAGCTCGCCACCTCCGTCTTGATGCATGAAGGCGAAGGCAAATGGGTGGAATATGCTGGTGGCTATTCCGACATGTTGGCCCAGCGCGGGGCAGGTGTCACGGCGCGAAAGGCCAAGGTTGAACCGAAACTCGCAGCAGAAAAACTTTTGGCTCCAGCGCCCAAGCCAG
>JAYUEP010000076.1:0-6055 GCA_043739165.1 Hyphomicrobiales bacterium
GAAGAATTGCGTTTGCTCAATGGCGGCGAGTGCCTTTTCACGCAGCTTGCCCTTGTCCATCGAGATGAACCATTGCGGCGTGTTGCGGAAAATGATCGGTTTTTTCGAGCGCCACGAATGGGGGTAGGAAATGGTGCGGCGGTTGTGGGCCAGCAACATGCCAGCTTTCTCTAACGCTTCGATCACGCGAGAATTGGCATCTTTCCATTTGCCATATTGGTCGATGACGCGAGCACCCTCAAAGCCGGGCGCATCCTTTGTGTAGAAACCATTTTCATCGACGGGAGTGGGAACGTTGGTAAAATCCTCCCCGTACCGTGTTCTGAGATTTGCCTGATTGGCGATCCAAACATTATAGTCATCCGCGCCATGGGAAGGTGCGGTGTGCACAAAGCCCGTGCCCGCGTCATCAGTGACGTGTGAGCCGTCGAGGATTGGGACTTGGAAATTGTAGCCGAGAGATTTCAGCGGATGATCGCAAGTGACAATACTCATATCAACATCGGCAAGTTTCCTTGCTTCGACGCGACCTGTTTTAAACATATCATCAGCGAGCTTCTCAGCGACAATAAGTTTCTCACCGGCAACTGTCCAATTGCCTTCCGGAGCCACTGTGACTTCGTAAATTCCATATTTGATTTTATTTGAATAACTGATCGCTCGGTTGCCGGGAATAGTCCAAGGAGTCGTCGTCCAGATCACAACCTTCGCATTTGCATAAAGTCTGTGTGTTGCCTCTTCAATATTTTTCTGATCGTGCACGACGGTACCGTCGCGTATGATTGTCGGAACAATAAGTGTCTCAATGGGACGCACAGGAAACTTCACAAAGATCGTATCAACATCCACATCGGCATATTCAACTTCTGCTTCGGCCAATGCTGTGCGTTCGACCACGCTCCACATCACGGGCTTCGAGCCGCGATAGAGTTGTCCATCTGCTGCAAACTTTAGCAGCTCGCGCGCGATGATGGCTTCGGCTTTGAAGTTCATGGTGAGGTATGGATTGTCCCAATCGCCTTCCACGCCGAGGCGTTTGAATTCCTCGCGCTGCACATTCACCCAATTGGTTGCAAACTCGCGGCATTCCTTGCGGAATTCATTGATGGGGATGGCGTCCTTGTTCTGGCCCTTGGCGCGGTATTGCTCTTCGATTTTCCATTCAATCGGAAGCCCGTGGCAATCCCAGCCCGGCACATAATTGGCGTCCTTGCCGCTCATCTGCGCGCCGCGCACAACAAGATCTTTCAGAATCTTATTGAGCGCATGGCCGATGTGGATATTGCCATTGGCGTAAGGCGGGCCATCATGCAGCACGAATTTCTCGCGGGTTTTTGAATCCTCGCGCAGCTTGCTGAAGAGGTTCATCTCCGCCCAGCGCTTGAGAATTTCCGGCTCTTTCTGCGGCAGGCCGGCTTTCATCGGAAAGTCGGTTTTCGGCAGGAATACGGTTTCGCGGTAACGGTCAGTTTTCTTGGGTGCGTCGCTCATGCGCGGTATGTAACAGAGTGAATCCTATGAATAAAGCCCGCTCTGCACACAAAGAAAAAAGGGCGGCACCCTTATGGATGGCCGCCCCGACGGAGTGCATGATGCGCTTATAGCACATGGTTAACCGCTGTTAACTTACTTCGTCGCGACCGTCAGCCCACTAATTGACATCGCAGGCAGGCCCGCTCCTCCGCCGCCGCCGCAATATGCCCCAGGCGGCGAATGCCATGATGGCAAGGCCAAGCAGGACCAAGACTTCGCTTTTCAAACCCGGTTCGCCCAACCACAGGGCACCGACCGCCGCGCCCCCGCCGCCCAGAAAGGCCAGTGCCAGCGGTGCTGCACAGCATAGGAGGCAGAGGCCCGCAATTCCGCCTGTCCATTTGGCGATGTTCTCGATCATGTGATTTCTCCTGATTTGAATTGGCGCTTATGGGTTAGCACTTCAAGTTCCTTGAGGAGCAAGGGGGAAATTCATGCTGTCCATTGGTGAAGCTGCTGCGCGTTCGGGCCTTCCGGCCTCAACCATCCGCTATTACGAGGATGAGGGATTGCTCACAGCCCCACCTCACCGCAAGGCGGGGCGGAGATTTTATGATGGGCTTGCGATGGCTGAGCTTGCGCTCCTCCAAGACTTGCGCCTTGCGGGCATGACGCTGGCCGACATTCGGCAGTTTCAAAATGCGCGGCAAAACCCCGCCGCGTCATGTTCTGAATTGGCGGCGCTGGCGCAGGAGCGGGCGCGCCACTTGCGAGCTGAGATCATGGCACTGCGCCGGGCTGAAGAGCGGCTGATGGGCTTTGCCCGCAGTTGCACTTCGCGCTGTGGTGATGGTCCCTCATCCGATTGCAGCCAAGTACGCCGCATCAGCGTTGCAGTTTGAGGCGAACGCTCACCCTTCCTTATCAAAGTCCTCATGGGCTTCCTTCGCCAAAGGAAGCATTATGTTTGCCGGTTGTTGGCCTGCCAACGCATAGACCAAATCGGATTCAACCCAATAGCAAGTCACCAGTTTGCCGCGGCTCGTCACCTTCATGGGCAATTCGTTTTTTGCCGGGTTGGCGGCTACATAAATCACCAACCGGGTTTTGGCGGCGTCTTCGTAGATCAACAAGCCAGCTGGCCTGTCTTGTTCGGCCAGCATCCGCCCGCCCACCAAGTTGTAACCTTTACCCGAAAGATCAGGGATGTTAAACTTGGCACCAATCCGCTCCACCAGCCAGCGCTCCAGCTTGTCCTTGTCACTGCCAGAAAATTCAACGGCATGGTCTGTATCGGTCGCAAAAACGTTGAAGGCATTCAAGGCGCGGTCCGGCAAGGTTTCCGCCATGGCAGAGCCGCCTGCAAACGTGCCCGCCAACCAGCCCGAAGCACCACCGACGATCAGTGCAGCAAGGCCAGCGGCCATGGCCCATTTGGGCCAGCGGGCCAGGACCACATCTTTCCTGCGGGCGCTGCGCAGCAGTACAGGCGGAACAGTTTCGTCGAGCACGGGATGAAAGGCCTGTTGCAAGGCCGCCTGTTGCTGGCGGATATCGGCCACCAGTTTGCGGGCTTCTTCATTGTGCTGCAAAAGCTGTTCAACCTCGCGGGATTCTTCCGGCCCTAGCTGGCCATCAGCATAGGCATGCAAAGCCCATTTTTCGATCAATTCCATTTTCATCATTTCACCACACGTAAAACGGTTATGCCACGCTGGTCCAACAGGATGCGCAGGCTCTCACGTGCCCGCGACAGGCGCGACATCACCGTGCCAATGGGCACGCCTGTAATGTCGGCTGCTTCCTTGTAGCTCAGCTCTTCCAACGCAATCATCACCAGAACTTCGCGCTGTTGCAGCGGCAGCAAATCGAGCGCTTGGGTTATTGTCGTGATCGCCAGATTCTGCTCCTGCTCAGGGGCCACAGCGCCTTCAAAGGCTTCCATGTCCTCCAGCGGTTTTTGCACGCCCCCCAAATTTGACTTGCGCCACTGACTGACATGAATGTTGCGCAGGATCGCATAGAGCCAAGCCCTGATGGGGCGTGCCGCATCGTAAAGATGCTGTTTGTTCAAGGCCCGTTCCACGCAGTCCTGCACAAGGTCATCCGCCAGGGCCGCATCGCCACACAGCGCTCGTGCGAAGCGGCGGAGATAGGGCAATTCCGCCAACAGAAGTGTCTGAAATGGAGCCGTGGACATGACAGTCATGTTACGCTGATCCGGGGTGGTTATTCCAGAACTGTCACATTCGCTTGTCTCACTTGGCCTAACGCGCCATAGTTTTAAGTCTTTCGGGGGGTGAACATGAAACAATATGACATGTTGGTGATTGGCAGCGGCCCTGCTGGGCGGCGCGCAGCGGTGCAATCGGCCAAGCTGGGCAAGTCTGTGTTGGTGGTGGACAAGGGCCGCAGGCTGGGCGGCGTTTCGGTTCACACCGGCACCATTCCCTCCAAGACCTTGCGCGAGACCGTGCTTAATTTGTCGGGCTGGCGCGAGCGCGGCTTTTATGGCCGCGGCTACCGTGTGAAGCAGGATATTTCGGCGCATGACTTGGTGTCACGCCTGCACAAGACGCTTGATCACGAAGTGGAAGTCTTACAGCACCAGTTCATGCGCAATGCGGTGAAGAATATGCATGCGCTGGTCAAGTTCATCGGCCCAAACCAAGCCGCACTCACCACCGAGAGCGGCGAGACCAGCGAGGTTGAATTTGACCATGCACTGATTTCCGTCGGCACACGCCCGCACCGGCCCGATGGAATTCCGTTCGACCGTGAACGGATTTTTGACAGCGACGAAATTCTCGACATGAAGGCCCTTCCTCGGACTTTGACGGTGATTGGCGGCGGTGTGATCGGGGTAGAATATGCCACGATCTTTTCCGCGCTGGATGTGCCTGTAACACTGATCGAGCCGCGTGAAACCATTTTGGATTTTGTGGACCGCGAATTGGTGGATGATTTCATTCATCAGATGCGCGACCGGGGCATGACCATCAGGCTGGGCGCAGCGGTAAAGAACATTGCCGTCAAAGGCAACGGCGTTGAAGTGAGCCTCGCCGATGGGCGTTTGGTCAAGTCAGACGCGTTGCTTTATGCCGCCGGGCGCAGCGGGAATGTGGGCAGCCTAGGCTTGGAGATGGTTGGCATTGAGACTGACGCGCGCGGGCGCATCAAGGTGAATGCCGAAACTTTTCAAACCAGCGCACCCCATATTTATGCGGCGGGCGATGTCATTGGCTTTCCCAGCCTTGCGTCCACTTCCATGGAACAAGGCCGTGTGGCGGCCTGCCATGCCTTTGGCATCAAGCTGCCGCCTCCGCCGGAAACATTCCCTTATGGCATCTATGCCGTGCCGGAGATTTCGACCGTGGGCCAATCTGAGGAGCAGGTGCGGCAAAGCGGCGTGGCCTATGAATGTGGCGTGGCGCGGTTTCGCGAGACTTCGCGCGGTCATATCATGGGGGTGAATTCCGGCTTTCTGAAATTGATCTTCGCGCTGGATACGCGCCGCCTGTTGGGTGCGCATATTGTGGGCGAAGGGGCAACCGAGCTTATTCATATCGGCCAAGCGGTGATCAACCTTGGCGGAACGGTGGATTTCTTTGTGAACAACACGTTCAATTATCCGACGCTGGCAGAGGCTTACAAGATCGCAGGGCTTGATGCCTGGAACCGCATGGGGGCTGGGTAGAACTTCAGCCCTTCCATTTTTCTCCTATCGTCACCAGTTCTTCCGAGGCCGTTGGATGCACGGCCAGTGTTGCGTCAAACTGCGCCTTGGTGGCGCCGCAGGTGATGGCGATGCCCAAGAGCTGCGCCATCTCGCCAGCATCGGTTCCGGCGATGTGGCAACCGAGAACCCTGTCTGTCTCCCCATCCACCACCAGCTTCATCAACATGCGCTCATCGCGGCCGGAGAGCGTATGCTTCATCGGGCGGAAGGAAGTCTTGTAGACATCAATCTTTTTGTGCCTTTCGCGGGCTTGGGCTTCGGTGAGGCCAACGGTTCCGAGCTCAGGCTGCGAGAAGACAGCAGATGGCACTAATGCATGATCGACGGCGCGGGGCGTGTTGCCAAAGACCGTGTCGGCAAAGGCATGGCCTTCGCGGATGGCCACGGGTGTCAGGTTCACGCGGTTGGTGACATCGCCCACGGCATAGATGTTGTCGACTGAGGATTTTGAGATTGCGTCTACTTGCACGGCCATGTGCGGCGTGACATGCACGCCCGCATTTTCCAATCCAAGGCCATGGGTGTTGGGCATGCGGCCGGTGGCGAACATGATTTGGCCAGCGCCGATCTTGGTTCCATCTTCCAGTGTAACGCGCACGCCATCGCCAGACCGTTCGATCATGCCAATATCCGCGCGCGTGCGAATGTCGACGCCCTTCTTGGTCATTTCTGCGGCAAGATGGCTGCGCAGGTCATCATCAAAGCCGCGCAGGATCTGTTCGCCTCGATAGACAAGAATGGTTTCAACCCCGAGCCCATTGAAAATCCCGGCAAATTCAACCGCGATATAACCGCCACCGACAATGACGATGCGGCGTGGCAAGCGGGACAAATGAAATGCTT
>JAYUEP010000077.1:0-6054 GCA_043739165.1 Hyphomicrobiales bacterium
AACTCGATGTCGTTGCTTTTCAACATGCCGGGCAACACTTTGGCCACGCCGATATTGGCTGTTGAGATCACGCCCCATTTCACTTTTGTCATCGCTGCACCTCGATTAATTTCTGTTTAGGTTGGGCCATGGCCCAACCCCTGTCGCAAACCAAGTCCACCTTGACGGTTTTAAGACGCTTTCGCAACGGCATTGCCTTGACGACAAGAGGCTAAAGTCGTTTGATCGCACCATGTCATCAGGGAGAAAAATATGACAAAATTGATCAGCAAAACTTTGGGCGCTTTGGCCTTGGCTTCAAGCCTGTTCGGCCTTTCCGCCGCAGCACAGGCGGGCGATACCGCCTCATGCCAGTCTGTAAAAATGTCAGACATTGGCTGGACCGATGTGACCGCCATCACCGCCCTCACCGGCGCCATGCTGGATGCGATGGGTTATAAGTCAGACATCAAGCAATTGGCCGTGCCTGTCACCTTCGCTTCGATGAAGAACAAGGACATTGACGTATTCCTCGGCAACTGGATGCCTTCCATGGAAGAAGACATCAAGGCTTACCGTGACGACAAGTCTGTCGAGATTGTTGGCCCCAACCTGCCAACGGGCGCGTTCTATACGCTGGCCGTTCCCGAATATACTTACGCCAAGGGCCTGCATGATTTTGCCGACATCGCCAAATTTAAAGACAGCTTGCACGCCAAGTTCTATGGCATTGAAGCTGGCAATGATGGCAACCGCCACATCCTTGACATGATCAAGGACGCCAAGTGGAAGCTCGATGGCTTTGAACTGGTGGAAAGCTCTGAGGCGGGAATGCTCAGCCAGGTGGCCAAGTCCACCCAGAACAAGGAAGACATCGTTTGGCTGGGCTGGGCCCCGCATCCGATGAATGCCAACTTCAAGATGAAGTATCTGACCGGTGGCGACGATCTCTTTGGCCCCAACATGGGCGCTGCCGTGGTCAACTCCACTGTCCGCCAAGGCTATCTCGCTGAGTGCCCCAATGTCGGCAAGCTGGTGAAGCAACTCAAGTTTGAAGTCGGCATGGAAAACGAAGTCATGGGCCAAATCCTTGACAAAAGCGTTGATGCCAAGGTTGCGGCGGTGGCCTACATCAAGGCCCATCCAGATGCGATGAAAGGTTGGTTTGACGGCGTAACCACATTTGACGGCAAGGGCCCAGCCCTCGATGCCGTGAAAAAAGGTCTTGGCCTCTAAGGCAAATTAATGACAGAGTTGAAGGCGGGCCAAACAGCCCGCCTTTTTCGTTCAACTCCCCCGTTTGCGGGGAGATACAGAGATACAGGGGCAACAACGCACATGGATCAAATTTTCAATCTGTCTTTCATCCCCAAGATTCCACTGGGGCCCTATGGCAAGGTGATCTTCAATTGGTTCACCTTGAATTTTGATTGGTTCTTCCGCGGCATGGCCTGGCTGATCGGGATCGTACTGGATGGCCTGGTGAACACGCTGCTCGCAGTTCCGCCCGTTCTTTTGGTGCTGGGTTTCGCAGCCATCGCCTATGCGTTGCAGCGATCATGGAAACTGGCGTTGGGCACGCTGCTCGGTTTCCTGCTGATGTATAATCAGGGCTTGTGGAAGGACACGGTCCAAACCCTCGTTCTCGTCTGCGCCTCCACGCTGGTGTCCATGTCCATCGGCGTGCCCATGGGAATTTGGGCAGCACACAGCCCCAAGGTCTGGCGCGTGCTGAACCCGGTCCTCGACCTGATGCAGACCATGCCCACTTATGTCTATCTCATTCCGGCTTTGATCCTCTTCGGCCTCGGCATGCCTTCGGGCATGTTGGTGACCGTCATTTTCGCAGCACCTGCCCCCTTGCGCATGACTTATCTGGGCCTCACCTCCATTCCGAAATCGCTGATTGAAGCAGGCCAGAGTTTCGGTGCCACCAAAAGCCAGCTGCTCTGGAAAGTGGAATTGCCGGCGGCCCTGCCAACCATCATGGCAGGCGTCACCCAATGTATCATGCTCTCACTCTCCATGGCGGTGATTGCAGGCTTGATTGGTGCGGCCGGCCTTGGAAACCAAGTGGTGCGGGGCCTCAATCAAATGAACATTCCACTGGGCGTTGAAGCTGGCACTTGCATCGTCATCCTCGCCATCATCCTTGACCGTGTGACCCGCCTGCACACAGGAGCCGCAAAATGAGCACCGCTGTTGCCTTTAAAAATGTCGACATTTTCTTTGGCGCCCATGTCGCCGATGCCTTGGCCATGTATGACAAGGGTGCGGCCCGCTCGGAGATTTTGGACAAAACGCAAACCGTTCTCGGTTGTGCGGCTTGTTCGCTGGAAGTGAAGGAAGGCGAGATCAGTGTTTTGATGGGCCTTTCGGGTTCCGGCAAATCCACTCTGCTGCGCGGAGTGAACGGCCTCAACCACGTGACGCGCGGTGCCATTGAAGTGAACGACGGCAACAAGATGGTGGATGTAGTCTCCTGCGATGAAGCCACGCTGCGTCGCATCCGCCAGAAAAACGTGGCCATGGTATTCCAGCAATTTGGTTTGCTGCCTTGGCGCACGGTGGCGGAAAATGTCGGCCTCGGGCTGGAGCTGGCGGGCGTTCCCGATGACGAACGCAAAGCCAAGGTGGATAAGCAGTTGAAGCTCGTTGGCCTTGATCAATGGGCTGGCAAATATGCCCATGAGCTTTCCGGCGGGATGCAACAGCGCGTGGGCCTGGCCCGCGCCTTTGCCACTGAAGCCCCCATTCTGCTGATGGATGAACCCTTTTCAGCACTTGACCCGTTGATCCGCACCAAGTTGCAAGATGAATTGTTGCAGCTCCAAAAGACGTTGAAGAAGACCATCATCTTCGTCAGCCACGATCTCGAAGAAGCCCTCAAGATCGGCAACACCATCACAATCATGGAAGGTGGCCGCATCGTGCAATCCGGCAGGCCGGAAGATATCGTTTTACGCCCCGCCAATCCTTACGTGCGTGACTTTATCGCCAATGTGAATCCACTTTCGGTTCTCACCGCATGGAATGTGATGCGCGGCGTGCACGAGTTGGAGAAAGACAAAAGCGGCTGGATTTGGCTTGACCGTCGCAAGACCACGCGTTTCAAACTCGACAAGGACAACCGCGTCACCGTGGTGGAACGTGATGGCGAATTGGCCGAATGGGTGCCCTGCACCGAAGCCGAAAAGATTTTCGCAGCTAAGGCCAAGCCGGTGTTTTGGGCCACGCCGGGCACGTCACTCAAGACAGTCATGCTCTCCATGCACCAAAGCGAAACTGCCCCCGTGGCCCTGTTCAATGACGACAATACTTTCGCTGGGGCCATAGGCGTACGCGACGTGTTGCGGGCCGTGTTGAAAAGGGAGAATTGATCTTCATCCTCCCCTTTGGGGGAGGTGGCGAGAAGCGCCGGAGGGGTGGGTGGCCGCAGCGCAATCGCCCCTCAGTCGGCTGCGCCGACAGCTCCCCCTCCGGGGAGCATTCTATTGGAGCCTCTTCCCCGCACCCAGCGGCCCAACGCCCAGCAGGCTCGCAACTGTTTGCCCGATATCCGAAAACGTCCCGCGCAAACCAATCGAACCCGCTTCTTGTGATGGATTGAACCACAGCACCGGCACACGTTCGCGGGTGTGGTCGGTGCCTTTGAACGTGGGGTCATTGCCGTGATCAGCGGTGATGAACAGATGATCTCGTGACCCCACCAGGTGAATGACTTTGCCAAGCCAGTGGTCAAACTGTTCAAGCAGCTTGGCATAACCCACCACATCGCGGCGGTGGCCGAAGTCTGTGTCGAAGTTGACAAAATTCACCATCAGAAAGCCGCCATCGTTCAACTTTGGCATTTCGCTTTCGGTGGTGGCCATCAAGGCCTCTATGCCAGCAACTTTGTTTTCGCGCCCCGTGCCGGAATGGGCATAGAGATCGCCAATCTTGCCAATGGCACACACATCGCGGCCCGCTTTGGAGAGCACATTCAGCAACGTGGGCTGCGGTGGCTGCACCGAATAGTCCTTGCGGTTGCCGGTGCGCTCAAAAGTCTTCGCCGTCTCACCCAAAAATGGCCGAGCAATCACCCGGCCGATATTGAGCGCATAAGAAAGCTCCCGCGCGATGGCGCACACATCATAAAGCCGTTGCAGACCGAAATGCTTCTCATGCGCAGCGATTTGGATAACACTGTCAACGCTGGTGTAGATAATGGGCTTGCCAGTGCGCAGATGCTCTTCGCCGAAGTCTTCGATTACTTGCGTGCCTGAGGCATGGCCCCTGCACAGCAGGCCCGGCAACTTCGCCTGCGCAATGAGCGCGTCCATGAAAGTTCGCGGAAAGGCGGGAATGGTGGTGGGGAAGTAGCCCCAATCTTTCGCGAGAGGCACACCGGCAATTTCCCAATGCCCAGTGACGGAGTCCTTGCCTTTGGAAACCTCCGTGGCCGCGCCATAGCGCCCGATGACATGCGTGCTGCCGAATGGATTCGTCCCGCCCGCAACTTCCGCCGCAGCCCCGAGGCCTAACCTTGCCAGCGTTGGGATATTGGGTCTAGCCTGTTCCCATACATGGCCGAACGTATTGGCGCCTTCGTCGCCAAAAGCCGCCGCATCCGGCGCATGGCCAACGCCAAACCCATCCATGATAAAAAGAAACGCGCGGCTCATAGCGTGATGGTCTCAAGCACGGGTGGCAATTCTGTGGCACTTGCCCCGATGGCATAGGCCTCCTTCACGATAACTGCAGCGCGGACAAAACTTGCTTCGTCGCGCGCATGAACCATACAAAGCGGCGTGTTCATGTCGCTGATGAAATTCTTGCCGAGCAATTGATCCAGCCCCACGGCATGATCAATCTTGTCCTCCGCCCGCCTGCGCCCGCCACCCAGCTCAATCACCGCAAGGCCAAGCTCACGTGTGGCGATCTTGCTGACGCTGCCTCCGTCATCCGAATAGACGGGGCGGACAATCGGCGCGGCGCGCAAATGTTTTTGTGGCGCAGCCACGAAGTCCTTCGGCCCGCCAAGGGCTGCAACCATGCGCCCGAAAATCTCGGCTGCTTCGCCAGATGCAAGTGAATTTTCCAATTTGGCCCGCGCCTCTTCGGCACTTTTGGCTAGGCCCGCACTCATCAACAATTCCATACCAAGGCGCACCGTCACTTCATGCACGCGGCTGTCGGTGAGTTCGTTTTTGAGAAAACGCACGGCGTGGAGAATTTCCAAGGCATTGCCCGCGACCTTCGCCAAAGGCTCATCCATGTTGGTGATCAGCGCCGTGGTTTTCAGGCCAGCACCATTGGCTACATTCACCAGTGATTTCGCCAGCGTTACAGCATCCTCACGCTTGGCCATGAAGGCACCTGAGCCGCATTTCACATCCATCACTAAATGTTGCAGCCCGGCAGCAAGTTTCTTCGACAAGATCGAAGCCGTGATCAGGGGCACGCTTTCAACTGTGGCCGTCACATCGCGGATGCCATAGAGGCGTTTGTCGGCAGGGGCGAGATCGGCGGTTTGTCCAATGATGGCGCAGCCTACCTCGCGCGTTACCTTGCGGAAGAGATCATTGTCTGGCGTACTGTTGTAACCCGGAATGGAGTCGAGTTTGTCCAAAGTGCCGCCGGTGTGGCCAAGCCCACGCCCCGAAATCATCGGCACAAAGCAACCGCAAGCCGCCAACATGGGCGCCAGCATCAGCGAAACATTATCGCCAATGCCACCAGTGGAATGCTTGTCCACCACGGGCCCCGGCAGATCCCATTTCAAAACCGTGCCGCTGTCACGCATGGCCAGAGTCAGACCCACCGCTTCATCGGCACTCATGCCTTTGAAGAACACGGCCATGGCAAAGGCTGCCACCTGGCCTTCCGAGACTATGCCATTCGTCAGTCCACTGATGAAATCTTTCACCTCAGCGCTGGTCAGCGCCCGGCCATCACGCTTGGCGCGGATGACTTCTTGGGGCAGCACTATTTGAGTTCCTTGAAATAGCGCGTGAGCAACCGTTGCATGGCGGCAGCAGCTTTCATGCCTTCGCGTTTGGTTTCTTCGTGGCTAGGCGAAGAGCCTTTGAGGCC
>JAYUEP010000078.1:0-18179 GCA_043739165.1 Hyphomicrobiales bacterium
CGTTTGGCCGTGCGTGCCATCAGCGCATCAATATCGGCATCATACCACATGTTGAGGGCGCCAGAGGCACCAGCCCCCAGTGCAATGCAAAGAATGGCAACAAAGCCGAGCCAAGGGTGAATGTGGCCCGGCGCCGCCACCAGCCCGACAATGGCGGTAAATACTACCAGAGACATTACCCGCGGCTTGAGCAACTCAAAATAATCACGCGCAGAGCCTTGCCCGCCAAGGGGCTGTTCCAGCGCGTGATCATATGTTTGCCCGACGCTCATGAGTGTCTTACTTGATCACCGGCAGGTCATTGAACTGGTGGAACGGCGGTGGCGAAGGCAGCGTCCATTCCAGCGTTGTGGCCCCCACGCCCCATGGATTGGCCGGAGCAGGAACCTTCTTCGCATAGGCCGAGATCATTCCATAAAGGAAGATCAGCACGCCAAGGCCAGAGAGATAGGAACCCATCGAGGAGACATAGTTCCAGCCTGCATATTCCGCTGGATAATCGATATAGCGGCGCGGCATTCCGGCAAGGCCGAGGAAGTGTTGCGGGAAGAACACAATGTTCACCGCAATAAACGTCACCCAGAAGTGAACCTTGGCGATGGTCTCATTATACATGTAGCCGGTGATTTTCGGGAACCAGAAATACCAGCCGCCGAAGATCGCAAACACTGCGCCCAGCGAAAGTACATAGTGGAAATGCGCCACCACATAGTAAGTGTCTTGCAGGTTGCGGTCCACGCCCGCATTGGCCAACACCACGCCCGTCACACCACCCACGGTGAACAGGAAGATGAAGCCGATGGCCCAGAGCATGGGCGGACGGAATTCAATCGAGCCGCCCCACATCGTGGCAATCCATGAGAAAATTTTGATGCCTGTCGGCACCGCGATAATCATCGTGGCCGCAGTGAAATACGCCTGCGTGTCGGCATCAAGGCCAACCGTATACATGTGATGCGCCCAGACGACGAAGCCTACCACACCAATCGCCACCATGGCATAGGCCATGCCGAGATAGCCAAACACGGGCTTCTTGGAAAAGGTCGAGATGATTTGGCTGATGATGCCGAAGCCCGGCAAAATCAGGATGTAAACTTCAGGATGACCGAAGAACCAGAAGAGATGCTGGAACAACAGCGGGTCGCCGCCCTTGGAAGGCACGAAGAACGACGTGCCGAAGTTGCGGTCCGTCAACAACATGGTGATGGCACCAGCCAACACTGGCAAAGCCAAGAGCAACAGGAACACCGTCACCAGAACCGACCAGACAAACAGCGGCATCTTGTGCAGCGTCATGCCCGGGGCACGCATGTTGAAAATGGTGGTGATAAAATTGATGGCACCAAGAATGGAAGAAGCACCAGCAAGATGTAGTGACAAGATTGCGTAATCCATCGCCGGGCCGGGTTGGCCTGCTGTTGACGACAGCGGCGGATAAATCGTCCAGCCACCGCCCACGCCGTGCATGCCGGGCGGGCCTTCCACAAACATCGATGTGATCAATAGCGCGAAGGACGGCACCAGCAGCCAGAAGGAAATATTGTTCATGCGCGGGAAGGCCATGTCGGGCGCGCCGATCATCAAAGGCACAAACCAGTTGCCAAAGCCGCCGATCATTGCGGGCATTACCATGAAGAAGATCATGATCAAGCCGTGGGCCGTCACAAAGGCGTTGAACATCTGCTTGCCGTTGTCGAGCGCCGCATTTTCGGGCACGCCGTATACCATCTGGGCGAGGCCCTTGAAAATCTGGATGCCCGGCTCTTGCAGTTCCATCCGCATCAGAATGGAAAGAATGCCGCCAACTAAGCCGGCCATAATGGCGAACCACAAATACATCGACCCGATGTCCTTGTGGTTGGTGGAGAGGACATATCGCCGCCAGCCTGATGGATCAGCGTGAGCGTGGTCGTCGTGCATGTCGTGTGCCTGTGCCATGGATGATGCCTCTAATTCTTAGTTGCTGGCGACTTTGTCAGTCGCTGGGCGGATGGTCTTAAGGAATGCGGCCAAATCTTCGGGCTTTGGGCCCGTGAGTTCGAGATCAGTCCATGCCTTGTATTTGTCTTCGGACACAGCCCAGACTTCGATGGGCATGAAAGCGTGCTCCTTGCCGCAAAGCTCGGAACATTGGCCGTTGAAAACACCTTCTCTGGTCACCTGGAACCAGTCTTCATTCAAACGGCCGGGAATGGCGTCGATCTTCACACCAAAGGCGGGCATGGCCCAAGAATGGATAATGCCTTCAGGGTCAGACGTGACAATGAGCTTCACCACTTTGTTTACTGGGACAACGACAGGAACGTCCGTCGCCAGCAGATAAGTAACGCCCTGTTCCTTGGCCTTGTCTTCCGGCAACAGGTAGGACGTAAAGGAAACCTTGGCTGATTTGTCGGCATTGACCCCGAGGTCAGGATATTCATAGGTCCAGTTCCACGACGGATTGCCGATCACCTTGATTGTCATGTCACCCTTGGGGATATTGCGCTCAAGATAAAGCAGCTTGAAGGATGGGATCGCGATGACCGCCAGAATGATCACGGGAACAATCGTCCAAACCACTTCAATCAACGAATTATGCGTGGTTTGCGACGGCACCGGATTGGCCTTGGCGTTAAAGCGCACCATCACATAGATGAGCAGCGCCAGCACAAACAGCACAACGGCGCCCATGGCCCAGACCAGCCACAGATGGAAATCATGGATGAACTGCTCAACCGGCGTCGCAGGCACGGGCAGCCCAAGCTGCCAATTCACTGGCTCATTGCCCTGCGCAAAGCTCAAGCTGGGCAGGAAAACCAGTCCGGAAGCGAGAGCCATCAGGCGCGATTTGATCTGGGTCATCGACAAAAACCTCTGAATTTCCGGCGCAATGCGCCATGCCGCGTGTCAACCACATTACGGCCTATGCCGCAACCGAACAAGGCGCGGCAAAACGTCATTGTGAAAGATGCCGGAATTCTGCCTCATTTCCCGATGATGCAGGGGCGAACGGCGGTTTGGCCTGTCTGAATTTGCCGTTGTCTTTGCAAATACAGGCGGCTATGCCCGCGCTTATGACCAATCAGGGAAATCGAATCGTGAATATCCGTCAGCTTCGCCAAACTTTCTGTGCCACGGTGATTCTCTCCTCCCTCTGCGGTGCCGCACTGGCCCAAACCAAGGACCAAACCCCGCCGCCGCCTGCTGGCCTCGGCCCAAGGATTAACGCGCCGGCGGGTGCCCAGGGTGCTGATCCTGCCGCGCCCAAGGTCGAAACCGTTTCGACCCATAATGGCTGGGTTGTCCAATGCAGCGACCTGCCCGCCCAAAATGGCCAGCCCGCCGGCAAGTCTTGCGGCATGTCGCAAACCGGCAAGACCGAAAAGAATGAGGCCATCGGCCTCTCTCTCATCGTCAACCGTGTGAAGGGCCAAGATGGCAAGACCCAGACAATGATGCGCGCCCTCGTGCCCATCGGCGTTTATTTGCCAACTGGTGTTGCCATGGAAATTGATGGCACCGCTTTGGAAGGCCGCATGTCCTTCACCCGTTGCAACCCGCGCGCCTGCGAAAGCTTTGGCGAGGCTTCTGATGCGACGATGAAGAAGTTTCTCAAGGGCAAGGCCGCCACTTTTTATATTTATGACCGTCCTGGTAATGGCTACCCGATCAAGTTTGCGCTCAATGGCTTTGCTGAAGGCCTGACAGACCTGGACAAGTTTATCGGCAAATAAGAACTCGCCCTTTAACATCAGGCCCTTTGCGCTTATGTAAGGCCGATGAAAAATCCAAGCGAAACTGATTTGGCCCCCTTGGGCGGTGATGCCGCCCTCAAGATCATTGCCCAAACCCTGAAGAACGCCGATGACGGCGAGCTGTTCATCGAGCACACGCAATCTGAAAGCCTGGTGTTTGACGATGGCCGCTTGCGCACCGCCACGTTTGATGAAGGCGAAGGCTTTGGCCTGCGGGCCGTCACCGGCGAAACCGCGGCCTATGCCCATTCTTCAATGATCAACGAGCAGGCACTGAAACGCGCCGCCGAAACCTGCGCCTCTATTCTGGGTGGCGACAGACCTGCCCACATCGATGTCTCTCCTGCTGCCCCAACCAAGAAGCTTTATCCCAGTGCCAATCCTGTCGAAGCCATGGGCTTTGCCAAGAAGATCAATTTGCTCGAAGAAGTGAATGCTTTCACCCGCGCGCTCGATCCGCGCGTCAGCCAAGTCTCTGTCTCGATAGGTTCATCTTGGCAGAAGATCAGCATCGCCCGCGCCGATGGCAGCCTCTATCACGATGTCCGCCCCCTCACCCGCTTTGGGGTCTCCGTCACCACATCAGACAACCGCACTTCTGGCCAAGGCAGCCATGGCTTTGGCGGGCGTGCCGATCCACTATTCTATCTGACCGAAGCCAACTGGAAGGACGCGTCGAAAGAGGCCGTGCGGCAGGCGCTTGTCGGCCTTGATGCCGAGGCCGCTCCGGCGGGCGAAATGGATGTGCTGCTCGGGCCCGGCTGGCCGGGCATTCTGCTGCATGAAGCCATCGGCCACGGATTGGAGGGTGATTTCAACCGCAAGGGCACATCGGCTTTCGCCGGATTGATGGGCCAGCGCATCGCGTCTGAAGATGTAACCGTCGTAGATGATGGCACCATTCAGGACCGTCGTGGCTCTATCACCATTGATGATGAGGGCACCTCGCCCAACTGCACCACCTTGATTGAAAACGGCAAGCTGGTGGGCTTCATGCAAGACCGGCTCAACGCCCGCTTGATGGGTGTCAAACCCACAGGCAATGGCCGCCGCCAATCCTACGCCCACATCCCCCTGCCGCGCATGACCAACACTTATATGCTCAACGGCAAGCGCACACCGGATGAAATCCGCGCCTCGATGAAGAAAGGGCTTTACGCCAAGAGCTTCGGTGGGGGGCAGGTCGACATCACCTCCGGCAAATTTGTCTTCACCTGCACCGAAGCCTATCTCATTGAAGACGGCAAAATCGGCAGACCTGTGAAGGGCGCCATTCTCATTGGCGCAGGTGCTGAAGCCTTGAAGCAGATCGTCATGGTCGGCAATGACATGGCCTTGGACCCTGGGATCGGGACCTGTGGCAAGGCGGGCCAAGGTGTGCCCGTCGGAGTGGGCCAACCCACCTTGCGCATCAACAATCTCACCGTGGGTGGAACCGCCGCCTGATGCCAAGGCCAGTGCTCGTCATCTTTGATATGGATGATGTGCTCTGCCACTATGATCTGGGCCGCAGGCTGCGGGCTTTGGCGAGACTGGCGGACGTGACGGCAAGAGACGTGCGCGCCGCCGTATGGGACTCAGGCTTTGAAGACCTCGCCGACCAGGGTGGCTATGCCGAGATCGAAAATTATCTCCATGAGTTTGGCACAAGACTGGGCAAGCACATTTCGCTGGACCAATGGATTGAAGCACGCCGCATCGCCATGCAACCCAACGAAGATGTGCTCGATCTGGCCAAGAAGCTCGGCCAACAGGCCGAACTGGCGATTTACACCAACAACGGCCCGGTCGTGAAAGGTCACATGGAAAAACTCTTCCCCGAAGCCGCAGAAATCTTCAGGCAGCGCTTCTGTTCCTACGAATTCGGCACCAAGAAGCCAGACCCCACCAGCTACACGCGCCTCTTGGAGCAATTGGGCCACGCGCCCGCACACTGCTGGTTCATCGACGATAAGAAGTCCAATGTTGAAGGTGCCCGCATCGCAGGTCTCACCGCCCATCATTTTACCGGCTTTGAAGGCCTTACAGCAGAGGCCCGCAATCTGGGATTTGAATCATGAAACCCAACACCGCCGCTTTCCTGCAAGGTTCAATCTTTAAGCACGTGGTCGTAATGACGCTGACCGGCGCCTTGGGATTGATGACGCTCTTCATCGTCGATCTCGCCGATCTCTATTTTCTCAGTCTCCTCGA
Organism: Hyphomicrobiales bacterium; assembly: GCA_043739165.1. Taxonomy (GTDB): domain Bacteria; phylum Pseudomonadota; class Alphaproteobacteria; order Rhizobiales; family Aestuariivirgaceae; genus Aestuariivirga. The sequence continues at coordinate 5,931 of JAYUEP010000078.1, forward strand.
CAACACGGCAATCACGGCCGGCATCGGCTTTGCGGGTTCGCTCGCCTTCGCTAATCTCTCACTGGCCATTGGTGCGGGCATCGCCTCTGCCGCCTTGGTGGCGCGCAACATGGGCGCAGGCCAACCCGATAGAGCCAAGTCATTCGCCTCCAGCGGTCTTGCTTTTTCGCTTCTGGTTGCTGCCCTTTTTGCCGGCGTGATTGCGTTCTTCGCCACCCCCATCCTGTCGGGTCTCGGTGCCACGGGTGAGGCCGCACATCAAGCCAGACTCTTCATCTGGACACTGACCCCTGGATTCGTTTTTCTCGGCGGCACCATCTGCTGCTCATTCATCCTGCGTGGCATCGGTGATTTTCGCCGTGCCATGTATAACACTTTGACAGCGGCCATCATCACACTGGTGCTGGACCCGATCTTCATCTTCAAATTTGGTTGGGGCATTCAGGGCACAGCAGCAGCCAATGCCGTGGCCTATTTCTTAAGTTTCGCGCAAGGCATGAACAGCTTGATCAGGGTTCACCAATTTCTGGCATGGCCCACAATGTCACAATTCCGCACCAACCTGCGACCGATCTGGGGCATTGCCATGCCATCAATCATCGCCCAACTGGCAACTCCTTTTGCCGCCGCATACATGAACTATGTGATGAGTCCCTATGGCGATGCCATCGTTGCCGCAGGCACGGTGGTAAACCGGGTGGTGCCCGTGGCCTTCGGCGTGATCTTCTCGCTCTCCGGCGCGGTGGGCCCGATCATCGGACAGAATTTCGGGGCGAAGAATTATCCACGCGTCATGCGCGCCCTGCGTGATGGCATGACTTTCGCTGTGATTTATTCTTGTGCCACGTCGCTGATCTTGTTTCTGCTGCGCAACCAAATCATCGCCGCCTTCCACATCACCGACCGCGCCGCTGAACTGGTCGGGTTTTTCTGTACATGGATCGCGGTAAGTTGGGCGCTGATGGGCGCACTTTTTGTGGCCAGTGCGGCCTTCAACAATCTCGGCAAGCCACTCTATTCAACCTGGACCAATTGGGGCCGCGCCACGCTGGGCACCATTCCCTTTGCCATGGTCGGGGCCAAGGTCGCGGGTCCCGAGGGTATTATGGTGGGCACCGCTGTGGGCGGGGCCATCTTTGGTCTGGGTTCAATGGTTCTGGCCTATCGGCTGGTCAAGGGCCTTAGCGGCCATGCTGCGAAGTCTGTGACCAGCGCCGACGAATAGCTTCAATCAACTGCGCCAAAGGGCCATAGCCCTCCATGCTGCCAAACTGCTGGGCCTGATGATAAGCGAAGTTGTCCACGACACATTCCCCTTGATGATGAATTGTTGATTATCCATCGCAGAATTGGATTGATTTATCCAACGAATGTATTTTATAATACTCATCACAAAACATGATGAGTGCGCCATGATCCCCAATCTTGATGTCGATCAGTTGAAGACCTTCCTCGCCATTGCCGACACCGGCAATTTCACCCGTGCAGCGGAGGAAGTGAACAAAACCCAATCCGCCGTCTCCATGCAGATGAAGCGGCTGGAAGAGACCCTGGGAAGGCCTATCTTCGCACGCGACGGCCGCGGCAGCCGCATCACCGCCGATGGCGAACGGTTGGTTGAATATGCCCGGCGCATGATCGCCATGAATGATGAGGTGGTCTCGGCATTTACCACGCCCGAAATCACCGGAACCGTGCGCTTCGGCACGCCGGATGATTATGCCGACCTGTTCTTGCCCGAAATTCTGGCCCGCTTTAATCGCACCCATCCGCAAGTGAACCTGGAAGTGGAATGCTATCAGTCACAGGTTCTCGCCGGACATGTGCGCAACAGCGAACTGGATCTTGCCGTCGTCACATTCAATGGCGGTGACATTTATGGCGAAACCCTGATGAGCGCGGAACTCGTCTGGGTCACCTCGCCGCGCCATCAGACCCACGCCATGGAGACACTGCCCATGGCGACTGCCAGTGCCACTTGCGGCTGGCGCAAACTCGCTGAACAAGGGCTCAGGGATCATGGCCGCACCTACCGCGTGGCCTATACCAGCCCCAACTTTTCAACTGTCTGCGCCGTCGTGATGCAAGGCCTCGCAGTGGCGGCCATGCCGCGCATCTGCGTCAAGCCGGGCATGCGTGTGCTGACGGAAGCCGAAGGCTTCCCAGCCCTTGGCGCATTTGATATTGGCCTCATGCAAAAGCCCGGCAAAGCCAGCCCGGCCGCGCAGGCCTTGGCCCAACACGTCCGCGAAGGCCTCGGCACCGGGCGCAAGTTGATGGCGGCGGAGTAGCTAAAACGCCCCTGCCTCAAACACCCGCGTGATGTCGCGCTTCCATGTGCCGTGATAGAGTTCAAGCAATCTGTCAGCCCGTGAAAGTCCGCTCTGCGCTTCTTCATCCAAAACATCAAGAAAGGCTTCTTCGCCAAGCCCGCGTGATTTCAATCCCTTGCGAGCAATGGCAAGGGCGTCCTTGGCGACATCCTGCAAACTCCGGCCCAGGAACTTGGCCTTGAGCCCGAGCTTCGGCACGTCATCGCGCAGCTTCTGGCGCTGTTCAGGAATCGCCCGTTTCACCAGATCCCAGGCCGCATCGAGGGCCGTATCATCATAGAGGAGCCCGCCCCACAAGGCGGGCAGGGCACAAAGCATCGGCCCAAGCCCCACATCAGCCCCGCGCATTTCGAGATATTTCTTCAGCCGCACTTCGGGGAATATCGTTGTAAGGTGATCCGCAAAGTCGCGCATCGTCGGCTTCTCACCCGGCAATTGCGGCAGCTTGCCATCAAGGAACTTGCGGAAGCTTTCGCCCGCACAATTCACGAACTTGCCATCGCGCATCACGAAATACATCGGCACGTCGAGGGCATATTCCACATAACGCTCAAAGCCAAAGCCCTGCTCAAAGGCAAAGGGCAACATGCCGGCGCGCGCATTGTCCGTATCCGTCCACACATGCGATCGGAATGAGAGAAAGCCATTGGGCTTGCCTTCAAGGAAAGGCGAATTGGCAAACAGCGCCGTGGCCAACGGCTGAAGTGCCACAGACACGCGCAGCTTTTTCACCATGTCGGCTTCAGAAGCGAAATCGAGATTGACCTGCACAGTGCAGGTGCGGAACATCATGTCGCGGCCCATCGAACCGACACGGTCCATATAAGGCGCCATGATGCCATAGCGGCCCTTGGGCATGACAGGTGTTTCAGCCCGCGTCCAAACGGGCGAGGCCCCCAGGCCCAAAAACCCGATGCCCAATTCATCGCCGATCACTTTCACTTGCGCCAAGTGTTCCGTTACTTCGCTACAAGTGTCATTAACTGAATTCAGCGGTGCGCCCGAAAGCTCAAACTGTCCACCGGGCTCCAACGAAATATTGGCCAGCGAATGAGGGTCAGACAGCGCAATGATATTTTCGCTCTCGTAAACTCCCGCCCAACCATAACGATCACGCAAGCCTTCCAGCAACGCCTTGATCGACCGCGCCCCTGCGTAAGGCACCGGGCGCAGCGTATCTTTCAGGAAGGGGAATTTCTCGTGCTCAGTGCCCATGCGCCATTGCGCGCGCGGCTTCATGCCCTCTTCAAAATAAGCCACAAGCTGCGCCTTGGACTCAATCAAGGTCCGGCCAGTTTCAGTTTCAGGTGTTGGTCCGCTCAAATTTGTAACCCTCGTTGTGACAGTGATCTAGGCATTCGCGATGACAGCGGCAAGTCATATTCGGGCGGCCATGGGCTTAGGGTTTACGCCAATCACCCAACGCCGCCTGCACCAGTGCCAGAACCGCCACCGCCGCGGTATCCGCCCGCATGATACGGGGGCCAAGGCTGATGGCCGTCACATAGGGCAGCGCCCTGAGCATCGCACGTTCTTCAACCGTGAACCCACCTTCCGGCCCCACCAATACAGCGGCGGGCAGCTTCACTTTCGCCAACCCATCCAGGGGCCCAATCTTGTCTGCCACCTCATCGCAATAAATCAATGCCCGGGTCTTGTCCCATTCCCGCAGCGCCGCGTTCAGGGAGACAGGCTCCAGCACCTCCGGCACGAAGATCAAATTGCACTGTTCCGCCGCCTCAACCACATTGGCGCGCATCCGGTCCAAATTCACGCGCTCGGCAATGGTGCGAGCCGTGATTACCGGACGCAGCCGGCGCGCGCCAAGCTCCGTTGCTTTCTGCACCAGATAATCAAGCCGCGAATGTTTCAGCGGCGCAAACAAATAATCAATATCGGGCGGGGGCGTCACTGCACTGGTCAAGCGCTCCACGCGCAGCACCATCTTCTTCTTGGCGGCCTCCGCCACATGCGCCAGAAACGCGCCATCCTGGCTGTTGAATACATCGACCGCATCACCTGGTGCCAAGCGCAGCACAGTACCGAGATAGTGGCTCTGCTCTGGCGCAAGCGTGACTTCACGGCCTTCCGCCAGCGGCTGATCAACGAACAAACGGGGTGTGGTTTTTGCCATCGCTCCCGTGTATCACGCGGCCCATGAATGATGCCAGCCCAACCAGCGTCGCAGATGCCCTTAAAGCCCATTGGGCGACCCGCCTGCCTGACCCGCTCATTCCCTATGCCCAATTGATGCGGCTGGAGAGACCCATCGGCTGGTGGCTTTTGCTCCTTCCCTGTTGGTGGGGCCTGATGCTGGCGCAGCTGTTCAAGGGCGGTGGCCTGCCAAACCTCAATGAGGCTGCCTTGTTTCTTGTCGGTGCCGTCATCATGCGCGGCGCTGGCTGTGTCATGAACGACCTGGCAGACCGCGACATTGACGCAAAAGTCGAGCGCACCCGCTCGCGCCCCCTGCCCTCCGGCCGCGTCAGCGCAATGTCCGCTGCGATATTTCTGTGCGGGCTTCTGCTGGCGGGCCTCGTGATACTTTTGCAATTCAACGCGATCACCATCAAAACCGCGATCGCATCGCTCGTCATCATCGCCATCTATCCCTTCATGAAGCGCATCACCTCCTGGCCGCAATTCGTGCTGGGCCTCGCCTTCAACTGGGGGGCCATTGTCGGCTGGACGGCGGTCACCGGCGAAATAAATCTCCCCTGCCTCATCCTCTATGTGGGCGGTATTTTCTGGACGCTGGCCTATGACACAATCTACGCCCACCAGGACAAGGATGACGATGCCTTGATCGGCGTTAAATCCACCGCCCTGATGTTTGGAAAATCGACAATCTATTGGCTGACGCTCTTCTTCACGACCAGCCTTGCATTGATCGACACTTCGCTTTGGCTTGTATCGGCCCCGCTCACCGCCCATATCGGGGTGGCCGCCGCTGCACTTCATGCCGCATGGCAACTGTCACGTTTTGACGACACGGATTCGACTCGCTGCCTCCAGCTGTTCCGCGCCAACCGGAATTTCGGATTGATCATTTGCGTTGGTCTTTTGATAGGTTGCTTGATCTGATGAACAAAGAACTCCTCGACATCGCCCAAGATATTGTCTCGCGCGCCTTGAAGCAGGGCGCTACTGCCGCCGATGCCATGGTCTTTGAGCGCCGCGATTCATCGATCTCCATCCGCCAAGGCATTGTCGAGGAATTGGAACAATCCGAAGCGCGCGAAATCGGCCTTCGAGTTTTTGCGGGCCAGTCCTCCGCCATCATCGCAGGCAGCGTGTTGACACCCGAAGCCCGCGAAAGATTGGCCACCCGGGCCATGGCCATGGCCAAACTCGCGCCCCCAGATCCGTTTTTGGGGATCGCAACCCCTGAACAATTGGCCAAGAAGGATTTGGATCTCGATCTCGTGTCCAAAACTTTCCCATCGGCTGCCGAGCTCAAGCATCTGGCCGAGGAAACCGAACAGCTGGCCTTAGCTGTTCCCGGCATCACCAAGAGCAATGGCGCAGGCGCCTCTTCTTCCTCCAGCGACATCGCCCTGGCCTCTTCCAACGGATTTGCCAAATCCTATCGTCGTACCGGCTTTGGCTTCAGCGTTTCGGTGATTGCGGGTGAGGGCACCACCATGGTGCGCGATTATGATGCAACCTCTGCCAATCATTTCGAGGATTTGGATACGCCAGCGAAAATCGCCGCATCCGCCGCTGAACGTGCTGTCAAACGCTTGAACCCACAGAAACTGCAATCACAATCCGTTCCCGTCATCTTTGATCGCCGCGTGGCAGCAAGCTTGCTGGGGCACTTGTCCGGCGCCATCAATGGCAGCGCCATTGCCCGGGACGTCAGTTTCCTCAAAGAACAATTGGGCCAGCAGATTTTCAAATCCAATATCACCATCGTCGATGACCCGCACCGCCACCGTGGCTTTGCTTCGCGCAGTTTTGACGGCGAAGGCTTAGCCACACAACGCCGCAACTTCATCGACAAAGGCGTTCTCACCGGTTGGGTCCTCGATCTACGTTCCGCCCGCCAGTTGAATCTGGAACCGACTGGAAATGGCGCGCGCGGCCTCGCCTCGCAACCCTCGCCCTCCACCACGAATTTGCATCTGGAACCTGGCACACAATCGCCTGAAGACATGATCAAGGCCCTCTCCAGAGGTCTGCTCATCACTGAATTCATCGGCTCCAGCATCAACCCCGCCACGGGTGATTATAGCCGCGGCGCATCCGGTTTCTGGATCGAGAACGGCGAAGTGAAATTCCCGGTGAGCGAAATCACCGTGGCCGGAAATCTGAAAGACATGTTCATGAACCTGACACCTGCCAATGACTTGCTGTTCAGGTCTTCCACCAACGCGCCGTCCTGCCTCGTGGAAGGAATGACCATTGCCGGCAAATAGAATTCTGCCGCATATGAAGGCTGACGCGGAGCTGCTGTTCAATACCGTGCGCGAGGCCGGAGCTTTGGGTTTGAAACGCGCCCAACAAAGTGTGAAGCGCTGGTCCAAGCTGGATGGCAGCACCGTCACCGAAGCCGATCTCGAAATCGATGCCTTGCTCAAGCTGCATCTGCTGAAAGCGCGCCCAGACTATGGCTGGCTGTCTGAAGAAACGCCAGATGATCCACAACGCCTGGCCAAACAACGCCTATGGATCGCCGATCCCATTGATGGCACCAATTCCTTTGTGAATGGCACGGATGGTTGGTGCGTTGGTGTTGCCCTGATTGAAGGCCAGCGCCCGGTGCTGTCAGCGCTCTACCGCCCGGCAAAAGATGAGTTCTTCTGGGCCGCCCAAGGTGCCGGAGCTTTTTGCAACGATGCACCATTGCAACCGCGCGATAATGCATCGCTGCAAGACACGGAGCTTTTGGGCACCAATAGAGCCGCCCGCATTCTCGATCCCCTCGGCGTCAAGGGTCAACATGCCCCACATATTCCGCTGTTGCTGCGCCTCGCCTTTGTCGCCGCAGGCCGCGCCGACATTGCTTTGTCATTCGGCAACAAGAATGATTGGGACTTGGCCGCTGGTGATTTGCTGATGCAGGAAGCGGGCGCCAAATTGACAGACCTTGACGGCCAGACATTTATTTATAACAAGCCGCACCCATGGCAGAACGGCCTGCTCGCGGCAGGTAGCAAAATTCACGGCGCGGTGCTGGCGCAACTGGAGGCACGATGACGGCGAACAAGAATGAGCAATTGATCCACCTGGTCTTTGGCGGCGAGTTGAGCGATGTGTCGGATGTGACGTTCAAGGATTTGGCCAAGCTTGATGTGGTGGGCTTCTATCCCAACTATGCCAAGGCCCACGACGCTTGGCAGGGCAAGGCCCGCGAAACCATCGACAACGCCCAGATGCGCTATTTTATCGTGCATCTGCACAGGCTGTTGGACCCGGCAGCGAAAGTCTAAATCCCGCCCGCCGCCTGCAACTTCGCCAGTGGAAAATCGGCAACCTTGCGCGCCGTCAAAATCCGCCGCGCATTTTCGCAATCCTGCTTCATCTGGGCAATCAACGCATCCACCGATGTGAAGCTCTGGTCCGGCCTGATGAGATCAACAAAGCTCACCATCAATTGCCGCCCATAGAGATCAATGGTCTGATCCAAAAGATAGACTTCGAGAAACGTGCGGTTGGTGTTGAAAGTTGGGCGGTCTCCAAAATAGCCCGCCCCCATCCATAGCGGCGCAGCCTTGCCCACTTCATGTACCATCGTGGCGTAAATGCCGCGCGCTGGCTCAACTCCGGCTTCCACCACGATATTCGCCGTCGGAAACCCAATAGTGCGGCCCCGTTGGTCGCCGGGAACAACCGTGCCAAGGATGGTCCAGTCATAACCCAAATCACGCGAGGCCTGCCGAACCTGGCCCTGCCGCAAGGCATTGCGAATGTTGCTGGAGGAAAAGGCAATCTGCCCCGCGCCCTCATCGGTCACTTCGTCCAGACACGACACATGAAGGCCCAGTTTCCGCAGCGTATCAGCATTGCCCTTGCGGTTCTTGCCGAAGTGGAAGTCATAGCCCGCCACCACATGACGCGCGCCCAGCTTTTCCATCAATTCGGCTTCGATGAATTCTTCTGCGGTAAGTGCTGCAAGCTGCGCATCAAATTGTACGACGGAAACAAAGTCCGCCCCCAAGGCCTGCAGCAACCGCAGCTTCAACGCCACGGGACTCAAACGAAACATCGGCTGGTCAGGCCGAAAAAGGCTGCGGGGGTGCGGCTCAAACGTCACCACTCCCCAAGGCTTGCCTTCGCGCTTCGCAATCTCGCGCGCTTGCGCCAGCAAGGCCTGGTGGCCGCGGTGCACCCCATCAAAATTGCCGATGGCCACAACGCCGCCACGCATCGCTTCCGGTAGAGGCGTATGAAGGGAAACTTCAATCATGGCGGCAGAGCTAGCCAAAATGTCAAGCCCAGTAAAGCTCTGGCATGGCACGCAGGATCTTCGCGGTGTGGTATTTCGCCCGCACCACGGCTTCTGCGTCGGCATCGAGGTTAATTCCGCCCGAGACGAAAACACAAGCGAGGCCATTATCGAGAGCGCCTTTGATATCGGTTTCCGGCCCATCGCCAATGGCCAAAACCTGCGCCTTGTCTGGCTTGCCCACCAGCGCAAGCGCCTCATCATAAATCGGCGCAAAGGGCTTGCCCGCCATCAACACCTTGCCACCCAACACTTCATATTCTTCAGCAATAGCCCCGGCGCAAGGATATAGCCGATCCTTCTGCCAAACCACTTTGTCCGGGTTGGCGCAAATGAGGGTAAGGTCACGCGCCTTGATCTTTTGGAGGATCGGCAAATAGTCCTTCGCCGTCTCCTGTTCATCATCAAAAAAACCAGTGCAGATTACGGCGCTGGCCTGCTCAACCGGAACCCGTTTCAATGCGAGACCTTCGAACAGAGACAGATCTTCTTGCGGACCAATATGAAACAACCCGCCCCCGCCATATTCCACCATCAGCTGGCGCGTCACATCGCCGGATGTCACCATGCCATCATAGGCACTGCGTGATACGCCGATCCGGTCCAACTGGGCCCGCACCGAAGCCTTGGGCCGTGGCGCATTGGTGATGAAAATCACTTTGCCACCTTTGGAACGGTGTCGCGTCAGGGCGGCAACAGCAGGCGCTATGGGCTTGTGGCCATCATGTACCACGCCCCAAACATCACACAGCCAAATGGGATAGGCCCGCGAAAGATCATCCATCGCTTAAGCTGCGATATTGAGTGAGGGCAGGGAATTTTGGGCGCTGCCAGCATGGCGCTTCACCCGGCGCGGCAGGGCAAAGCACGGCCCACAGGCCAGGCGCGAGACGCTGGCAAGTTTCGCCACCAAAGACGCATTGGCAAGGCCTGTGACAATCAAGTTGATTCGCGAAAGCCGCGCCACCTGCGCAAAGCCGACAAGGCTGGTGCTGGGGCCTTCCACGGGGTCAATCGAGCCCGCGGCAACGCCGACATGGCGCACATTCAAAGTATTCATCGCCTGCAAATCAAGCGCTGCCACGGAAACATTGGTCAAGGCGAAATGAACCCCTTCCCGCGCCAAGGCGGCAAGGCCTTCCAACGCATGTTCCGAAAGCCCGGCCAAAGCGGCATGGGGCATTTCAAACACCAAACCTTGCGCCACCAGCCCCGCCTCATGACGCGCCACAATCAGGCGCGCCAAAGCTTGCGGCTCTGCCAATGTCTCGGCCCCAATATCCATGAAGATATTGAGCTCAGGGTCGCGCACCCGGAGTTTGGCCAGAAGATGCAAGGCCTCACGTGCCGCAATCAGATCCAGAATCGGGCGTTTTCCAACGCGGCCCGCGTAATGCAACAATCGGTCACTGGCCAGTTCCTCGCCGTCCATTTCCATCGAAAGGTTCAAGCGGTAATGCGCCGTGCGCCGCGACGGAATATCGATCACGGGTTCAAGTGCAAAGAAAATCCTGTCGCCCAATTCATCATCTTCAAAATCATCGGGCAGCGGTGCTTCCATGGCAGGCGCTAGAGATTCCATCGCCGCAACAGCTTGAACTTCTTCCACAGGCGCGGGCTGAGGCTGTGGGGCCTGCGCCGCATTGGAGAGGCCCGAAACCAAGGCCTCCTGCAATTCCTGATAGCTCGTCTTAAGATCAGAAATCCCATTCATCATCGCTTGTGAGCGAGTTTCATCTTGCGACGTGATCCGAGTCACTGTTTCTTGCAGGGCATCGCAGCGCGCCCGCGTTTCATCTTGAAACAGACTCTGATCGCGCATCAGGCGCTTTACCCGTAAACTCTGCCGTTCATCCTGTTGCAGGGTGAGGCCAAGCAACGCCAACTGGCCGAGCACTGTGGCCCCCACAGCCGTTGCGGTGGCTATGGCGAATTGGCTGCCGCCGCCAAGCAAATAAGCCGCCGCCCCAGCAACACTGGCAGCAGCCACTCCAAACCCGGTGAGATAAGGCCAATCCTTGTGCAATCGCATCCCCAGCATCGAATCACGAAGCTAGAGCGTAGCCACTCCCGTGCCCGCTGGGAATCCCATGAATTTGCCTATCAACCTATAAATTGGCGACCGAATTCAAGACGGCTGGAATCCGTTCACCGAACAGTTCATCAATCTGTGCCTCGCTGATGATCAAAGGCGGCGAAAGGGCGATGGTGTCGGCGGTGATACGCAACAACAACCCGTGATCATGGAAAGCATTCTCCATGGCTTTATAGGCGCGAAGCCCGGGCTTGCCCTCAATCGGCTTCATGTCAATCGCGGCCACCAGGCCAATGGTGCGGATGTCTTCAATCAACGGATTGCCTTGCAAGGAGAAGGCGGCATCGGCCCATTTGGTTTCAAGCGAAGCCGCGCGTTCAAACAGCTTTTCATCGCGGTAAAGGTCCATGGTGGCAACACCAGCAGCAGCAGCCATTGGATGGCCGGTATAGGTATAGCCATGGAACAGCTCGATCACATGATCCTGCCCATTCAGGAAGGCATCATAAATCCCTTGCCGCGCCATCACGCCACCCATCGGCACCGTGCCGGAGGTCACACCCTTGGCGAAGGTGAGAAGATCAGGCGTCACGCCAAAACGCTCGGCAGCGAAGGCTGCGCCCAAACGACCAAAACCAGTGATCACTTCATCGAATATCAGCAGAATGCCATGCTTTGTGCAGATCTCGCGCAAGCGCTTGAGATAGCCCTTGGGCGGCGGCAAAACGCCCGTGGAACCTGCCATCGGCTCAACGATCACAGCAGCGATGGTGGAGGCGTCATGCAGGGCAACCAAGCGTTCCAGATCATCCGCCAGATGCGCGCCCCAAGTGGGCTCGCCCCGGGTGAAGGCCTGTTCCTTGCGGTTGTAAGTATGGGGCAGATGATCAACGCCCGCCAGCATCGCGCCAAACCACTTGCGGTTAGCCACCATGCCGCCCACCGAAATGCCACCGAAATTCACACCGTGGTAACCGCGCTCACGGCCAATGAGCCGCGTGCGTGTGCCTTCGCCGCGCGCGCGGTGATAGGCCAGTGCGATTTTCAGAGCAGTGTCTGCGGCTTCCGAGCCCGAGTTGCAGAAGAACGCATAGTTCAAATCGCCCGGTGCCATCGTCGAAAGGCGCGACGCCAGTTCAAACACCTTGGGGTGGCCATATTGGAAGGTGGGCGCGAAATCCAATTCGGCCGCACTCTCTTGAATGGCCTTCACAATCGGCTCGCGGCAATGGCCGGCATTGGTGCACCACAAGCCGGCGCTGCCATCAAGGATCGCGTTCCCCTTCATGTCATAATAGTGCATGTCCTTGGCGCGCGAAATCAGGCGCGGGCGCTGTTTGAAGGCGCGGTTCGGCGTGAAGCCCATCCAGAAGGATTCAAGATTGTTGGGCGTGGCTTCCCATTGTGACGGCTTGACGGGCTTGTTCATG
>JAYUEP010000079.1:0-6030 GCA_043739165.1 Hyphomicrobiales bacterium
ATTGACTGCGGTCTTCGCCTTCAACAAAACGTCCCATGATCTATCTCCAAATCACGAAAACATTCTATCACATCTGCACGTTTTTACACAGCCTCGGCCAGGAGCAGTCATTCAAAAATATTGTGGTGAACGGAAATTGCTAGTCCGAAACGGACATGAGAACCTCATTCTTTCAATCCCTCAGATAGATTAGACCTGCCAATGTCGAACGAAATCCACAGTTCTTATAGAGCGTATCCAAATGGCCTTCATAGTCGACGTGAAGCCAATCGGCTCCGCCTTCGCGTGCCAGTGCAATAGCCCTTTTAACGATAAGGGACGCCACTCCCTGGCGGCGAAACTTGGGTGAAACGCAAGTGTCCAAAATGAACGCATGCTTTCCACCGTCCCAAGCGACATTCACAAATGCAACTAATTCGTCGTCCGAAAAGGCACAAACGTATCCGAGCGACCGTGCCAAAACTGCCGTATAATCTTGATCGACATGTTCATGATCCCAAGCCTTTTGGTTCAGCTTGTTCAAGTCATCATTAGTCGGTTTGAAGTTGACGCGTATATCAATCATTTGCACAGCTCTGGTTTTCTGGAAGAGGTCTCAAGGAAGGTCTTAGCGCGATCTCTGGCTGTTTTCATCTCCCAAGCATTGATCGCAGCTCTGGGTCAAACTCGTCGGTTCGGTTCCGCGCACTACATGTCTGATCAAGGGACAAGAGCGGAAATTCAAACTGGCCCACTTCCCTGCGCTCGCGCACATTGTCAAAAATGACACCCTCTGTTATCCATGGCGCATGCGCAAGCGACCCGTACTTTTTCAATGACATCCAATGAGCTATCGGATTTGATTGCGCGTGTCAGTCTGGGCGATCGCGCCGCCTTTCGTGCGGTCTATGACGCGACCAGCGCGAAACTTTTCGGCGTCTGCCTGCGTATCTTGCGCGATAGAGCAGCTGCGGAGGATTGCTTGCAGGAAGTTTACGTCAAAATCTGGCAGAATGCGTCGAAATACACGGTTTCGGGCTATAGCCCGATCACGTGGCTTGCGGCCATCGCGCGCAATGATGCCATTGACCGGATCAGGGCGCGCAAGCCTTTGGCCTCAAACATCGATGATGCGGTGGACATTGCTTCAAACGCACCAGACCCTGAGAGCGCAGCCGTTTCCGGATCTGAAATGGGCCGCATCGAAGATTGCCTCGGCAAGTTGAAACCGGGACAGGCAGGGGCCGTGCGCGGTGCCTATCTTGATGGCTACAGCTACCAGGACCTCGCCACCCGTTACAAAATGCCATTGAACACGATGCGCACCTGGCTGCGCCGCAGTCTCATCAGCCTTCGGGAGTGTCTGGAGCAATGAGCGCGAACCCAGCCCTCGGAGGTCATGACCGGATTCTGGCCGCTGAATATGTGGCTGGATTGCTGGAGCCTGTCGAGCGCCAGAGCTTTCAACTGCGCTTGGGAGCTGAACCCGCTTTGCGTGATGAAGTGCGCTTCTGGGAAGAACGGCTGATGCCACTCACCGATGAGATTGCGTCATTAGCGCCGCCCAAATCCGTTTTGACTTCCATTGAAAACCGCATTTTCCCACAAGCAGCCACATCAACCAGCTGGACCCAAAGCCTGTTCTTCTGGCGCGGCCTCAGCTTTGCATCGCTCGCCGCCTTTGCCTTGGCCGCAACGCTGTATGTGGGTGCTGTCCACAAGGCCACGAACACGCCCACACAGACACTGGTGGCCGAACTTTCAGGCCCGCAGCAGCTTGTCAAACTCGCCGTGCTTTACGACAGCCAGAAAGGCGAGATCAAATTCAACCGTGTTTCTGGTGCTCCTGTTTCCGGCCGTGATTTTGAACTTTGGCTGATCGAAGGCAAAAACGCGCCCGTGTCATTGGGCGTCTTGCCAGCTCAGACGAGCGGCATCATCAAAGTTTCTGACACACTCAAATCCAAACTCGCGAGTTCGGTCTTGGCGATCAGCGATGAACCGCAAGGCGGCTCGCCCACTGGCCAGCCCACCGGGCAGGTCTTGGCTACTGGAGCGATGAATTCCATCTGATCACGCATCTGTGAATGAAAAGCCGAAACTCTTTTGAACTTCGTTTCGTATCTCCTCTTAACCAGCCAATGAATTGGCGGGGGAACATCAACAGGAGAACATCATGACTTCATTTCGCACCTTGATCATTTCAGCGTCGGCCACTGCATTCTTGGCAACAGCTGCTTTCGCCAACCCGATGGTGGGTGGCTCGGCCATGTATCCCACCAAGAACATCATCGAGAACGCCCTGAAATCCAAAGACCACACGACACTCGTCGCTGCAGTGAAAGCCGCTGGCCTGGTGGATACGTTGATGGGCGCTGGCCCCTTCACGGTTCTGGCCCCCACCAACGAAGCCTTCGCCGCTTTGCCTGCTGGCACGGTGGACACATTGCTGAAGCCTGAAAACAAGGCCCAACTCGTCAAGATTCTCACCTGCCACGTGATCGCGGGCGACGTCATGGCCAAGACCATTACCAAAATGGCCATGGCGGATGGCGGCACCCACGAAGTCACCACTGTTGGCGGCTGCAAGCTTTGGCTCTCGTCCAAGGATGGCATGGTCAGCATCAAGGATGAAACGGGCGGTGTTGCAAAAGTCACGATTGCCGACGTCAAGCAATCCAACGGCGTCATTCACGTGATCAACCACGTGCTCCTGCCAAAGTCATAAGGGCTTTGGGTTAATGACGAAGGGCGGTTGCAATCATCTTGCAACCGCTGTTTTATTTCGTAAATTCAATCGTGGCACTGTCGCCTGAGTCATTGTCGATGACATCAACATCCAGCGCGTCGCCCGTATCATTCACGGCCTGTACCTGAACATCCATCTCATTGCCGTCAGCGTCATAAAGCGCCACCGTATCACCCACATTGAATGTCGTGCCGTCATCGGCAGTGACAGTATCACCTGTATCCGTATTGACACCGTCCATAGCGAAAGCAGGTGCGACGAAAGCGAAAATGGCGATTGCAAGTGCTGGGAAAGTAAGACGCATGCGACTGATCCATCCGGTTTGAGGGTCTGAACAAAAGTTAAGCTATGCTACCTAAGCCTGTAGGACAAATGAAAAAACAATCATAATTTCTTTGCAGCTGAAACACATAGCCGTGGATGACGGATGGCACGCCCCGCTTCCGTCGCTGCGGCCATGAGTCGCTGTTTATGCAGATTCTGGAATAAACCCGCAACGCGTGTGGACAAAGCGCCCGGCACACCGCTAGTGTGCGCCGCGTCAAGAAAGGCCCCGTTTAAGAGGGTCACAAACAGAAATGTCCAGGGAGCACCAATCTAATGTCGAACTTGTCACACGCCTCGCCCATTGATGGGCCGGGGCTCACGCAGGATGAGAAATTTGTCATCCTCGCCTCATCCACCGGAACAATCTTCGAGTGGTATGATTTCTATCTCTACGCAACACTCACCCCCTTCTTCGCAGCCTTCTTCTTTCCACCAGACAACCCCACGTGGGCCCTGCTGGGTGCCTTGGGTGCCTATGCCGCTGGCTTCCTCGTGCGCCCCTTCGGTGCCTTGTTCTTTGGCCGCTTGGGCGATCTCGTCGGCCGCAAATACACTTTCCTCGTCACCATCATGGTGATGGGCCTTTCAACTTTCCTCGTCGGCTGCTTGCCATCCTATGCAAATATTGGTGCCTTGGCGCCGCTGTTGCTGGTTCTCATCCGTCTCACGCAGGGCTTGGCCTTGGGCGGTGAATATGGTGGCGCTGCAACCTATGTCGCCGAACATTCGCGCCATGGTGCGCGTGGCTACACCACCAGCTGGATCCAAACCACGGCAACGATTGGCTTCTTCCTGTCATTGATCGTCATCGGTGGGTTGCGGTGGTATACCGATCCAGCCTGGTTCAAGGATGGCACGGGCGGCATCATCGCCGGCTGGCGCATTCCATTCCTCGCGTCCAGCGTGCTCTTGATCTTCTCGGTCTGGATCCGGTTGAAACTGAATGAATCGCCCGTCTTCCAGAAGATGAAGGCCGAAGGCCGTGGCTCGGCAACACCGATCCGCGATTCCTTCTTTAAATATCCCAACAACAAATATGCCATGCTGGCCCTCTTCGGTGCCACCATGGGCCAGGGCGTGGTGTGGTACACCGCGCAGTTTTATGCCCTGTTCTTCATCAACGGCCCGCTGAAGGCGGATTGGTGGGTGGGTTACATCGTGGTTGGTCTTGCCGTGCTTTTGGCAACGCCGCTGTTTGTGGTCTTTGGCAGCCTCTCTGACCGGATTGGCCGTCTGCGGATCATTCTCGCGGGCTGCGCCTTGGCAGCCATCTGCTACCTGCCCATCACTGGCATGTCGCTGTTCCATCTCCTGTCCCGCGCCGTCAACCCGGAATTGGCGAGCTTCAATGAAGCCAATGCATCAAAGCTGGTGGTCACGGCTGATCCGATGCAATGCCATTTCACCATCTTCCCGATTGCGGGTTACACCGTGCAGGGCGATTGTGACAAAGGCAAAGCCATCCTGACGTCGAATGGTATCTCCTTCACGTCTGCCGATGGTGCGCCGGGCTCAAAAGCCACCATCTCCATTGGCACGGCAACCGTTGAAGGCGTGTCGGCCTTTGGCTGGCAGAAAGTGCTGGCGGATGCAGGCTATCCACACTTCAAGGTGGCCGAGTCCGATGTCACCCTCACCAAGGATCAGTCTGATGCCCTGCTAAAGGCCCAGACCGACAAGAACGCCGCAGATGCTGCAAAAGTGGTCAACGAAGCCCGCAAAGCCGCCGACGCTGCCGCCAAGCCACTGGCCGCCAGCAACAGCATTGCCGCCCCTGTGGTGGCTGCCGATGGCACGGCAACCGTTCATGTGGGTGAAATCAAAACCTCAACCGCAAAACCCTTGAGCACGGGCCAATATATCCAGGCCATCCTCATCGTCTTTGTGATGATGGTTTTCACCACCATGGTCTACGGCCCGATCGCCGCTTACTTGGTGGAATTGTTCCCCTCGAATGTGCGTTACACCTCAATGTCGCTGCCCTATCACATCGGCAACGGCTGGTTTGGCGGTATGTTGCCCCTGTTCGCCACCGCCTATGTGGCCTTCACCGGCAACGTCTATGCCGGCCTGTGGTATCCGGTGATCTTCGCGGCGATAACCGTCGTGGTGGGTTTCCTGTTCCTGCACGAAACCAAAGACGTGGACATCGCCAAAACTTGATTTGATCAAGCACGAAACACCAAAGCCCCGCCAGCAACGGCGGGGCTTTTTTATGCGTCCTCGCCCGCAAGGCGGGAGAGGGAAGGGTGAGGGGCCTGTGCAGAGCCACAAAGCCCAGCATCAGGGCAAGGCGTCCTGCAAAGCCACCATCGCAGCCAATGCCTCCGGCCCCAACAGGTGCGCGCGCTTCACCTCGGGATGCAAAGCCGCCGCTGCATAAAGCGCTGGGGCCAGGGCCAAAGCCCGCCGCCCTGCCAGCGCTTCAAACAGCAGCGCGAAGGACGAAAAGCTGGAAACCATCTGCAAGCGCAGCTCCACCACAGCCCAGGCCAAAAGCTTGCCCATCACGTCGGCAGGCAACGCCTTCAGCGCGGTGGCCTGCTTTACGGCGCGAAAGGCAAAAGCCGTTTCAAAATGCGCCTTGGTGCGGGCATCATGGGCAGGCGCGTCCAGATAGGCGCAAGGCACCATATCAAAGGGCAGGTTTTCATCGCGGTGCCAGCGCTCCATGCAAAGCCCCCGCGCCACAAAAAACCGCTCATGCGGCAGCAAAGCCAAATCAAATTCCCGCAAAAGATCATCAAGCGCGGACATGGCAGCGATCTAGGAAACTATTCCAAGAATGTCAAGCCCATACTTTCCCTCGCCCGCAAGGCGGGAGAGGGAAGGGGCCCATTGCGCCGTAGCGTCTTCGCGGAGGCGAATGGGAAGGGTGAGGGGCCTGCGCAAAACCCAGCCACAACGCCAATCCCTCTCCATCGGCGGGCTTGACCCGCTGACCCAGAGACCGCGAACCCATTTCTAAAGCTTAA
>JAYUEP010000080.1:0-1983 GCA_043739165.1 Hyphomicrobiales bacterium
GCCCGCAGCCTCAGGCCAAAGCGCGTCTTGGCCAGAACCCAGGCACTCAGCGGCACGAGGGCAATCGCCACATAGGCGAGGATGGAATGATCCAAGACAATCTTGAAATAAGGCCCGATACCAGGCAGGCCGAGCATTGCCTCTTTGCCCGGAAAATCAATCGGCAGAAAGCGCGAGGCTTCGTCAAGCTGTGGCGTGCGCCCGCCCTGTTTGAACCATGAGTGCCCGATCACCACGGCGAGCCCCGCGGCCAGCATGTTGATGGCCACGCCGGAAACCACCTGATTGCCGCGCTGGTTGATGGCGGCATAGCCATGCACCAATGAAAAACAGACAGACACGATGACCGCCAGCGCCAGCCCGATCCAGGCTGAATGAAAATAATAGGCGCTGGACGCCGCCACAAAGGCTCCCACCAGCATCTTGCCCTCAAGACCAATATCAACAATGCCCGAGCGTTCGCTCCACAGGCCCGCCAGACACGCAAAGATCAACGGCACCGACATGCGGATGGTGGAGCCGAGGATTTCGGGAAGGATTGATAGATCCATCACGCCTCCACTTTTGCAAAGAGAATGCCGAGCCACGGCCGGAAGGTTTCTTCAAGTGCTCCCATGAAGAGAATGACCAGACCTTGGATCACTACCACCATGTCACGCGAAATGGTGGGGATGGCAAAGGAAAGCTCGGTGCCGCCTTGATAGAGCAGGCCGAACAGGAGCGCCGCCAGCACAATGCCCAAGGGATGCGAGCGCCCCATGAGCGCCACAGCGATGCCGACAAAGCCTGCGCCCTGTACATATTCCAAAACCAAACGGTGCTGCGCGCCCAAAACTTCATGGAACGCCAAAAGTCCTGCGAGCCCGCCGGAGATCGCCATGGTGATCATGATAATGCGGGCAGGTTTGATCCCTGCATAAATCGCCGCTTCCATATTGGCACCCACGGTTCGGATGTCATAGCCAAGCCTGGTGCGCCACAAGAGATACCACACGCCATAAGCCGCCAGCAGTGCCACCAGCACCGCAGGATTCAAAGGCGTTGCCGGAATTTTCAACCCAATGAGCCGCCCGATCTCGCGGAAGTTCATGATATAGGCATCATCAACGGCGCGGCTTTCGACCGCCATCTTGCCCACCGGACGGAACACCATATTGATCAGATAAACCATCACGCTGGAGGTGATGTAATTGAGCATGATCGTGGTGATCACAATATGGCTGCCGCGCTTGGCCTGCAGATAACCCGGAAACCAGCCCCAGGCAGCACCTACGAGCGCGCTGGAGACAAGGCAGATAAGCAGAGTGATGGGTGTTGAAACCGTGGCAGGCAAAATCCCCGCCAGCGCCCCACCGATGATCAGTCCCGGTGTCGCGGCACCCAAGCCGGCCGCATAGGCTTGGCCTTCTCCGCCGATGTTGAAAAGCCCGGCATGAAAAGCCACCGCCACGCACAAACCTGTAAAGACAAAGTTGGTGGCGTAATAGAACATGTAGGACCAGCCCTTGAGCGACCCCAGGGCCCCATCAAGCAGAATGGCCAAGGCGCGAAACGGATTCTCGCCGATGATAACGACCACCAATCCGGCGACAATGAACGCAATGACCAGATTGATGAGCGGCAGAAGCCCCACATCAACCCAGGTGGGAAGTTCGCCGCGCGAGGTCATGCCGCCTCCTTGGCGACGCCGGCCATCAACAGCCCAAGCTCACGCTCTTCCGTCTCGGGTCCGCGCTCGCCCATCACGCGGCCTGCAAACATCACCAGGATGCGGTCTGACAGCGAACGGATTTCATCCAGCTCCACCGAGACAAGCAGGATTGCCTTGCCTTGGTCACGCAGTTGGATGAGGCGGCGGTGAATGAATTCAATGGCCCCGATATCTACGCCCCGCGTCGGTTGGCCGACGATCAACAGATCAGGGTTGGAATCAATCTCGCGCGCCAGAATGATCTTTTGCTGGTTACCGCCGGAAAACTTCGC
>JAYUEP010000081.1:0-6017 GCA_043739165.1 Hyphomicrobiales bacterium
GCTGAATCAATCAACGACTATTTGAAGGGCTAAACCCATGGCTGACCTTCGCTCGAATTTCATCGGCATCAAATCCCCGAACCCCTTCTGGCTGGCCTCGGCCCCACCCACAGACAAGGAATATAACGTCGTGCGCGCATTCAAAGCGGGCTGGGGTGGCGTGGTTTGGAAGACCTTGGGCGAAGAAGGTCCACCCATCGTCAACGTCAACGGCCCGCGCTATGGCGCCATCCATGGTGCCGACCGTCGCCTCCTCGGCCTCAACAATATCGAGCTGATCACAGACCGACCGCTCGAAATCAATTTGCAAGAGATCAAGAAAGTAAAACGCGAGTGGAAAGACCGCGCAGTGGTCGTCTCACTCATGGTGCCTTGCGAGGAAGAGCCTTGGAAAAAAATTCTGAAGGCTGTCGAAGACACTGAAGCCGATGGCGTTGAGCTGAATTTCGGCTGCCCCCATGGCATGAGTGAGCGCGGCATGGGCGCTGCGGTGGGGCAGGTGCCGGAATATATCGAAATGGTGGCGCGCTGGTGCAAGCAACACAGCCGCATGCCCGTGATTGTGAAACTCACCCCCAACATCACTGACATTCGCCACCCCGCGCGTGCGGCCCATAGGGGCGGTGCCGATGCCGTCTCACTGATCAACACGATTTCGTCGATCACATCGGTCAACCTTGATACGTTTTCGCCGGAACCGTCAGTCGATGGCAAAGGCTCTCACGGTGGCTATTGCGGCCCAGCGGTCAAACCCATCGCCCTCAACATGGTGGCCGAGATTGCCCGCGACAAGGAAACCCACGGCCTGCCCATCTCGGCCATTGGCGGCATCACCACTTGGCGCGACGCGGCGGAATTTATGTCGATGTCAGCAGGTACGGTACAAGTTTGCACCGCCGCAATGACTTACGGCTTCCGCATTGTTGAGGAAATGAAATCGGGCCTTGCGCGCTGGATGGATGAAAAGGGCTATGCCACGATTGAAGACTTCCGCAGTCGCGCTGTGGGCAATGTCACTGACTGGCAATATTTGAATTTGAATTACATCGCCAAGGCCAAGATTGACCAAGACCTCTGCATCAAATGCGGGCGCTGCTACGCGGCCTGCGAAGACACCTCACACCAGGCCATCATGAAAGAGAAAGACGGAAAGCGCCATTTTGAAGTGATGGATGATGAGTGCGTCGCCTGCAACCTCTGTGTTGAAGTGTGCCCCGTGCAAGATTGCATCACCATGGAACGCATGACCGAGGGCACAGACCCACGCACGGGCAGAAAAATCAGCCCAGACTATGCGAACTGGACGATGCATCCCAACAACCCGATGCGGGTGAAGGCGGCTGAATGACGTCGCAAACCAATCTCACCATCAACCCACAGCGCCTGTGGGACGCGCTGATGGAAACTGCCAAGTTTGGTGCCACGCCCAAGGGCGGCATCAAGCGGTTGACGGTTTCGGATGAAGATAAAAAGGTGCGCGATTGGTTCAAGGCGGAATGCGAGAAGCTGGGCTGCACGGTGCAGGTTGATGAAGTCGGCAACATGTTTGCCACCCGCGCCGGCCGCCGCAAGGATATGGCCCCCATCGCTATGGGTTCGCATCTCGACACACAACCAACAGGTGGAAAATTTGATGGCGTGTTGGGCGTGCTCGGCGCGCTTGAAGCGCTGCGCACTTTGGTTGACATGGGTTATGAAACCAACGCGCCCATCATGATTGCCAATTGGACGAATGAAGAAGGCTCACGCTTTGCCCCCGCCATGTTGTGTTCGGGGGTTTATGCAGGCGTGTTCACGCCGGAGTTTGCGTGGGGCCGTGAAGACCGCAGCGGCATCAAACTGGGCGATGAGCTGCAACGTATCGGCTACAAGGGCGCGCACAAAGCAGGCACAATTAAATTCGCCGCGATGTTCGAATTGCATATTGAGCAAGGGCCGATCCTCGAAGCTGAAAACAAAATCGTCGGCGTGGTCACCGGCGTGCAAGGCATGCGTTGGTATGAGGTGACACTGAAGGGCCAAGAAAGCCACACCGGCGCCACGCCCATGGGCCTGCGCAAGAATGCATTGTTGGCGGCAGCGCAGATGATCAAGGCCATCGATGAAATTGGTTTCGCACATTTGCCCGGCGTGGCCTCAGTGGGCCTGATTGAGAACAGGCCCAACAGCCGCAATGTTGTACCGGGCGAGGTGTTCTTCACCGTTGATCTGCGCCATCCGGATGAGGCAGTGCTGGACCAGATGGAGAAAGATTTCCGCACCGCCATCGCCAAGATCGCGGAGGCGGGTCGTGTTGCTCTCGAAGAAAAACGCATCTGGAATTCACCCGCTGTGAAGTTTGCACCAGAGCTGATCGACTGCGTGCGCCAGGGTGTTGCGCAGGCAGGCTTCACCGCGCGCGAAATGGCCTCAGGCGCCGGCCATGACTCTGCCTATATCGCTAGGGTCGCCCCAACAACAATGATCTTCGTGCCATGCCTCGGGGGCATTTCGCATAACGAAGAAGAATCCACCACTTTGGAAGAATGTGCGGCAGGCGCACAAGTTTTGCTGAACGCCGTGTTGGCCCATGACCGGAAATTTGCCTAACCCATTGGCAGTTGCGACATCAAGGCCAAGTTGGCGGTCTTGACGTTGCAAAGCCCGCCGCGTTTCATAGGGCGATGCCGGGACTCGTTTTCAACTTGATGATTGCCACGCTGATGATGACCTTGACTGTCGTCATCCACTTCTTTGGCATCGTGTTCCTTTTGCGGTTTCTGAGTGAACACGGAAAACGCGTGGCGCATTTGCATGAGAACTTGCGCCAAATCCTCATGCTTATCATCGCGGTGTTCGGCGTGGTGTTTCTGCACACGGTAGAAATATGGGCCTATGCGCTGCTCTATTTGGGCCTGGGCGCGTTGCATGAATTTGAACCCGCGCTATACTTTTCTACTGTATGTTTCACCACGCTGGGCTTTGGCGACATTGTGCTGGGCCCGGAATTCCGCATCATCAGCGCGATTGAAGCCGCCAATGGTCTGATCCTGTTTGGCTGGACAACAGCCTTCCTGATTTCACTGATGGGCAAGTTAAGAACGCTGGAACATGATTGGTTGGAGCGGTGAGACTTCGCCATGGGTTTCAGTAGATTGTAAATAAAATCACAATACAGGAAAATAAATATTGACAGCGTACGGTCGAATTGCTAAATCTCTCCATACTCCACCATTGGGTTCAAAATCTAATTCTCCAGCCAACAAGTCTTGCAAGCCCACAAAGACGACGTTGGGGGGAATTGTTATTTGTGCAGCGTGTAGGTTTGCGTGAATGCACTGCCGCTGTAATTCTGTGGTAGAGATTTTGCCTCACGCTTCCCAATCAACGACGGTGATACCTTCCACCCCACCTTCGGAGCTGGCCACAATCATGGCACCCACCTTTTGGTGCGCGGGGTGGGGCAAATAGGCATCGCGCGCCCCGGCATCGACGAAATCAACGGTGAAGCCATGGGTGAAGCCGCGCTGCAAGCCTTCGGGGCTGGCATCCTTGCCAGTGCTGATTTTGATGATGCCATAAATCTGGCTTTGCAGGGCTTTGAGCGCCGTGAAAATCTGTGTGGCCACACCTTCATCCAAGTCGCTGCGCAATTTGAACAGAACAACATGCCGGATCATCTATTTGCTTCCCTTGGTTGGGCTTAACCCTGCCCTAATCTCTATCGCACTTACAAGAGGCGAGACGGGTTGAAGACCTCAATAGCGGGAATGCAGCCAGCCGTACCTGTTTCCGATGCACCACACGCTCCCTGGGCGTACTCGGCCCGTCAATTCAGCGGGCGGCGCGAAATACGACTCGTCTCAAGACTGGATCGGCGGGTCAGACCCGTCGATGGAGAGGGGTTGTGTAAGTTAAATGCACTGTCACCGTAATCCCGTAATCCCGTAATCCGTAATCTACGTGTCACCGTAATCTACGCGCCACCTTCCCCCGACGGGGGAAGGATGAAGGAGTTAAATGCACTGTCACCGTAATCTTGATCCTGTTCGGCTGGACAACTGCGTTTCTGATTTCGCTGATGGGGAAGTTAAGGGCGTTGGAACATGATTGGCTGGAAAGGTGAGCACCTTCTTTCCCTCGCCCCATTAGGGAGAGGGTTGGGGCCCATTGCCCTTGTGATGAGAGGGTAAGTGGCTTGGTCGCAATCACTTCATTGAAGATTCTGCCACTGTCAGGGATGCCAATACTATTTACCCTTTAGCTCCTGAACCATTCTTTCGTTCAGTTTTTTCCAAGTCTCCATCATCGTATCACAAGCCGCTTGACTAGCTCCGCAACTTGCATTCAGCTTTACAGAAACATCCTTGCCCTCTTGCACAATCATCCTGCACACCACAGCCGGGTGCGCCGGGTTTTTTGGGGTAGTGAATGCCCAAGCTACAGAATCTTTCTTGTCGAAGTAAGTTTGATATTCAGGATCACCCAGATTTGGTGCCACGCCAATTTTCTTTGACACTTCTATTTCCAACTGTTGTGGTGACACAAATTCCAGTCCGCACAAAGTTTCTGCAAAGGCTGGTGAACCAGAAATGCATAATGATAAGTGTGCCAGAATTAAGAACCGGTGTGATAATATCTTCAAGGCACAACCTCAATCCGCTTCACGCTCTTCGGCTGGCTCAATCCCTTCCAAATACTATTCGCCTGATGCACAGGCGTATTCGCCGGGCGTTCGATGTATTGGCCGTCTCCGGCCTTGGCCAGAACTTTGCCGCCTTCGTAGGCCACTTTGCCGCGTGAGATCACCACGCGTGGCAGGCCCGTGCATTCGAAGCCTTCGAAGACGTTGTAATCAATGCGGCTCTCTTGGGTTTTCACGCTGATGGTTTTGGTGGCTTTTGGGTCCCACACCACCACGTCAGCATCCGCCCCCGGCCTGATGCAGCCCTTGCGCGGATAGATGTTCAGGATTTTTGCGATGTTGGCCGAGGTGCAGGCCACGAATTCTTCTTTGGTCAACCGGCCGGTGTTGACACCCTTCGTCCACAACACCGGAAGCCTGTCTTGCAAGCCGCCTGTGCCATTGGGAATTTGCGTAAAGTTGCCCGCACCCATGCGCTTTTGCGCTTTGGTGAATGTGGCGTGATCAGTGGCCACAACACTCAAAGTTCCGGATTGTAAACCTGCCCACAGTGAATCCTGATGTTTCTTGTTGCGGAATGGCGGGCTCATCACGCGGCCTGCGGCATGATCCCAATCCTTGTTTTGATATTCGCTGTCATCCAGCGTGAGGAATTGAATGAGCGGCTCACCATAAACCCGCTTGCCTGCCTGCTTGGCGCGGCGAATGGCTTCATGGGTCTCCTCGCAAGATACATGCACAATGTAAAGCGGGCAGCCCGCCATGTCGGCAATCATGATGGCGCGGTTGGCGGCTTCGCCTTCCACTTCCGGCGGGCGCGAATAGGAGTGGCCCTCTGGCCCGGTTACACCACGCGCCAAGAGATCGGCCTGCATCCGCGCCACGACATCACCATTCTCGGCGTGTACCAGCGGCAGTGCGCCAAGCTCAGCGCAGCGTCGGAATGAATTATACATCTCATCATCATTCACCATCAACGCGCCCTTGTAGGCCATGAAATGTTTGAAGGTGTTGATACCGTAAGTTTTGACAACCGTTTCCATCTCGTCATGAATCTGGGGCGACCATTTGGTGATGGCCATATGAAGCCCGTAATCCGCTGCGGCCTTCTCGCCCTTGTGCCGCCAGGCCTGATAAGCAGCGAGGAGAGATTCTCCGGGGGCGGGCAAGCAGAAATCCACCGTCATCGTCGTGCCGCCAGCCAACCCCGCCTTGGTGCCGGATTCAAAATCATCGGCCGTGGTGGTGCCCATAAAGGGCATGTCCATATGCGTGTGCGGATCAATGCCGCCGGGCATCACATAGCAGCCAGCAGCATCGATGGTGGTGTCACCCTTCAGGCTTTTTCCAACTGCAATGATCTTGCCGTCTTCAATCAGCACATCGGCCTTTT
>JAYUEP010000082.1:0-50781 GCA_043739165.1 Hyphomicrobiales bacterium
CAGCTATGCCCATGACGATTCGCCGCGTATCCTTATCTCGATCGGGTCGCTTGATCACCCGGAGGCATTGACACTGATCAAGCAGTATGGCGTGGAGGGCCGACTGCCAGCCTTCTTCGCATTGCAAAGCCTTCCCGAGATTCGCACCGAGGACTTCTTTCCTCCTGACAAGATGGCGGAACTTGCAAGTTTACAGCATCCTGACCACGACTAGTTCTCCTCCACGAGACTTCACCTCAATGTCTCCTGTCGGCCCGGAGCCAGCGAACTGTGTTCATCGCGTAACAGTCTGGTGTTGACCCAAGGCAGCCCAACAATCTCCTTGATCGGACGATGATGCTCGAGTTAGGCACGCCTTATCTGACCAATCAAATCCACGCCAATTACACGTTGCGCCCTTCCTGACCTCCCAAACCAAAAGAGAAGGACACTGCCTTAGCATTCAAAAGGGGGTCAGAGTTGGAAACGAAACCACCTCTCAGGGGTCAATATTGCAGGCGAATTTAAACAATTGACTAAAAACATTTTTACCCAGTTGGAGGCGAAGGCCCCTTTGGGCGCCTCCAAAAAGAGTCGGGGCTGTGTCATGCCCCGGCTCTTAGGCAGCGGCGGACGCGTTGTCACCACTGCATCAGCCGACGTTCGAAGACCGTCGAAAAGCTGATGCAGCTTTTTTAGACGAGCGGAACTTTACGCGCGCAAGTCTGCAACTTGCGCGCTCGATCCACGCGGTAGCAATAGTGCAAAGAAGCCTAGAACAGGCAGGAAGGCGCAAACCTTGAATACGAAATCGATGCTGGTGGCGTCGGCCAGAATACCTAGGGCCGCAGCCCCTATGCCACCCAGGCCAAAGGCCAAGCCGAAGAACAGACCGGAGATCATGCCCACGCGGCCGGGCAGTAGGTCCTGTGCATAGACCACCATGGCCGAGAAAGCCGAGGAAATGATGAGGCCAATGGGCACAGTGAGTACCACCGTCCAGAAGAGATTGGTATAAGGCAAGGCCAGAGCGAAGGGGAGGGCTCCGAGGATCGACACCCAGATCATCGCCTTGGTGCCGATGCGGTCGGTGAAGAAGCCGCCGAAGATGATGCCCAGCGCCTGCGCGCCGAGCAGGATGAACAGATAAAGCTGGGTTTCCCGCTGGGTGATGCCGAAATGGCCGATCAGGTAGAAGGTGTAGAACACCTGTAGGCTGGTCAGGTAAATGAATTTCGAGAACATCAGGATCAACAGCACGATGAGTGCCCAGACCACCTGGCCTCTCTTGAACACGCGTAGATTGGATTTCACTGAAGCCTGGCGCGCATGGTCTTTCAGCCAGCCCGCGTACCAGCGACCGACATAGCTTAAGAGCACAACTGCCAATGCCGCCAGCGGAGCGATCCAAGCGATAGCCCATTGGCCACGCGGCAGGACGATCAAGGCAGTGAGCAAGGGCCCAATGGCCGAGCCGGCATTGCCACCAATCTGGAAGATCGATTGTGCAAATCCGAAGCGGCCGCCGGAGGAAAGCCGCGCCACGCGCGAGGCTTCGGGGTGGAATAGCGACGAGCCGATGCCGATCAGGGCTGCGGCGATCAAGATGGTGAGGTAGGACCCGGCCAGGGCCAGCAGCAACAGGCCGATCAGCGTGCAGGCGGGGGCGAGCGGCAGCACATAAGGAAGCGGGTATTTGTCGGTGAAGGTGCCAAAGATCGGCTGCAGAATTGAGGCGGTGACCTGATATACCAGTGTGATCATTCCGATCTGCGCGAAGTTCAGCGCGTAATTCTCATGCAGCATCGGATAGACCGAAAGCAGCACTGCTTGCATCGTGTCATTGATGCCATGGCAGACGGCGGCGGAGAAGAGGATGGCAAGGGCGGTCCCTGTAGCGGATACTTTGGGGCTGGTTGCGGTGGCTGTGCTCATGGGGCACAAGTCTAAATTCCGCGCCCTCGCAAGACAATCACCAAAAATGCAGGGCTAACCCTCAGGAGGGGTGAGTACCTTACGCCTTCGGCGCCGCCAAGCCCGTATCCAGCAAGTAGCCGATCAAGCTGTTCAGAAGCTTCAGCGGCAGAACGACGAGGCTTGGCTCCCCGGCTCCTGACTGTGTGGTTTGGCTAATGGTGATGGTCTGCATATTGAGGCAAAATGGCCTATGATTGGCAATTTGCACCGATAGTGAAAGAAGCATATCTCGACGAGGAAACTGTGCCATCGCAAGGTGATCTTATTAACAAACGCTGACGTCATTGTGCCTTGGCTGGTCGACTTTTTACTTGATGAACTCGTTTGGTCTGATCAGGTACTTGCGCCGGAATGTTCACCTACATGGACTTTTGAAGCCGCAACCGAGACGCAAATGTTGACCTGTTCTGCTCTCCTCACTTGTTACCCTGCAAGACAATTGACAGGGAACACCTCTTTACGGTTTTGGATTGACCAACTTGTCAATTGGAAATGAAATGCCGAAGCAACGACGAGCCCAAACTGGGGTCTGCAAACTAACGATGGAAAGCGGTCGGTTCGTTGATTCCCATATTATTCCAAAATCGTTGACACGGGCTAAAGGACTTGAGCCTGGTCTTGCGCAGCTCGGCAATGGGCGCATGGAACGTCGTTGGAGCAGTTGGTATGATCCTACGTTGATGATCGAAGCAGGTGAACAAATTCTCTCCGACTATGACAGTTGGGCCGTTGCGATGCTCCGGAAGCACAAAATGGTTTGGAGTGGCTGGGGCCGATGCAGGCCCTTGTCGATGTTGAGTCAATTCAAGGCACACCTTGGGGGATCGGAAGGATTGAATTTGAAGATCTGGGAGATTCCAAACGGATTCGGCTGTTCCTGCTGAGTATCTTGAGGCGCGCATCAGCGACGACGCGGCGGGAATTTTCTGAAATTCAGTTACCTAAGGACGATCATGAAAAATTGCGAAAAATGGTAATGGAGCAAAATCCAGAGCCACTTGATTTTTATCCTGCATCATTAACCCAGCTCTCGACATTGGGTGTTCGGCACGACCATTCTCCCTTTGCCTTTACGAAGCAAATACCCCCTTTAGGTGGAGAGCCGGGTTACGAAAAGCCCGTATTTCAGTTCTTCCTCGACGGGCTCATCGTGCATTTCTCTCGTCTTTCCATACAGAGAAATGCGGCGCTAAATTTGGGGCCTTTGTGCGTGGGCGGGACAAATAGCCTTACCGCTAGTACGGTGAAATACGAAAATTCTGCCCATGCTCAGAATTTGGCAATTATTGCAACAGAAGTTGCGCTCGGACGACCTTTGCACGAGATTTCACAGGGTCCATTCTCGCCTCGAAGAAAACTATCTGATTAAATGATTGATGCGTCTGCACTTGGTCCTGATCGGACCATTGTCCTTCGCGGCGCTTACTCAGCTTTCAGAGTGTGAAAGTCGACGCGACATTGAGCAAGATATGACTCACGGCCTCTAATGGCCAACGCCTTGATATTCACCCTCGGCAATCTTAGGCTCCACACTATTGGGCGCTTTGGCTCGAGAAACGTGAGTTGGGGAAGCAAAGTATGACAATTGAATACCGGCGGCTTGGTAACAGTGGTGCCATCGTGACTAAGTTTTGCCTTGGAACCATGACTTTTGGGGCTGAAGCGGATGAGACCACGTCACATATGCTTCTCGATGAATATGCAGCGGCAGGCGGGAATTTCATCGACACTGCAGATGTTTACTCCATCCTCACGTGAGTTCTGAGTTTGACCCAGTCCAGAAGAACCAATTTGGATTATTTACGTCCGCTAACCTGTCGAAAGAGCAAATATTTTTAGTCACCTTTCGCTCGTCAAATAGGCTCGGTCTGGCAAGCTGAGCTCAGCACTTTGGCTCGGGTGGACGACGCTTTGAGCAAATTGAAATAGTCCGAAGCTGTTGTGAAGAACGCATCGTCGAGTGCCAGAAATCAGGCGTTTTCGATAGCGCTCTCAGACTTGGCGATAGTGAATCCAGAAGTGCTCAATATTTGAGTTTAACTCGGCGTACCCAACATAAGGAACGGGTCAGACGTGGCACATCGCAAACTCCGCAGCTTCCCAAATTCTCTCCAAGCCGCCGATACGGTTAAGAATTTGGCACTAACGCTGGCTTTCAGTTTCTGCAAGTATCCCGCGAATTCCCGCTCTTTTGCTTCCCCGACAGAATCTGGAGCTTGAGAAGAAACGTTAGAAAAATCATCTATACATCTAGTTTTCATAGAAAAACTGGTGCCGCTTAGGTGACTCGAACACCTGACCCCCGCATTACGAATGCGGTGCTCTACCAACTGAGCTAAAGCGGCCTCTGTGGCGGGCAACGCGCCCGTACCGGAATGCGCGGTCGATAGACGGTTTTGCGGTGGTTTTCAACTGCTTTGCTCAACGCCCGGATCATCGGGTGGGGGGGGCAGGGCAGTCGCCGCCACTGAGGCGGTTTGGCTTGGCATCGCTTCAGCTTCGGGACGGAAGCGGAGCAGGGGCGCAGCAGGCTGGTCAAACGGCAACCGCCACGCGCAGGGAACAATTTCGCCCGTGACAGGCGAGACCGGAACCCATTGCGCCGCCGCCACTCCATCTGAAACCCACATCGGATCACGCGGTGCATGCAGCGCCTGCGCCAACCAGTGGCGGCTTTGCGCTTTGTTGCCAGCGGCATCTTCAATCTCGGCCATTAAGGCACAAAGACCGGCTGCAGGATGATCTTGTACAAGCGGCGCTAAAATTTCACGCGCTGCTTCTTGCCGTCCAGCAGCCGACGCCGCTTTCGCCAAAGCAAAACGCCCCTCAAGCGATGAAGGTTCCTTGCCCGTCAAGTCTCGAACCCGTTCAAACTGGCTCTCGGCATCACCGGAATCAAGCTGCGCTGCCAAAGTCGCCAAGTCCCGGTGTGGGGCCTGGGCCCAAGTCTCGCGCAAAGCCTTGAGAGCCTTGCGCGTATTGCCTGAGGCGAACAGTGTACGGGCCAGAACGCTGGTGGCTGGCACCAAAGTCGCGTCCAGCCCATGCGCGGCGGAGGCAAGCTCCTGCGCCTTGGGCTTGTTCCTGTCTTCTTCAACCAAGGCCTGCGCTGTCAGCAAGGCTGCTTGCTTGCGGGCCGCCTCATCGCGGGCCATCAAACCCACTTTACCCTGCTGCGCCACATTGCGTGCCGCCCCTTCCCATTCCTTATGGACAATCAAGCTTTGCAGAACGGCAGCGGAGGCCCAAGGCAGGCGCGGGTTTTTGGACAAGGCGGCCTCAGCATGTTGCCGCGCCGCCTGCCAATCTCCGGCGCCGCGCGCATCGGCAAACAATCCGCGTAAACCCAGAACTTCCGTATCCGGGCTTTTGGCCATGCCTTCGAAAACCCGTTTCACTTCGCCGCGATCACCGCGCAACTGTGCAGCTTGAGCGCCCAGGAGCTTGACCAAGGGTTCGCCTGTCAAGGTTTCCCCGGCAATCGCCGCATGCCGCGCTGCCGTCTGATGATCGCCGGCACCCGCCGCAACAATCCCGCGCGAGAGGGATTCATAAGCCTTGCGCGTGCGCCGATGCTTGGAATGTTCACGCAACCGCGAGGGAGCACGCCAAATATTGTGGATGAGACGCAGCGCAAAATAGAGCGCCGCGAATGAAAGACACAAAAATGTCACGCCGACCAGAACTGAAAGATGAATCTCGCGGTCCAGCCATTGAATGGTGATGTTGCCCGGTCTTTCAGCAAGCCAAGTAATTGCCAGACCTGCCGCAACCAAAAGCCCAAAGCGCCAGACCAACTTGACCATTTTCAGCCCTTCGCCGCCACTTCACGAGCGACTGCGGCAGAAACTTTGTCAACAGCTTGGTCAAGCTTGATGCGCCGCGCCGCTGTGTCGTGCCATGTCTGCAGTGCCGAAGGTAAAGCGCCTTCGGCCTTGCCTAAAACATCCACTGCCTGTTGCAAATCGCCGGATGCGGCAAAGGCGGAAGCCCTGGCTGCGGCCTGGCCCACATCGTCATTGCCGAGGCTTCTTACACTGACAAGGTTTGAGAAGAAGTTGCCGATGCTGGCGAACCAACTTGAGCCCGCCGCCCCTTGCGGCTTCGCCTTGGGCAGGCCTGGCAATACTTGCGCAAGCGTATCTCCAAGCTGCGCCGCCGTGGGCAGGCCCTGCGTGGCCTCAGCGTTCAGAACTTCAAATCCTTCCGCAGCAGGCACAAGCTTTTGCAACAAGAGTGCCTCATCATGGAACCCTTGCCCTGCCGCCACTTTGGCCTTGAGATGGTCCAGCGCCAACGTGATCTGCGCACTGTTGGCGGGCGCGGGACTGGGCGCAGCATTTGTCGTCGCCAGTTGCTTTTCAAGCGCGTCAATGCGCGTCACCAAGGCAGGATCAGCCGATGCCGCTGAGCCACTCACAGACCCGCTTTCAAGCCTAGCTTGAATTTCGCTGAGCGCCTTCTTCTGTGTATCCAGAGTCTGCTGCAAATCGCCAACGGCGGCCGATGTAATCTGCACCAAAGCAGAAACATCAGTACTTTGTTTGGCGCTTTTTTCGGAAGCGGCCTGCGCCGCACCCAGCTTGGCTTTCAATTCATCTGTCAATGCGATAACGGCATCAACACGTTTGGCAGCCTGCTTGTTGCCACTCTCCAACGCATCAACCCGCGTGCCGAGCGCTTGCACTTGATCATTGGGCAGATAATTCGCCAACACGTCACGGTACAGCCAACCGCCGAGCAGGGCGCAACCAAGCCCAAGCGCCGCGCCCAATCCAAGGTTTCGCCGCAAATTGCCAAGCGCGGACGCGACGGGTTTTGAATCTTCAATCACGCGCGGCTCGACGTCGATAATCTCTTCGCTCACTTTGTCTTCACTCATGAAACTCACCTATTCTGCTTTGCCTGCAAGATCAAGCAGACCAAGCAGTGCTGCTTCCGTGGGCTCTGCTGCGATTGAAATATGGGTATTTGGCGGCAGTGCAGCCGCTACTTGCGCGGATAGGCAAAAATGTCGCAACCGGAGCAGTGCGCGAGCCAAGCCAAGCCGCGCCAATTCACCTTGCCAGAGTTTGGCGCTGCGCGGTGAATAGAGCAAAACCCCATCGCTCTCGGCGATTGCTTCACGCGTGCGATCGAGCTTTTGTGCGATGGCATCATAGGTGACGACGCGGTCAACATCAAAACCAGCGGCCTTGAGTTGGCCCTCAAGATCACCGGAAGTTTCGGCACCAGAAAGATAAAGCACCGGACCCTTGCGCGGCGAAAGCTGCGCCTTGATATGGGCCACCAAGCCATGCACATCGCCACCCGCAGATGTGACCTGGGAAAACCCCAACGCCTGTGCCGCGGCCGCAGACTGTGTACCCACTGCCAGAACCTGCGTTGCAAGATTGAGACTGCGCCGCGCTTCAGGGGGAAGACTGCGCGGACCGTTGGCACTGGTGACAGCGATCACCTGATAGGCGCGTTTGTGAACATGAACCTCGCGCCGCGCCTTGATGGCAAGAAGCGGTGCGATCACCACCTCATGACCGCGCTGCCGCAAGGCGTCGGCAAGCTCAGGCGCATCGACCTCAGGCCGCGTGACAACAAGTTTCATGGCCAGCCCTAATAGGCAATGAGAGACCCACCTTTTGCCTTCACTTCCTCGCCAGCATCCTGGCCCATGCGCGCTGCATCAGCAACAGGGCCTTGGCGTGTCGCGGTAAATACATGCTTGCCGTCCAGCGTCAGGGCCTCACCACGAAACGAAAGAACACCGTTTTTCAGCAAAGCATGGCCCGCAATCGGCGTGCGGCATGAGCCATCAAGTGCGGCCATGAAGGCGCGCTCGCAAGTGACAGCCTGATGGCTTTCAGCATGATCAATCTTGGCCACGGCGACCCTCACGTCTTCCGCCTGCAAGGTAGTTTGAATGCCAATGGCACCCTGCGCCACGGCCGGCAGCATGTCATCGATGTCAATAAGGCTGGTAATCCTGTCGGCCAGCCCCAAGCGCCGGAGGCCGGCAGCGGCCAGAAATGTCGCATCCGCCTCGCCGTCTTTGAGCTTATCTAAGCGTGTCTGAACATTGCCGCGAAACGGCGCAGGTTTGAGGTCAGGCCGCAGCCGCAAGGCCTGCGCCGTGCGCCGCACCGAGGATGAGCCGAGCCGCGCGCCTTGCGGCAGGGAACGCAGATCCTTTGCGGCAAAACTGATGAAAGCATCGCGCACATCTTCTCGCGGCAAAATGGCGCCTAGCCCAAGACCTTCAGGCATATGGGCGGGTACGTCTTTCATCGAATGCACGGCAAGATCAATGCGCCCCGCATAAAGCGCTTCTTCGAGTTCCTTGGTGAACAGGCCTTTGCCGCCAATTTCGCTGAGCGGCCGGTCGCGCACTTGGTCTCCTGTGGTGCTGATCACCACGATTTCAAAGACACCTTCGGGCTGCGCATGGGCTGCCATCAAGCGCGCCCGCGTCTCATGTGCCTGGGCCAACGCCAACGGCGAGCCACGCGTACCGATTCGGAGAAAATGCTTCGTCATGTTTGCCAAGATAGGGGCTGGCTGCTACAGCCTCAAGCAGGATTGCAATGCAAAATATGAATTCCACAACGACCATTTTGGGGCTTGAAACCTCTTGCGATGAAACCGCTGCCGCCGTGGTGCGCCGCCATTCTGACGGTTCGGGAACATTGCTGTCCAATATGGTCTATTCGCAACTGAAGGATCATGCGCCATATGGCGGCGTGGTGCCGGAAATTGCGGCCCGCGCCCATGTCACCCACCTCGATGGCCTGATCAAACTGGCGATGCAAGAGGCCGGCGTGAGCTTTGTTGATCTTGATGCCGTGGCAGCCACTGCAGGGCCCGGCCTTCTGGGCGGGCTTCTGGTGGGCGTGATGGAGGCCAAGGCCATCGCACTTGCGCGGGGCATTCCACTGCTCGCCATCAACCACCTCGAAGGCCATGCGCTGACACCGCGCCTGTTGGACAAATGTGAATTTCCCTATCTGTTGCTGCTCATTTCCGGTGGCCATACCCAGTTTCAATTGGTGGAAGGCGTGGGGCGTTACGTAAGGCTGGGCACGACGATAGATGATGCGTTGGGGGAAGCCTTCGACAAGGTGGCGAAGCTTCTGGGCCTCGGCCTGCCGGGTGGCCCGCGTGTGGAGGCAGAGGCCAAACGCGGCAACGCCGCGCGCTTTGATTTTCCCCGGCCACTGAAGGGTCGGGCCGATTGCAACTTCTCTTTCTCCGGCCTCAAAACTGCTGTGCGCGAATGTGTGCGTGAGCTTGGCCTGCTGTCAGAACAAGATATCGCCGATGTCTGCGCCTCGTTTCAGCAGGCGGT
Organism: Hyphomicrobiales bacterium; assembly: GCA_043739165.1. Lineage (GTDB taxonomy): Bacteria > Pseudomonadota > Alphaproteobacteria > Rhizobiales > Aestuariivirgaceae > Aestuariivirga. The sequence continues at coordinate 9,296 of JAYUEP010000082.1, forward strand.
GGCTGATACTTTATCTGATAGGCTGACCAAAGCTTTCGCGGCATTTCGCAGCCTTCACACAACGGTCCGGCCCACGCTTGTGGTAGCAGGCGGTGTCGCTGCCAATGCCGCCTTGCGCACAGTTCTTGAAAAACAATGCGCCGCCCGTGGCTTCAGGCTCGAGGTTCCGCCATTTCATCTGTGCACGGACAATGCCGCCATGATCGCCTGGGCGGGGGCCGAGCGTCTGGCCCTGGGTCTGACGGATCCGTTGGATTTCGCCGCAAGGCCGCGCTGGCCGCTGGATTCGGTTTCAGCGCCGGTCTATGGCTCCGGCAAGATGGGGGCAAAGGCATGAGCAACATCACCATCATCGGCGAGGGCGCTTGGGGCAAGGCGCTGGGCCTTGTCGCACAACGCGCCGGACATCATGTGAACTATTGGTCGCGCCGCCATGCGACGCCTCTGCAGGTTTCCGATGCTTTCATCCTTGCTGTTCCCGCCCAAGCCATGCGCGATGTTCTCATGCATCTCAATCTTCAAGGCGGCGTGTTGATTTCTGCGGCCAAAGGTCTCGAACGTTCAACGGGCAAATCCATGGCCGAAGTGGTGTCAGAACTCGTGCCACAAGCTGAATTCTACGCGCTCTCCGGCCCCAGTTTTGCAGCAGATGTGACAGCAGGCCTGCCCACGGCAGTGACATTGGCGGGGCCGAACTTGGCGCAGGCCACACATTGGGCGAATGTACTTTCCGTTCCCGCTTTTCGCATCTATCCGTCAGACGATGTCACAGGTGTGGAAATTGGCGGGGCGATGAAAAACGTCCTTGCCATTGCCTGCGGCATTTCCGACGGGCAGGCCTTGGGCGAAAGTGCCAGGGCAAGCCTTGTTACACGCGGCTTTGCTGAATTGATGCGCTATGGCCGCAAGCTGAGCGCCAGGCCCGAAACCTTGATGGGCCTTTCTGGGTTTGGTGATTTGATGTTGACCAGCGCTTCAACCAAATCGCGCAACTACAGCTTTGGCTTGGCGCTGGGGCGGGGCGCGTCACCCGCCGAAGCGCTGTTGGAAGCACGCGGTGTCGTGGAAGGTGCCTATACTGCAGCCATCGCCGCCAAACTCGCCAAACAACATGGCGTGGACATGCCGATCGTGGACGCGGTGGCCGCCGTTGTTGACGGCCATTCAAAACCGGGCGATGAAATCAAAAAACTTTTGGCGCGACCCGTACGCCCGGAAAACACTTGAGGATCACCCATGCTTTATGCCCTTATCTGCACTGATAAACCCAACAGCACCGAACTGCGCGCCAAGCTGCGGCCTGATCACGTCGCCTATCTCGGCAGCTTGGGCGACGCCATGAAATTCGCCGGGCCGTTTCTCAATGATGAGGGCGGGCCGATTGGTAGTTTGGTGATGATCGATGCCGTGAACCGCGCTTCTGCCGAACAGATCGCCGCCAATGATCCTTACAAGTTGGCAGGCCTTTTTGCGGCCGTTGAAATCAAGGCCTGGCGCTGGGCACTGAAGAACCCGGAGGCCCAATAATGGCCAAGTGGCTTTTCAAATCCGAACCTGATGTCTACTCATTTGAACAGTTGCAGGCCAAAGGCAAGGCCGGTGATGAATGGACCGGCATCCGCAACTATCAAGCCCGCAACAACATGCGGCTGATGCAACTGGGCGATCAAGGTTTCTTCTATTATTCCAATATTGGCAAAGCCGTGATGGGCATTGTCGAAGTGTGCAAGCTTGTTCATGTGGATTCAACGGCGGAAAACCCGACATGGGAATGCGTGGATATTCGCGCCGTGACCCCACTGCCGCGCCACGTGACGTTGGATGAAATCAAGCTCGACGCCAAGCTGAAGGATATGGTGCTGGTCAACAATTCTCGTCTGTCGGTCCAGCCAGTCAGCGACGCCGAATGGGCGCATATTTGCAAGCTGGCGGGCCACAAGGTTTGAACCACACCGCCTTCATTCGTCAGCATACGGAGCTTCTCTCCGTGCCTCTCGTACCTGAAGTCAAACTCCACCTTGCCCATGAGGCCATCCCGATTTGGCAGAAGACCGAAGAAGAATTGGGTGAGATGGGCTTGCCGCCACCCTTCTGGGCCTTTGCTTGGGCAGGCGGGCAGGCACTGGCGCGTTACATCCTCGACAATGCCAACATCGTCGCAGGCAAGACCGTGCTTGACCTCGCCTCGGGCTCCGGCCTCGTTGGCATCGCCGCCATGAAGGCGGGCGCTGCCTCTGTCCTGGCGGCTGACATCGATAAATTCTCGCGTGCCGCTATTGCCCTCAATGCCGGGACCAATGGCTGCGACATCACGTCCACCGGCGAGGATTTGCTGAATGGCGCACCGCAAGACTTTGATGTGATCCTGGTGGGCGATCTCTTTTACGAGAAGGAAACCGCCGCCCGTTGCATTGCTTTCTTGGAGAAATCCCACGCGGAAATCCTGATCGGTGATCCTGCCCGCAGTTATTTGCCCAAGGAAAGGCTGATGTGCGTTGCGCAATATGCCGTGCCCGTCAGCCGCGAATTGGAAGATTCAGAAATCAAGAAGACCTTCGTCTGGTGCCTGAAGCGCTGATTCCACTTCGGCAATGCAAAATAGGCCTTTCGCACCTGCGCCATCGTCTGATACAAATTAATGACAAGAAGCCCTTCAGGGCCGGATCATTGAGGGAGAACTGCCTTGTCTGACAAAACCTATGCTGTTCCAGCGGCCTGGAAGAAGCGCGCCTATGTCACTGCCGAAAGCTACAAGAAAACCTATGCGGAATCAGTGAATAACCCAGACAAGTTCTGGGCCAAGGAAGCCAAACGCCTCGATTGGGTGAGGTTTCCCAAGAAGATCAAGAACGTTTCCTACGCTTATCCCGATGTCTCGATCAAATGGTATGAAGACGGCGTTCTCAACGTCTCCTACAACTGCATTGATCGCCATCTGAAAAAACGTGGGCACCAAACCGCGCTGATCTGGGAGGGCGACAACCCATACGACGACAAGAAGATCACCTACAAACAGCTTCACGCCGAAGTTTGCCGTTTCGCCAATGTGCTGAAAAAGCTGGGCGTAAAAAAAGGTGACCGCGTCACCATCTATATGCCGATGATCCTGGAAACGGCCTATGCCATGCTGGCCTGCACCCGCATTGGTGCGGTTCATTCCATCATCTTCGCAGGCTTCTCTCCAGACTCAATTGCCGGACGCATGGATGATGCTGACAGCCGCTTTATCATTACCGCCGATGAAGGACTTCGCGGTGGCCGGAAAATTCCGCTGAAAGCCAACACCGATGCCGCCCTTGCCAAAGTGGCTGCACCTGCAAAAGTTCTTGTGGTCCGCCGCACTGGCGCTTCCGTGCCGTGGGATGCAAAACGCGATCATTGGTATCATGACGTGGCTGCAACGGTGGCCGCAGATTGCAAGCCTGAGAAGATGAAGGCGGAAGACCCGCTCTTTATTCTTTACACCTCTGGTTCCACCGGAAAACCCAAGGGCGTGCTGCACACCACGGGCGGATATCTCACCTATGCTGTGTCTACGTTCCATCATGTCTTCGACTACCACGAGGGCGACATTCACTGGTGCACGGCGGATGTGGGCTGGGTCACGGGCCACACCTATATCGTCTATGGCCCCCTGGCCAGCGGGGCCACCTCGCTGATGTTTGAAGGCGTGCCGAATTATCCCAATGTCTCGCGCTTCTGGGAAGTGTGTGACAAGCATCACGTCAATATCTTCTACACCGCCCCCACCGCTTTGCGGGCCCTGATGCAACAGGGTGATGAACCGGTGAAGAAATTCTCGCGCAAATCCATCCGCCTGCTGGGCTCGGTGGGCGAGCCGATCAATCCGGAAGCCTGGGAATGGTATCACCGTGTGGTGGGCGATGGCCGCTGCCCGATTGTTGATACTTGGTGGCAAACCGAGACCGGTGGCATTCTGATGACGCCGCTGGCAGGCGCCCATAAACTAAAGCCCGGCTCAGCCGCTTACCCGCTGTTCGGCATCAAGCCAGCGCTGGTGGATGAGAAGGGCAATTTCCTCGAAGGTGAAACCTCCGGCAATCTTGTGATCCTGGACTCTTGGCCGGGCCAGGCCCGCACTGTTTACGGCGATCACCCGCGTTTTGTGGAAACCTATTTCTCGACCTACAAAGGCATGTATTTCACCGGAGACGGCTGCAAACGCGATGCCGACGGCTATTATTGGATCACTGGCCGCGTCGATGACGTGCTCAACGTCTCGGGCCACCGCATCGGCACAGCGGAAGTGGAATCCGCCCTCGTCGGCTGGGCTGGCGTGTCTGAAGCCGCCGTGGTGGGCTACCCCCATGACATCAAGGGCCAGGGTATTTATTGCTACGTCACCTTGATGGCAGGCATACAAGGTACCGACGACACCCGCAAAGAACTCGTCGCCCATGTGCGCAAGGAAATTGGTGCCTTCGCCGCACCAGACAAGATCCAGTTCGCCCCCGGCCTGCCCAAAACCCGCTCCGGCAAGATCATGCGCCGCATCCTGCGCAAGATCGCAGAAGATGAGTTTGGCGCGCTTGGCGATACATCAACGCTCGCTGATCCCGCCGTGGTGGATGACCTCATCGCTAACCGGCAGAACAAGAAGGCCTAAATCTGCTGCTTGAAAAATCAGTCGAGGCTCCCTAACTAAAGCGTAATCTTTTGCGTGGGGCCCAGATTTTTGATCGATAGCGTTTTAGCGCCAGATGCCATCACGGCTTTTTTTAAAGTGGTGATGATTGACCTTGTCTTGGCGGGAGACAACGCAATTGTCATTGGCTTGGCCGCAGCCGGTCTTCCCAAACAACATCGCGCCAAGGCCATTCTGGTCGGCATCGGTGCGGCGACAGTCCTGCGCATTCTCTTTGCTGTCGTGGCCATTCAAATGTTGAAGCTCATCGGCCTTGTGCTGGTGGGTGGCTTCTTGCTTCTTTGGGTATGCTGGAAAATGTGGCGTGAGCTGCGCGATAGCCACGCTGCGCAAGATGCGGCAGAAGCTGTGACGGGCGAAGATCTGGATCATGACGGCCAGATCGCAGGCCATACCCCGCGCAAGAGTTTTGCCGCTGCGGCCTGGCAGATCGTGGTGGCGGATATTTCCATGTCGCTCGATAATGTCTTGGCCGTGGCCGGGGCTGCCCGCGAACATCCTTATGTTTTGGCAGCGGGTCTGGTTCTATCAGTGGCGCTCATGGGCCTTGCCGCCTCAGTCGTCGCGCGCCTGCTCAACCGCTATCGCTGGATCGCCTATTTCGGACTAGCCATCATTCTCTATGTGGCAGTGGATATGGTCTATCGTGGCAGTTTGGAAATGTGGCCCAACTTGCTGCATATGGGCTAGGCCAACAGCTTGCGCACGGCTTCTTTCCAACCTTCATATTTTACTTCACGAACTTCAGACAACATCTTGGAAGAAAAGCGTTTTTGCCGTTTCCACTGGGCGGCGAATGCTTCGGGCGCAGGCAGCACGCCTGCCTGCAGTCCTGCAAGATAGGCCACACCCATGGCTGTTGTCTCTAACACTTGCGGCCTGTCCACTGGCGCATCAAGAATGTCAGCGAGGCACTGCATCGTCCAATCCGAAGCCGTCATGCCCCCATCGACGCGCAGCACGGTTTCCTTTGCCTCGGGCCAATCCTTGCGCATCGCTTCCAAAAGGTCGCGCGTTTGATAACACACGGCTTCCAGCGCGGCCTTGGCCAGTTCTTTTTTCGTCGTGCCTCGTGTCAAACCGAAAATCGCACCACGCACTTCTGCGTTCCAATAAGGCGCACCAAGGCCCACGAACGCGGGCACGAGATAGACTTGCTGCTGCATGTCCGCCGCCGCAGCAAGCGCGCCCGTTTCATTTGATGACTTGATCAGTTGCAAGCCATCACGCAGCCATTGCACTGCGGCCCCGGCGATGAAGATGGAACCTTCCAGCGCATAAGTCCGTCTGCCATTGAGTTGATAGCCAATGGTAGTGAGCAGGCGGTTGGCGGAAGCCACGGGCTTGTCTCCCGTGTTCAACATGGCAAAGCACCCCGTGCCATAGGTTGACTTCATCATGCCGGGTTTGAAACAGGCCTGCCCTATCAACGCTGCGTGCTGGTCCCCCGCCACGCCGCCGATGGGAATGGCCGCACCAAAAAGCTTCTTCTCCGCCTCGCCAAAGTCATCGGCGCAGTTTTTGATCTCCGGCAACAACGTGCGCGGGACCTTGAGCAGCGCCAGCAACGCATTATCCCATTGCCCCGTGTGGATGTTGCAGAGAAGTGTGCGCGAAGCATTGGTGGCATCGGTGGCGTGAACCTTGCCACCCGTCAGGCGGTGGATGAGGAAGGTATCAATCGTGCCGAAGCAAAGCTCTCCCGCCTCGGCTTTGGCGCGGGCACCGGGCACGTGATCGAGAAGCCAGGCGATCTTGGTTCCGGAGAAATAGGGGTCGAGCAACAGGCCTGTGCGCTGCGTGAACAGGACCTCGTGCCCTTGCGCCTTCAACACCGCGCAAATATCTGCGGTGCGCCGGTCCTGCCAGACGATGGCTTTGTGGATCGGCATGCCCGTCCTGCGATCCCAGACCACAGTCGTTTCGCGCTGGTTGGTGATGCCAATGGATTTGATTTGGCTGGGCTTTACCTTGGCCTTCTTGATCGCCAATTTGACGGTGGCCAAAACGCTGCGCCAGATTTCTTCTGCATCATGTTCCACCCAGCCGGAGGTGGGATAGTACTGTTTGAATTCCTTCTGGCCCACGCTCCGCACTTTGAGTTTCGCATCAAACACAATGGCTCGTGTTGAAGTCGTGCCTTGGTCAATCGCCAGAATGAAATCAGCCATCGGCCTTGGCTCTCTTGCGGCTTGGCTTTGCCGCCACTGTTGTCTCGCCCAGATAGGCTTTTAAAGCTTCAATTTCATCCGGCTTCATGTGGAGGCCCAATTTGGAACGCCGCCAGAGAACATCATCTGAAGTCATCGCAAATTCTTCGCGCTTCAGATATTCAACTTCATTCGCAGAAAGTGGCCCGAAGCTCGCGCCCAAATCGCTGGCAAAACGCGCATTCTGTAAAATCTCTTCCATCCGCGTGCCATAGGCGTGAAACAACCGCCCCACATTTTGCGGTTTAAGGAAAGAATATTTCTTCTGCTGCGCAGCGATATAGGCGGGCACATCGGCATAGGCCATACCACCGGGCAATTTCGCGCCCGCCGTCCAAGGCTTTTTCATGCCCGGAAAGAACGGCGCAATCTTCGCCAGCGCAGCTTCAGCGAGCTTGCGCGAGGTGGTAATCTTGCCACCAAAGACGGAAAGCATTTGCGGCTGGCCCGCATCGCCCTCCAGTTTCAAAACATAATCCCGCGTCGCCGATTGTGCCGCCGTGGCGCCATCATCATAAAGCGGGCGAATGCCTGAATAATTCCAGCGGATCATGTCCTTGGCGATCGGCCGCTTGAAATAAGCTTTCACTGCCCCAAGCAAATATTCAACTTCGTCATCTGTAATGTCAGGTCGCCCCGGCTCACCTTGATAGTCGAGGTCTGTTGTGCCGATCAGCGTGAACTTGTCTTCATAGGGAATGGCAAAATCAACCCGGCCATCACCATTTTGGAAAATATAGCATTTGTCATGGTCATAAAGCCTGTCCACCACAATATGGCTGCCTTTGACCATGCGCACTTTCGCGGGCTCTGTCTGGTGCACCACTTTGGCCAGAACCTCGCTCACCCACGGCCCGGCGGCGTTGACAAGGAATTTGGATTGCAACACCTCTTGTTTGCCGCCGTTCTCAATGGTCAACTGCCAGCCCTCGGGTCCACGCACCGCATCGCGGCATGTTGTCCGCGTACGGATGACAGCGCCCTTGGCCTTGGCGTCAACTGCGTTAAGCGCCACCAACCGTGCATCATTCACCCAGCAATCAGAATATTCCCAACCATGGGTGAATTCTTCACGCAAGGGCACGCCGACTTCGTCATGGGTGAGATCGACGCTGCGCGTGCCCGGCAAGATCTTGCGCCCGCCGAGGTGATCATAAAGAAACAGGCCAAGACGGATCAGCCAGCGCGGCCGAAGCCCCGCATGATGCGGCAACACAAAGCGCAGCGGCCAAATAATATGGGGTGCCGCATTGAGCAGCACTTCGCGTTCAATCAACGCCTCACGCACCAAACGGAATTCATAATATTCAAGATAGCGGAGGCCGCCGTGGATGAGTTTGGTTGAGGCCGAAGACGTGCCCGAGGCAAGGTCGTTCTGTTCCACCAGACACACTGAAAGCCCGCGGCCTGCCGCATCGCGGGCAATTGCTGTGCCATTAATGCCGCCGCCGATAATGAAGAGGTCATAGATCAATTGAACACCACGCCAAAAACCTCAGGATGCAACACCTTGAATGGTTTTTCCAGCCTGCTATGCGAGGGGGATGACAAATCCTGTAATCGCCGAAGTCTTCCGGGGCGACACGCCAGAAAGCCGCCACCGGGGGGCTTTTGTCGTTTTGGACGCAACCGGCACGACCGTCGCCAGCGCTGGCGATCATGAAGCCGCCTTCTTCCCACGTTCCGCCATTAAGGCCTTTCAGTGTGTACCTTTGATCGAAAGTGGTGCCGCCAAACGCTTTGGTCTTGATGACGCAGAAATCGCCTTATGTTGCGCATCCCATTCCGGTGAAGCGGAACATGTGCGCGTGGCCCGGTCGATCCTCGCCAAGGCAGGCATCGGTGAAATCTGCCTCGAATGCGGCGCGCATATGCCAACGGCCCGCGAAGCGACTTACGACCTCGTGCGACATGGCGAGAAGCCCCTGCAAGTCCATAACAATTGCTCCGGCAAACACGCAGGCATGTTGGCGCTGGCCAAACATCTCGCAGCACCGCTCGAAGGCTATGTGAAACTAGATCATCCGGTGCAACAAGCCATTGCCGCCACGCTCTCGCGTTATTGTAATGTGAATATTGCACAAGCACCAATGGGCATTGATGGCTGCTCGGTTCCCACTTGGGCGCTCCCCATGAACAAACTGGCCTTGGGTTTCGCGCGGCTTGCCGATGCGGAGAACGAAGCTGCCCGATTGATTTTGCGCGCTGCCCGAAACCATCCATTACTGATTGCTGGCACCGACCGTTTTGATACCAAGGTAATGCAAGCCGTGCCGCGCCTCTTCATCAAGGTTGGCGCCGAGGGCGTGTTCTGCGGCACCATTGCCCATGCGGGCTTGGGCTTTGCCCTGAAATGCGATGATGGTACGAGCCGTGGGGCCGAAGTGGCTGTGGCGCACATGCTGGCGAAGCTGGATGTGTGGAACGACAATGAGCGTCAAAGCCTTACAAGCTTTGCAGCCCAACCCTTGACCAACTGGCGCAAGATTTCAGTGGGAAGTGTGCGGGCTACCCCGTAACCACATTGCCATACATATAGACGTGTGCTGGGACCTTCTTCTCGTCCTTGAGAAAATCACCTGTCGCTTGCTGGTCGCCCCTCATGCCGACAATGGCGCCCTTGGACACTTTTGAAATGATGTTCCCGGCGATTACAACTTGCTTGGCACCATCTGAAACGGAAAAGCCAATGCCTTGCCCGCAATTGCGGATCACATTGCCCTGTGCTGTGACGTTGCGGCAGAAATCGACCCATCCCAAATTGATGCCGATTGTCTCGGCGTCCTCAATCACATTGTTGGAGACAATGGTTTCCGCTTCGCAGTGAATGCCGACACCATCTGTCGCTGCCGTGGTTTTGCTGCCGCGCAGCCCGCGCACCAGATTGGCCGTGCAGGTTGCCATTCGTCCGCCCACATCAAGATTGGTGATAGAAATTCCATGCGCTGCGTCTTCGATGACATTATTAGCCACGACAGCGCCCTGAAAATTGAACTCAACATAAAGCGCTGTTTCTTGTGAACGCGCCATAGAATTGCCGATGATCTGTATATTGCTGCCGGAATTGCAGCGGATGCAGGAATAGACCGTATCCGTCACCCGGTTGTTGGCCACAATCACGCCGCCCGCGTTGAACACGCTGATGCCATTGCCATTGGGCCCATCCCCACCCGATTCTGACCGAATGTTGGAAACGCGATTGCCGATCACCTGTGTGCCGTCCTCTTCCAGCTTATGCCGCCACACCTGAATGCCATTGTTGCCGATATCGTCCACCGCATTGTTGGAGATCATCAACCCGCGCGAGTCGACGGCAGTCACCGCGGCGTCCTTGATCGCATGAAAGTGGCAATCTTTGATGACACCGGAACACTCTTCGATTTTCAATCCCGTGCGCCCGCTCTTGCTGAAGCGACAAGCCTCAACCGTCAGCCGCTCCACCTTCCACCCGACCACAAGCGCGGGCAGGTCATCACTCATCGGTTTTACGGCACCTTCAAAACTGAGGCCTGAGAGCGTGACATCCGCGCAGTTCTGAATGGTGAGGATCGGCGCGCCACCTCGTGTGGTGAGAACACTTTGGCCAGGCACGCCCACAAGCTGCAGCGGAAAATCAATCAACAAGCCATTGGCCTCATGTCGTCCAGGGGGCACATTGACAACGCCACCTTCCAGCCTGGCCTTGACCAAAACAGAACCAAGGTCGAAGGTGCCAGCCGCCATTGTACTGCTCGATTTCACCAGAAATATCGGCGCTGAAATCAAAGCGCGGCGTGGAATTTTCATGTATTTCCCCAAATCACCCCGCACACTGTTTGCCATGTATTCGTGTTTCTCACAATCTCGTGTGTGGGTTTGATTGGTCAAATGGCGAAACAGGGCCTATTTTCTGAGGATGGAGAACCACATGCGCAAATTGCTGATCACCTTTGTCCTGGCCTTTATTCTGATGCCGCTTGCCGCCTTGCAGGCCCAGGCCAAATCCGAAACCGCCATCTTTGCAGGTGGCTGTTTCTGGTGTGTGGAATCAAACTTTGACAAGGTCAAAGGTGTAACTGAAACTATCTCGGGCTATGCTGGCGGCACCATCAAGAATCCGACCTATCGCAACCATGTGGGCAATCAGGAAGCCGTCAAAGTGAGCTTCGATCCTGATGTGGTAAGCTATGCCGATCTGGTGGCCACCTTCTTGCGTTCGACCGATGTTGTCGACGGTGGCGGCCAGTTTTGTGATCGCGGTGATGCCTATATCTCGGTGATCTTCACGATGGATGACGCCCAAAAGCAGGCTGCGGAAACCGCCAAGGCCGAAGCTGAAAAGGCACTGGGCCAAAAGATTGTGACTCCCATTCGTGCCTTCACCACTTTTGCTGACGCTGAAGCCTATCACCAGAATTACTACCTCGGCCAGAACCGCGTATTCACCCGCTTTGGCTGGATCAAACAGGCCGATGCCTATGAGGATTATCGCCAAGCCTGTGGCCGCGATGCCCGCGTGAAGGAACTCTGGGGCAAGGCCGCCTATACGACGGGGCATTGAAAACTAAATAATCTCATCTTCATCCGGCACGGCCTGAATGGCGGCGCGGGCTTTGGGTTTCAGCCTTGCGATGTGGAACAACGCGTCCCCCCGGTTCACAATCGGCAAATTGGTGCGGCCGATGATCATGCCGGCATCTTCGGCAACAACGGAAGTTGGGCTCTCGCCCAAGGGTCCGGTGATCACACCCACATCTTCGCCCGCCGCAACCCTGTCTCCGGCCCGGCGCAAGGAATGTAGAATGCCGCCTTCGGGCGCGCGCAGCCAGGAGCTGGAACTTGAATGGAAACTTGCGGCATGGGGAGGAGCACCCGGTGCTGTCTCAATCATGCCGATGGACTTCAGCAAGCGAAGGGTGCCTTGCACAGCCGTATCAATGGCCATTTCGTCAAAGCGCAACGCTTCGCCGCCTTCATAAAGCAGCATTTGCACGCCCGCGCTCAAGGCCGCCTTGCGTAAACTTCCCTCGCGCAACTTCGCTGTTAAGATAACAGGTGGCGCAAAAGCCTCCGCCAAGGCCATGAGTTTCTTGTCATCAGGCGCCAAGCGAATTTGTGGCAGGTTTCTACGGTGTAGTGCTGCCGTATGATAATCAATACCAAATTGCGCGCGCTGGACGACCTGCACGAAAAACAAATCGGCCAACAGTGAAGCCAGCGAACCGCGATCCGAACCTGGAAAAGAACGATTCAAATCGCGCCGATCCGGCAAATAGCGAGAATGGGTGAGAAAGCCGAAACTGTTGACAATGGGCACGGCGAGAATGGTGCCTGAAATCTCTACACCCTTCAGCGCGGCAAGAACCCGGCGGATGATTTCAACGCCCTGAATCTCGTCGCCATGGATTGCACCAGACATGAAGAAACATGGCCCCGGCTTTTGGCCATGAGAGACTTGAACGGGCAAATTCAGTCGCGTGCTATTGGCCAGAACCGAAACTTCCAGCTCAATCATTTCCGTGCTGCCGGGCGCAATCTTTGCTCCGCCAAACTCAAACGCCTTCATCCTTTACCCCGTGTTCTGGTATGGCCCGGCCTGGCAGCGCGTTCCAGAAATTCAATCATCGCCTTGGCCACATCCTTGCCCGAGGCCTCTTCAATGCCTTCGAGCCCAGGCGATGAATTGACTTCCATCACCACCGGCCCGACTTTGGCACGTAGCATGTCCACACCTGCTACATTGAGCCCCATGCTTTGTGCAGCCTTGAGTGCCGTGGTCTTTTCCGCAGGTGTAAGCGTCGTGACTGCTGCCGTGCCACCGCGGTGCAGATTGGAGCGAAACTCGCCCTTGGGGCCCGTGCGTTCCATCGCCGCGACAATTTTGCGGCCCACGACGAAGGCGCGGATATCGCGGCCCTCTGCTTCCGAGATAAATTCCTGCACCAGAATGTTGACATTGGCACCGTGAAACGCTTCGACGACCGACTTGGCTGACTTATGCGTTTCGCCCAACACGACGCCAATGCCCTGTGTACCTTCCAGCAACTTGATTACCACGGGCGCGCCGCCGACGAGGGCCAGAATTTCCTCGGTGCGCTGTGCATCATTGGCAAAAGCTGTAGCGGGAAGCCCCACCCCATCACGCGCCAAGAGTTGCAGGGAGCGCAGCTTGTCGCGGCTGCGGCCGATTGCGACGCTTTCATTTAGGGGATAAACCCCCATCATCTCAAATTGCCGAAGCACCGCAAGGCCGTAAAACGTATGCGAGGCGGCGATGCGCGGGATCACTGCGTCAAAGCCTTCGAGCTTCTCGCCCATGTAGCGCAGCTCGGGCTTGCGTGAGGTGATGTTCATGTAGCAGCGCAGATAATCAATCGGCACAATCTCATGCCCGCGTCCCACGGCAGTTTCCATGATCCGCTGGTGCGAATAAAGTTTCGGGTTCCGGGTGAGCAGAGCGATTTTCATGGCCGCGCCTTCTTGGGGCGTAACAGGAAGCTGCGTGCTGGCTGAACCAGAAAATGGCCCCGGATCGCTTCGCGCCCCAGCAGCATGGGAACCCCCATGTCACGCCGATCCGTCAACGTGATGGAAGTAAAAAAACGATGCGTGCCTACTTCAACCACGGTTTCAACAACGGGTCTCATCTCACTGAAACCATTTGAACTTTTGATACGCTTTACATCCACCAAGCGCATTTCATGCCAACGGCTGCCGAGCTTGAAGGAAACCCGTTTGCCCGAAATCGCAATTGTATCCGCATGGAGCGCCGAGGTGCGCGCGCCCGTATCAATCTTGGCATGAATGCGCACGCCACCCAATTCAGGCAAGTGCACTTCCTCTTTCCAACCGATGAGAGGAATGGGATATGTTGTGGGACGAAGCGCCGTCATGGTCAGACGTTAGTGCGATGGATTGTGAAAGCCAAGCCGTCTTGCAGTTTAGGAGTTGGGGATGAAAAACATTGTTATTGGGGCCGTCATCTTCCTCGCTTTGGCGGCGGGTATTTCCGCCTTCAACATTGTCAATGGCCTACCGGGTGGGACGGTGTTGACCGCCGCTGAAAAAGCCAGTTGCGGCCTGTCGGTTGCCGTCACTGAGGGGCCTTACTATGTTTTTGGTACAGCAGCGCTGGAGGACGGCAATCTCAACGCCACTCAGTTGGCCGGAACGCCCATCCAAATCTCCGGTCACATTTATGAGGGCCTCGACATCTCTAAGCCCGTGGCCAACGCCAAGATCGAAATCTGGCATGCAGACGCCTCTGGCTCTTATCACCCCAACAACAACGGCCCGGCTGCAAATTACAAACCGGGAGACATTGCCCTTCGTGGCTTCATCACGACGGATGCCAGTGGCGCCTATAGTTTCACCTCAATCTATCCCGGCGAATATACGGGACGCACGCGGCACATTCACTTCAAGATCACGGCAGGGACAAAAAGCCTGACCACCCAACTCATCATCCCATCACTGATCGGAGACAAGCTCACCTTCGATGATGACACTATTGCCCAAGGTCTACCCACGTGCGCGCTGTTGAAGTTCGACACCAGCGCAACGCCGCAAACGGCCAGCTTTGATTTCAGGCTGTAAATCGCCGCCGCGCGCCGCCTTTGAAATCAAGCATCACGATGGCGGCACAACCGCCCAAAACCAGCAGCGCCATGGCAACGGCGGCGCCAGCATAGGCATAGGCAAGGCCGATGGCAGCAAACACTACCGCCGCCAGCCCGCGTGAGACGACGCTGATGATGGACAGAAGTGATGTGGCAAGGCCGGGCCTTTCGGGCAAAAGCTCCTGCACATAGCTCATGTGCAAGGTGAGCAGAACCGAAGCACCTACGGCATTGAGAGCCGCCAGCACATAGAGGGCATGAACGCTTGAAACTGTGCCAAGGTACAAGAGATAGGTGATGTGACTGAGCCCACCCACCGCCACCAGCACCCAGGTGTGCCACTGGCGGTTCAATGCTGCGGCCAGCAGCATGAAGGGGATTTCAAGTGCGGCGACCACGCCGGCCAGAATGCCCACATCCGCCGTCGAGCCATGCGGCAGGCTGGTGATCAGCAGCGGCAGCAAGGCAGCATTGAGGGGATGCGGCCCCTGAATGAACGAAAGCGCCATCACCCGCTTGAACACGCGGTCCTCAAATATCAGCGCGAAGGCCTCGCGCAGCCCGACCAATCCTCCCCGCCCGCTGGCCTCACTGCGCCCGCCAGAAGGGCCGAATGTGGCGTAAAACGCAAGGCACAGGGCAAAGGCGAGGGCCGCAACGGCAAAACTGTCCGACACATTGTTGCGTGTGGCGATGAAAAACCCAACCAGCCCCGGCACCAGAATCCACGATAGCGCATAGAAGGCGCGAATGGCGGAATTGATCGAGGCGGCCTCTCGCGGGCCGTGTTCAGCGGTGATGGCGCGCACCACTGCAAAAAGCTGTGAATAGGTGCTGCCGGAAATCGGCATCACCAGCAGCAGGCAAATCAGAAAAGTCGTGAGGCTGGGAAAAAGGGCGAAAATGCCAAATCCCAATGCGCCTGTGCCAAGTGTAAAAAGTATTGCGGTTTTGCGGTTGCTTGCAAAGTCAGAGAAATGCCCAAAGAGCAGGTTGCCGATCATCCCTGTTAGACCCACGGCGAAAATCAGCAACCCCATCTGCGCTTCGGAAAGCCCAAGCTGATTGATGCCAATGATCGACTGATAGGGAAAGGTTGAGGCATAGGTAAAGCCGAGCAGCAACAGCGCGACAGCCACACTGCGAATGCGCGCATCTTCAATGGATTTGAAAATGGCTTGCCAAATGGCGCTAGGGCCTTATCATCGTTATGCCACTTCCTTCAAACTTGTCCATGGCCATGAGCGCGGCGGGCGCTTCATCAAGACTGATTCGCCGCGTGATCAGATTTTGCGGCGCCAACGCGCCGCGCTGGATCATCGCCAGCATCTCGGGGTAGCGATGCGCTTGCATGCCATGGCTGCCGTAAATCTCCAACTCATGCGAAACCACCTTCGACATTGGAATCTCCGGTGTGGCATGTTCGCCTAACATCAGGCCCACCTGCACATGCCGCCCGCGCCGCTTGAGGCAAGAGATGGAATTGAAACTGGTGATCGGGCTGCCTAGTGCGTCGATGGAAAGATGCGCGCCACCTTTTGAAAGTTCCCGAACAGCTTGCACCACGTCTGCCACCTTGTTGGCGTTGACCACCTTTTCTGCGCCCATTGCCTTGGCGCGCTCCAACTTGGCGTCATCAATATCAATCGCAATCACCACGCCGCCCAGCGCCGCAGCTATCATGATCGCCGACAAGCCAACGCCGCCGCAGCCATGCACAGCGACAACCTCGCCGCCACGCAATCGGCCTTGATCGACCACGGCGCGGAACGATGTGGCAAAGCGGCAGCCCAGCGCCGCTGCCGTTTCAAAACTCATCTCATGCGGAAGCCGCACCACATTGGCGTCGGCAAAATCCAGCGCCACATATTCCGCATAGGAGCCCCAGGCCGTAAAACCCGGCTGAAATTGGTTTTCGCAAACCTGCTGGTTGCCACTGGCGCATTCAGCGCAGTGGCCGCAGCCCGCAACGAAAGGCACCGTCACTCGGTCCCCCGTTTTGAAATTGCGAATGTCAGCGCCCACCGCAACGATAGTACCAGCCAATTCGTGGCCCGGCACATGGGGCAGGCGAATGTCCGCGTCATGGCCTTGCCAGCCATGCCAATCACTGCGGCAAAGGCCCGTGGCTTCAACCTTTACCACCACGCCGCCACGAGCCGGTGCTGGATCAGGCAAGGTGGCAATCACTGGCGGCTGCTGAAACTGCTCATAATAAACGGCGCGCATCTGACTCACGCGCCCCAGGTTTCTTGGAGCAACCGCACCCAGTTTTCATGGGTGATCTTGGCAATCAGCCTCTCACCAAAGCCAGCTTCACGCATGGCATCAACAACGCGAGGTAAACCACTGACATCATGAATGAAATCAGGGATGTGCGCGCCATCAAAATCAGAGCCGAGGCCGACACAATCTTCGCCTGCCAATTTGATCATGTGTTCAAGATGGCGGATCAGAACTTCAGGCGCGATGGCTGTTGAGATCGAGCCATCGGTTTGAAGAAAGTCGATGGCATAGTTGAGGCCCACCATGCCCCGGCTTTCGCCAATGCCGCGCAATTGCTCGTCGAGAAGGTTGCGCGCGGAAGGCGTCAAGGCGTGGCAATTGCTGTGCGTTGCCACCAGCGGCGCAGAGCTGATATTTGCCACATCCCAAAATCCTTTAAGGTTCATGTGTGAAAGATCAATCATGATGCGTTTGGTGTTGCAGGCACGGATCAGGTCTTTGCCCTCCGCCGTCAACCCAGCACCGGTGTCCGGTGATGATGGCCAAGCGAAAGGCACGCCTTCGCCAAACACATTGGGCCTGCTCCACACCGGCCCGATAGAGCGCAGGCCCAGCGCATGAAGTTCATCAAGCTCGGAAAGGCCGGGGCCGATTGCCTCCGCCCCTTCCATGTGCAGGATGGCTGCAATGGCTCCATCCGCGCGCGCCTGTTTGATGTCCTCGACGGTGAGGCAGTGGCGAAAGCCCCGGCCCGGAACTTCCACGACCAGCCGGTGAAACAGGTCCAACATTTCGCGCATTGTCTTGTCAGCAGATTCATATTCCACCTGCTTATAGGGTGGTGGATTGAGCGTCTGGTGATTGACGGCCAGCCCTCCGCCATCTGACGGCACGAAGACGGCGAAGAAGCCACCGGCAAAGCCACCATCATGCATGCGCGGCAGATCGAGTTGGCCGCCCTGTTCGCCATCAACAAAACCCAATACGGCTGTAGCAGGGTCTTTCTGCCACAGCCGGAAGAGAAGGTCGTTATGTCCGTCAAAGACGGGTGCCACAATCAGGCCGAAGCAAACATCTGTTCGACATATTCCCAGTTCACCAGATTATCGACAAAGGCTTCAAGGTATTTCTGACGGGCGTTGCGGTAGTCAATGTAATAGCTGTGTTCCCACACATCGCAGCCGAGGATGGGCGAAGCACCATGCATCAGCGGGTTTTCGCCGTTGGGTGTCTTGCTGATCGAAAGCTTACCATCCTTTTTGACAATCCAGCACCAACCGGAACCAAATTGCGTCAGGCCTGCTTGCACAAAATCAGCGCGCATCTTGTCATAACCACCGAGATCGGCATCAATCGCCTTTTGCAGCGCGGCAGGAATCTTCTTGCCGCCGCCATTTGGCTTCATCCAGTTCCAGAAATGATTGTGGTTGTAATGCTGGCCCACGTTGTTGATCAGTCCCTGGGCCTTGTCGGCAAAGGCAACTCTGCAAATGTCTTCGATGGAAGCAGTGGCCAACGGCGAATCCTTCAACAGGTTGTTGCCATTGGTCACATAGGCCATGTGATGCTTGTCGTGGTGAAACTCCAGGGTTTCCTTCGACATATATGGGCCCAATGCGTCATAGGCATAGGGCAGGGCGGGCAGTTCAAGAGCCATCTTTTTTCTCCATTGTTTGATGGAGATTATCTAGGCGCTTGAATGCCCACTTGCAAGAAAAGCAACGCAGATTGCTCCCTCACATATGGCGGATCAGACCCTCGCAAATGATCATCACCACCAGGCAGGCAATCCAATAACCTGCATCGACATAGCGTGCATAGGCCGATTTACCGCTGAAACTTCCGCCTGAATAACCGAGGACGGCGAAAGCCACCGTCGCCAGGATCACTGTATAAAGGGCGGACGATACGGCCGTCACACCCACAAACCAGCTCATCAGCAGCAAGCCGATCGCCTGTGACGCCATGGCACCGGCTGGCATCTGGTCCCCCGAGCCCATCTTCACGCCCGAACCCGCCGCCCATTTTTCGCCAAACAATTTGGGCGAATACCACAGCCAGCCCAGCAAAAATGAAACCACTGCGCCAGCGATCACGGCAAGCCAGCTCACACCATTTGTTATTTCAGCCATTTGTTTCTCCCATGCTATCCGCTTAATGCGAATTTCCAAAGACGCTAACACGCAGCCAGGGGATTGTCACGCCGATGGCACCATTCGGGCCAATACCACTAGCCGAAGTTGCGTTGCATCGTTGCACCTTATTCAAGCTCTGGTTTGTTGCTCTCGCACAAACGTGGTGATCGCTTCCAGAAACACCGCACCGAACTGATCCTGCTTGGCAGCACCCACGCCGTGCACTTCGCCGAAATCCCAGCGTGTCAGCGGTTTCCGGGTGGCCATGTCGATGAGTGATTTATCGGAGAAGATCACATATGCCGCAACGCCGCGTGCCTTGGCAAGCTTCATGCGCAGGGCCTTGAGCTGTACCAACAACGCCTCACCGCGCGCATCGATGCCTTGGGCATATTCGGCGTTGCGCCTGCTGCGCTCGGCCCGCCTCGAAACAGGAGCAGCAGTTTGATCCAACGTGCCATAACCCAGACAGCCGTCGCAATTGTTGCAGGGCTGAGAGCCTTCACCAAAATAAGCCAGCAACACTTGCCGCCGACAGGAAGTGACTTCGCAATAGTTGACCAAGGCGCGCAATCGCCGGTGTTGCAGTTTAACGGCGTTTTCTGCGCCACCTTCCTGATCAATGAATTTGCGGCGCATCACCACGTCCTGCATGCCGAAAATCATATGCGCATCCGCCGCCTCACCATCGCGGCCCGCGCGGCCAATTTCCTGGTAATAGGAATCGAGATTGCCTGGCAGGTCAGCGTGAAACACAAAGCGCACGTCTGGCTTATCGATGCCCATGCCAAAGGCAATGGTGGCGCAAACCACAATGCCTTTCTCGGCCATGAAAATATTCTGGTTTTCAGCCCGTGCCTCCGCCGACATGCCCGCATGATAGGGCAAAGCCTTGAAGCCTTCGTCTTTCAAAAATGCCGCCCATTCCTCCGTCTTCTTGCGCGACAGCGCATAGACAATGCCGCTGTCGCCACGATGCTCTTGCATGAAAGCCAGCAATTGCTTCTTGCTATTGGCCTTGCGTTCGACGGTCAGCTTGATATTGGGACGATCAAAGCCTGAAACAAAAACTTCCGCCTTGCCTCCGAAAAGTTTCGCCACCATGTCGCGCCGGGTTGTCTCATCCGCCGTGGCGGTGAAGGCCCCAATTGGCACCCCGGGGAAGGACGATTTCAAATTCTGCAAGGCGTCATATTCCGGCCGGAAGGAAGCGCCCCATTGCGAAATGCAATGTGCCTCATCCACCGCGATCATGGCGACATTCAAGCGTTGCAAGGCACTGATCATGCGCTCTGTCATCAGGCGCTCAGGTGCCAGATAAAGAATGCGCACGACGCCTGATGCCACCCGTTGCCAGATTTCCACGTTCTCTTCGCGCGAGGCGGCGGAGTTGATGGTCTCAGCCGCAACGCCCGCCAGTTTCAACGCGGCCACTTGATCCTGCATCAAAGCCACCAAAGGTGAAACGACGATGGTGAGAGCATTTTTGACAAGCGCGGGGATTTGAAAGCAAAGCGACTTGCCAGCCCCCGTGGGCATCACTGCGAGAACATTGCGCCCCGCCAGCAAGTGATCCACAATCGCTTCCTGCCCGGGCCGAAAGCTGTCATAGCCGAACACATCTCTGAGAATTTTGTATTTCGGCAAATCGATGGCTCCGCACGTGTGTGAGCGGGGCTCATGACATGGCGACAGATTCGCGGCAATGACTAACTCTGGATAGGTACAGCCTTGGCCTCGACAACACCTTTGGCGAAAATCCGCTCAAGTGTTCCGGTGAGTTTCACCATGTCTGGAACAATCACCAGCCGCGTTATCTTCCCCCGGGAAATATGCGCGACATGCACGCCACGCGCTGATGTTTTAACGCCGTCTGTGCCGCTGTTGGTTTCCGTCCATTCGACAACGGCAAGCGTCTTCCACTGTGGGCCTTGCACATCGATATGGTGCAAGTCGAAATGAATATCCGGCACCAATCTGAAAAGCCTTTTATACCAGGCTTCTGTCGCCGCAACGTCACGCCGCGTGCCGCCCAACGCGTGGTCACCGATGAACACATGCTCGAACTTCTGCGCAAATCCCGCGATGACAGGCTGGGCGTTACCATTGTTGATGGCCTGAAACAAAGTCCGCACTTTGCGGCGAATGATCAAATGATACATCTGCCTAACCTCTCAGCAAGGGAATACCCATCAGGGCCAGAACAAACGTTGCCGCAGTAAATGCAACACTCAGACCAGCCACCGCATAAACCATCCGTTTGTCACCGCTCAACGCTGCCAAAGGGATAATTTGCGCTGCATGAAGCCCAATGAAATGCGCCAC
Source organism: Hyphomicrobiales bacterium (assembly GCA_043739165.1). Taxonomy (GTDB): domain Bacteria; phylum Pseudomonadota; class Alphaproteobacteria; order Rhizobiales; family Aestuariivirgaceae; genus Aestuariivirga. The sequence continues at coordinate 30,456 of JAYUEP010000082.1, forward strand.
CCGCAAATCGCCACCCGTGGTCGACCACGAGAAGAAGCCAAGCCCATGCGCATCACTCAATTCGCCGCCCACCCAATGGCTGGTCTGGGCGCTCATATAGACCCCTGCCGCCATTCCCACAGCCATACCCAGCATCAGGCCGAGGCTCGTGGCCTCAGTGATCAAGCTTTGCCCACGCACCCGCCAAACCCGCCACCCGATGAAGAAGGCCGTGGCCGTCAGCGTCAACGCGCCAAACCCCATCAATCCGTAAGCGACTTGGGCGGCAATGGAGCTGCTGTTGAAATGCGAGGCCTCAGCCAGTGCCGCGCGGTAAACAATATAGGCCACTTCGCCCCAGCCCGCGGCGATCATCAACCAGACGGCGATGCGTGTGCCGCGCGATGAAGGGATGAGGGACAGAGCAAAGCTCACCGTGGCATATTGTACCGCGAGCGAGAGAAAGAACTTCGCTGGCTTGTCCCAAACATCAATGCCATTGAAGCCGCGGGTGTCGAACGCCATCAATCCGCTGCAAACAATGGCACCCAGCGCCATGCCCACAGTGGAAACCCAAAGCGCCGCATTGCCGCGCCTGATATCTGCGAACAGGCGGGCAATGGGTGAGTTGGAAATGAACTGGCTGTGTTGGGCTGTGGAACTCATGCCAACACCTCTTTGTTTAACAGCGCCGCCTTTGCAGCGAAGAAAGTCAAAAGCCCGACAGGACCAAACAGAAAGGTCAGCGGCAAAAGCACAATCAATACCAGCCGTACGATGCCAAGACGTAGAACTTCAGCTGTGATCCACGCACCGACGAAGAGATCAAAGGCTAGGTAGTGAACCCAGCCCGCCGTGGCCGCCCAGGGCGAGGTAAAAAGCAGTTGCACATGGGCCAGTGAGTCAAAACCGCCGGGGGCCGAGCGGAAGAAGAAGATGATGAGCGCCGTGTAGATCGCTGCCAACCCCAAGGGCCAGATACGGCCCGCGAGGGTGGTCACATGGAAGTCGTGCCGTAGCAAAGCCCCTGCAGCGAGGACGATCCACCCGATGACCGCGACTCCGCTGGCCAAAGAAAACACTTGATCAGCCGACATAACATCTCCTAAAATTGACACTGTCAACATAATGAACAGATTATGTTGTCATCGTCAAGATATATTTTTACGTTGTCAAGATTGATCCAGCCACTTAAACCGGGCTGTGGAAGAAACAAGCACACCAAAACCCTATCACCATGGCGATCTTCATGAGCGCCTGATTGCGGCCGGCGAAGAGGCGCTGGCCGAAATGGCGGTGGAGCAAGTCTCCTTGCGTGAGATCGCCCGCCGCGCCGGCGTGTCGCATGCCGCCCCCAAACACCACTTCCCAACCATGGGCCATCTGCTCGGCGAAATCGCTGCGCGTGGCTTCGAAAGCTTCGTTACGGCGCTGGCGAACGCCGCACAAGATTCGCCATCGCAAACCGCCGAGGCCCGGCTTCTGGCCATGGGCAGGGCCTATCTGCATTTTGCTGCAGCGCGTCCAGCGGCCTATCAATTGATGTTCGGCGCGCGCAACCAATGCGCCATGACGCCCCGCCTTGTCGGCACATCCTTTGCGGCATGGAGCCAATTGGTTGAAGCCGTCGAGGAAATTACAGGCCCCGCCCGCGCGCAAGCGGCGGGGCTTCACGTGTGGTCCTGCGTACACGGATTATCTATGTTGAAACACGCGCACAGGCTTCCGCTCGAAATGCCGTTGCACAGCCTTGAGGAGCAAATGCTGCACATGATGATGGTTGGTGTAAAGGCCGAATGATCTCGCTTTCCACCCTGGCACTTTTGGCCCTCACGGCGCTTGTTGCGGGCTTTGTTGATTCCATTGCCGGTGGCGGAGGGCTCTTGTGCTTGCCAGCACTTTTGCTGGCGGGGCTGGACTCAGTCACAGCACTGGCCACCAATAAGTTGCAAGGCACTTTCGGAACGGCTTCGGCCAGCGCCACATTTTGGCAAAAAGGCCTGCTGAAACCACAGGCGCATCTCACCACAATCGCCATGGTCTTTGTCGGCGCGGCCTTGGGTGTGGCGGCGGTGGCCTACGCGCCAAAGCAATTTCTCAATGCCGCCCTGCCGCCCTTGTTGATTTTGATTGCCCTCTACTTTGCCTTGGCACCCCGCCTCAGTCACGAAGACACAAAGCCAAAACTGCCCTCGCCTGCATTCACCTATGTCTTTGCACCGCTGATCGGATTCTACGACGGCATCTTCGGCCCCGGAACGGGCTCCTTCTTCATGCTGTCGCTGGTCACACTCTTCGGCCTTGGCCTGATTGAAGCCACGGGCCGCACCAAGCTGTTCAATTTCACCTCCAACATTGCAGCGCTTCTGATGTTTGCGGCAGGTGGAAAAATCCTGTGGCTGACTGGCCTGGTAATGGGCCTCGCCCAAATCATCGGTGCGCAACTGGGCGCTAGACTGGCCATCAAAAACGGCTCAAGAATCATCAGGCCCTTGCTGGTGATCGTCTCTCTTGCCATGGCGGCAAAACTTATGTGGGCACGTTAGGCAAAGTCACTGCATCCACCAGTGGCCCACATCAATGCTCAACGCGTGATAAAGCTCGCGCACCCCAAGATGCGCGCAACCCGTGTCGATGACACTGAGAAGCACCGGGCTGTCGGCCTCATTGAAACGGTAGTAGTAACCCCACACACCCTGTTCACATTCCGGCCAAGCGATACGGGCCCGCAAGGCGACGGCTCCGGCATCGATCTTGATTGATGTTGCCTGATCTTGTGCGCTGAGCCCGAACAAAGGATTTCCCATCACCAATGCAATAGTTTTGACTGCACCGCCATCGCGTTCAAACAGTGAAGTGCCAGACCCATTTTCACCGCAACACGGCGCAATGATTACAAACTCATGCCCATGCGCAGCTTTGAAGAAAGTGAAATGAACATCGCGCCGCGCTTGTGCCGATGCCAACCCCGCCGCAGCGAGTGCGGTGCTTGGAACATTGCCGGTGTCATCAACAGTTTCAATTTCACCAGGCGCCAGTTGTGGCCAAGGCACATCATTGGCCAGTGCAGGAATTGCACAGCCCACCATCGTACTCAATACGATGGCGAGGCATGCCCTCACGAAAATGCCTGCAGCCCCGTTTGTGCCCGCCCAAGGATCAGCGCATGGACATCGGCTGTGCCTTCATAGGTGTTGACGGTTTCAAGGTTCACCATGTGACGGATCACGTGATACTCATCCGAGATGCCGTTGCCGCCGTGCATATCCCGCGCCATGCGCGCGATATCGAGAGACTTCAGGCAATTGTTGCGCTTCATCAGTGATATGGCTGGCGGTGCCATCGTGCCGCGCTCCAGGCCGCGCCCCAGGGCGAGGCACCCGTGCAGGCCCAGAGTAATTTCAGTTTGCATCTGGGCTAGTTTCATTTGGATCAGCTGCGTGGCCGCCAGCGGCTTGCCAAACATCTTGCGGTCCAACGTATATTGCCGCGCCCTGTGCCAGCAATCTTCCGCCGCCCCCAAGACACCCCAGGCAATGCCGAAGCGCGCTTTGTTCAAACATGAAAACGGCCCGCCCAATCCCTTGGCCTTGGGCAGCATCGCGCCCTCAGGCACTTCAACATTGTCAAGAACGATCTCGCCCGTGATTGAAGCGCGCAGTGAAACCTTGCCCTTGATTTCCGGTGTGGAGAAACCTTTGGCCCCGCGCTCAACCACAAAGCCGCGAATATCGCCCGCCTCATCCTTGGCCCAGACCACGGCAATGTCCGCAATCGGCGAATTGGTGATCCACATCTTGGCACCATTCAACACATAACCGTCGGATGTTTTCTTGGCGCGTGTGGTCATGCCGCCGGGATCAGAACCAGCATCAGGCTCCGTCAACCCAAAACAACCGATCATTTCTGCGCTGGCCAGCTTGGGCAGATATTTCTTCTTCTGTTCTTCGCTGCCGAATTCTTCAATGGGATGCATGACAAGTGAGTTCTGCACACTCATCGCGGAGCGATAGCCAGAATCCACCCGTTCAATTTCGCGCGCCACAAGGCCGTAAGCCACATAGCCAAGCCCGGCACCACCATAGTGCTCGCCCGTCATCATGCCGAGAAAGCCCATGGCCCCCAACTCGCTCATGATCTCTCGGTCAAACCGCTCTTCACGAAAGGCCATTTTCACCCGCGGTTGCAACTTGTCAGCCGCGAAAGCCCGTGCCGCATCGCGAATCATCTTTTCTTCGTCGGTCAATTGGCTTTCCAGATCGAGTGGGTCTTCCCAATTGAAATCCGCCAGTTTTGCCATTGCTTCACCCATTCACTTGATCAAAGCCGAAAGCGCCTTGAATTCCGGCGTGCCTGCTTTGCCCGCCAATTCAAAGATCGCCATTTCCACGTTGATCACGTGAACACCTTGCGCCCGCATTCGCACCAGTGCCAGATCAACGGATTCCTCAGACCGCGAGGAAACGGCATCGGCCACTACGAAAACCTCAAATCCGGCCCTGCGCAAATCCAGCGCCGATTGCAACACGCAAACATGCGCCTCAATCCCGCCAATCACCACATGCTTGAAGCCGCTCTCTTCCATTTTGGTGAAATGGCTTTTGAGATTTTCGCTGCGCCACACGGAAAACGCCAGCTTGTCAAAAATCATCGCACCCCTGTGTTCAAGCTCAGGGATCGTCGGTCCCAAGCCCTTGGGATATTGTTCCGAAACAATGATCGGCAGATCAAGCTTCTCGGCGGCTTGCAGCAACACCGCGCAATTCTCGGCCACGCGCTCTGGTTCATGCATCACGGGCAAAAGCCGTTCTTGAACATCCACCAACAGGAGGCAGGCTTTGGAAGCTTCAATCAGCATCAGCTTTCCCCCAAGCTTTGAGGCCGAAGGCATAAACCTCGGCCACTTCCTTCAAGCGCTCAAACCGGCCCGACGCACCACCATGCCCCGCTGTCATAATTGTTTTCAGCATCAACACATTGTTGTTGGTCTTGAGCGCCCGCAACCGCGCCACCCATTTGGCCGGCTCCCAATAGGTGACGCGCGGGTCAGTCAATCCACCCACCGCCAAAATGTTGGGATAGGCTTGTTCGCGCACATTGTCTGTGGGTGAATAGCTGGCGATGGTTTTATAGGCGGCCTCGCTGGTAATGGGATTGCCCCATTCCGGCCATTCCGGGGGCGTCAAAGGCAGCGTGTCATCCAGCATGGTGGTCAACACATCAACAAACGGCACTTCGGCAACAATGGCACCGAAAAGCTCTGGTGCCATGTTGGTCACGGCCCCCATCAACATGCCGCCCGCACTGCCGCCTTGCGCCACGATCATGCCAGCAGAGGTGAAGTTCTCGGCGATGAGATAGCGCGCCGAAGAAATGAAATCCTTGAACGTGTTGGTCTTGTGTTCAAGCTTGCCCTGCTTGTACCAGCGCCGTCCCTTCTCCTGCCCGCCGCGAATATGCGCGATGGCGTAAACAAAGCCGCGATTGACCAGTGAAAGCACATTGCTGTTGAAACCTGCGGGCATCGACATGCCGTAAGAGCCATAGCCATAAAGCCACAGCGGCGCCGTGCCATCAAGCTGGGTGGATGTATGGTAGAGCAGGGTGACAGGGATCATCTCGCCATCGTGCGATGGCGCCATCACGCGCCGCGCTTTATAGTCGGGGGGGTTGTGGCCTGAAGGAATTTCCTGCGTCTTGCGCAAGTCACGGGTCCGTGTCCGCATGTTATAGTCAAAAACTTGCGCAGGCGTGGTCGGCGATGAGTAACTGAAACGCAGAATATCAGTCTCAAATTCGCGCATCTCGCCAAAGCCCAGGGAATAGGCCTCTTCTTCGAATGCGATCTGGTGTTCTTCGCCTGAGTGCATGTTACGGATCACCAAGCGGGGCAGGGCGTTCTCGCGCTCCAGCCGCACCATCCAATCCTTGAACACGCCAAAGCCAACAATGAAAATGCCGGGTCGGTGGGGGATCAAGTCTTTCCAATGGGTCAAGTCTGGCGCATCGAGGGGTGCCTCCACGATCTTGTAATCGTCAGCGCCGCCCGCATTGGTCTTGATGATAAAGCGGTCATGCCAATGTTCAAGATCATATTCGATCTTGGCTGTGCGGGAGACAACGAGTTTTGGTTTGCTCTTGGGTTTCGCCGCATCGATCAGCCAGACCTCGGACGTGTCATGATCATGAATGTCGATCTTGATGAATTTCTCGGAAGCCGTCTGGTCCACATCAGTAAAAAGCCCCGTGTCTTTCTCGGTGTAGACCAGAACATCATCGGCCTGTTTCGTGCCCAGCACATGGCGATAGGTCTTGAGGGGGCGGTGGTTGCTGTCTTGCAGCGTGTAGAAGAAGCTCTTGCCGTCAGCGGTCCAGACGGCATCACCTGCCGTGTTCTTTAAACGCTCACGCTTGTCTTTGCCCGTTACAAAATCACGCACACGAATTTCATAAAACTCAGAGCCATTGTCGTCGAACGACCACGCTGCCAGCTTGTGATCTGGCGTCAGCGCGATGTCACCCAGCGAGAAATAATCAAGGCCCTTGGCCAGCACGTTGCAATCAAACAACAGCTCCGCCTTGCCACCCGCTTTCAGCTTGCGCCAATACAAGGGATACTGGCTGCCTTTTTTATAACTCGAATAATAGTAGTAATCGTCCTGCGGCGCGGGCACGGAACTGTCATCGGCCTTGATGCGGCCCTTGAGTTCGGCAAACAGCTTTTTCTGCAAGGGTGCGGTGTCGGCCATCTGCGCCTTGAAGTAGCGGTTTTCCGCCTCAAGATAGGTACGAATGTCCTTGGGCAAGGCCTCCGGCTTGTGCATCACCTCTTGCCAGTTTTCAGCCTTCAACCATTTATAGTCGTCATGCTTTTTAAAGCCGTGCCAGGTCTCGGCAGTGGGCACACGCTTGGCCACCGGGGCGGCAATCTGTTTCACGAGTTTCTTCATTTGCAATTAATTTTCAACGCCGGATGAATGGGGTCAGGCTGGTTGGCTTTGGTCATGTGGGATGAGTCTCTCTCCGAAAGAATTTACCTTCCGTTTACCATGGCCGCAACCATTGTTGGCGTTAATGCAACCCACGGGCGATAATTAATCATATTTGAAGCGTTCCCGCGCTTTGGTGCCAGGTGATGGGTGAGAATTTATCGATAGCTGTCGGCTTGAATGACAGTTTTGGCGGTCACATCGGCGCGGGTGATACCCAGCGCCGCAGTGTGAGCGCGGACTCATTCCGCAGGCTGACCGCACTTTTAAAAAAGCCTGCCGCGTCTTCAGCACCATCCATTCCCGATCTGCAATTTGCACCACTGTTTGCTCCCGCACCGATTGCGCGCGAGCAGACAGAAACAGATGACGATCAATCGCAATTCAATATTCACGCCGAACTCGCAACGGAGCTGGTTTCTGCGCCAATGATTGCTGAATCTGCTGCCGCCGTCGAAATAGAAGTTTCAATTCCAGTTACTGCGGCCCAAGCGCCTCTCGTTCCAGAAATGTTTGGGGTAGCTCCTGGGCCTGTAGCCCATGATCAGGCCGTTGAACAGCCTGCCGAGCCAAAACGCGAGGCAGTTATCGAAAATGCCACGCCAGAGCCAATCGTCGAAACGAAGCCCGAGCTTGCGCAACTACATGCGGCTTCTCATCTCTCCATGCCAAAGCGCCTGTTGTACAGCCGCAAGACCCAGGATGATTTCAACCAGCTACCGGACCCAGGTCGCTTCAAACGCAACACCAAAGCGCCAGCTGCACCTCCTGCCCAGACACCAGAGCAGGAAGCCGACAAGACTGAACTGGCGCGCTCGCTACTTGATATGATGGCGGCCAGTGCTGGTGGTGGCCAGCCTCAGGAACGGGCGCTGGCGGCAGACACATTGCTGCGCATGCTGCCGCAACTTTCACCGAAGATGCGCACAACTTTGGCCAAGCGTCTCGCCATCATGGAGGCCCCACCGCCCTTTCTCGTCTCGCGCTTGATCGGCGAGTCTGATCTTTCCATTGCAGGCCCGTTGCTCGAAGATTGTTCGCATATTCCGGACGAAGACCTTTTCGCCGTGATTGAGAAGGCAGACGTTGCCAAGTGTCGTCTTCTGGCGCGGCGACGCAAGATCTCACGGCCCGTTGCCGAAGCGCTGGCCCGGTCAAAAGATGGCTCGGTGCTGCTGACGCTGGCTCGCAATCAAGGTGCTGAAATTCCGCAAGAAGGCTTTGCCGCCTTGGCCGCCAATGTCGGAGACAATCCGGAACTCCTGGCGCCGCTCTGCACCCGCAGCGATCTGCCCGTCCACTTTGCTTTCGAACTGTTCTGGTTGGCACCAGCGCAACTGCGCCGCTATTTGCTCTCTCGCTTCCTGACCGATTCAGAAATGCTCACCAAGATTTTGAAAATCACCATGGGTACCGAGGCTGAATCTGCTGAACCAACCCAAATCTTGGAGTTGAGCACCATTGGCCATGCCATGGAACAGGTGATGGGCAACGAGCGCGAAGCAGGCATGCGAACCCTTGCAACAGCTGGCAAAGTGAACGTGGCCACCGTGGAGCGCATCTTTTCAGATGCGCAGGGCGAACCGTTGATGGCTCTGCTTAAATCAATCGGTGTGCCGCGCAGCGAAGTTGAAAAAGCCCTGCCGTTAATGGCGCAAGGCAACGCGCCTGTGATTGATCCGCAACGCAGCCTTGATGAAGTGCAAGCCGTGTTTGACCAACTGTCCTTCAATAAGGCCCGCATTCTTCTCACCTATTGGGACTGGGCTTCGACCCACAGCGGCCCCTATGCGCCCGCACATTGAGTGCAATTGCCAATCGTAAATAAATCCTAAATTTTTGGTCGCCGACTCTTGCGGATCACGAATCGTGGATTCATAACTGGGGCAGGCGAATTGCAGGGGCGATTCGGGTGTGGGGCGGCAATGTCTAAGAAAACGGAATGCAGCGCGTTTCGCGCGCAGCTCGTCGTGCCAGAGCATCGACAGCTATATGACTATTGGCTGTTGTGCTGTGCCGGGCGGGCGATACCAACAAGACAGGATATCAAGCCGAGCCAGATGGCAAGGCTGCTGCCGGGCATCAGCCTGGTGGATGTCGCCGAGGATTTGGCGCGCAGCACCATTCGCCTCGCCGGAACACGGCTGCGCGAAATTCATGATCGTGAAATCACCGGCCAGACCATTGACAGCTTGGAATGGGGCGACAAGCGTGACTATTGGCTGGCAGCCTATCGCCACACGGTGGAACGCTGTGAGCCGACACAAGGTGTCCTCAAGGGCCCACGTGTTCAGAAAGAACACATGGTGCAATATTGGCTGCGCCTGCCGTTGAGCCGCGAAGAGGGCGGCAGGGCCGATATGGTGCTGGGCTATGATTTCTTTGTGCCCGCTGCGGACCGCTATGCGCCCCAGCTGCAGATCGCCTGAGAAGCAACCCTTCCGGCAATTGCCTCGAAATGTGAAAGAGTAAAAAATTCCTATTGAATTCTTGCGCAAAGAATGACATATATTTTGGCGATATTATACTTGACGGACCCATATTAATTTCCTATATTGCCTACTTAGGAGATTGATCATGCCGTCCGTCCTTTCAGCCAAGCATTTTCACGATGAACAAGCCGCCTACAAATTCCTAGAAGCGAGGGTTTGGCCCCATGGTCCGACCTGTCCGCATTGTGGTGGCACCGAGCGCATTTCCAAGATGGAAGGCGAGAGCACCCGCATAGGCTGCTACAAGTGCTATCAATGCCGTTCTAAGTTCACTGTGAAGGTTGGCACCGTGTTCGAGTCCAGCCATGTGAAGTTGCACATCTGGTTGCAGGCTGTGGCGCTTCTCACTTCCAGCAAGAAGGGCATTTCCTCTAACCAGCTTCACCGCATTTTGGGCGTCACCCTCAAAACTGCTTGGTTTATGTCGCATCGCATCCGCGAAGCCATGAACCCCGCTGGCATGGGCTTGATCGGCGGCGAAGGTAAAATCGTGGAAACCGATGAAACCTATTTTGGGGACAAGGAACACGTCACCAAGCGCACCAAGAAGGGCAAGAGCGGCCTTTCCAGCAAGCGTGCTGTGGTTGCCCTTGTGGAACGCGATGGCAAGTCTCGGACCTTCTATGCCCCGCAGATCACCAAGCTAACCATGAACCAGATCATTACTGAAAACCTGCACCCCGCATCAACCCTGCACACCGATGAGAGCATGCTTTATCGTGACGCCGCCACCATGGCCAATGAACATGCAGCGGTTCACCATACCAAGGGCGAGTACGTGCGCGGAACTGTCCACACCAACACCGTGGAAGGCTATTTCAGCATTTTCAAACGCGGCATGAAGGGCGTATATCAGCATTGCAGTGAAAAGCATTTGCAGCGTTATCTCGCTGAGTTTGATTTCCGCTACAGCAATAGGCAGGCCCTTGGTGTTGATGATACCGACCGGGCCGAACTTGCTGTGAAGGGCATCGTGGGCAAACGCCTCACCTATCGAACGATTAACTGAGGGGCCAAAGCCCTATGCCATCAAAAACAAAGCCAAAGGCTATAAAGCGAAAAGACGAAGATAAGACACAGCGCGAGCGGTTTATAGAAGCCGCTCGTGCTGTTGGCGTTGATGAGACGGGTAAAGAGTTTGAAAAAGCCCTTAGAAAGTTAGTGCCACCTACTTTGCAAGCGCGAAAAGAGTCTTAGAAGCGGTTTCTAGGTTGCCAGAGACTTTGCAAAAATCAGCGCTTATGGCCTTGAGGCGTTCAGCCGTCCAATTGATAGTCCAATTCTCTCTGCCCTTAAAAAGCGCCCTGCTATCGGCGCGAATTGGCCTACCTTCCCTCATATTCTGGTAAGACTTGCGAACATGCCAGGCTATAAGATCGCCCGCCTGTGCAGGCTCGGAACATTCTTTCTTAACAAATGAATGGCTGGAAACTCTGTTTTTCCCACGCCAACTTTCCTTCGAGAACGCCCTGAGAAGTTCAGCCGATCTTGGTTCGGTCTTATATCCGTTTTCGAAAAAGAGTGAAATTTGGTGGTCGGGTTTGTTTTTCTCCACCCAATTATTTACATGCACGAAAGCGCTCCAAACCATAAAAGTGTAAGGGTCACAGTCAAACCCTTGGTTCTGTAGAATTTCTCGATACTCCGCCTGATCAAGAACATAGCAATGGCCATGCAGAGGGTAAGTCCTCGCAAGCCTGATGGCTTCTCGGGCGCATAAGTCACATTCTTCCGATGATAAATGTGAAAACTTATCACAATTGTTATTGCATTCGGCCATATGAAAATATGGGACCCGATACAAAGTATTCATCGCCTGCCACTCAGGAATGAATTTTTCTAGGCCTGCTTTATCTAATGCGTATCCGCAGACAGCAAGCAAACCGTTGTTTGCGTCACCATCAGTACTTTCATCGAAAAAGGCGCTAATCAGCACGGCTATCCTCTTACCGCTGCCGATACTATTGAAAATCTGTAGGAAGATGGAATCGGAAGCGCTACTCATTTAGCACCTTGGGTCCGCAAAGTACAATATCGCGTATATTTTCCTAGAAAGGGAAAATATATGTCAGAAGAAATTGCGACTTCCGAAAGCCCATTGTTGCGCCTGTTTCAACGCAAGGATGCCAAGGGCCAAACCTATATTGATGCCAGGCAATTTGCAGCGGGTGAAAAACTGCGCAGTGACTATGAACGCGCCCACCTTTCAGGTCGCGTCGTCAGCGCCTATGCGGAATCAGCAGGCTCCGGCGGCAGCATTGGCAAATGAGTGACAACGCCATTGAGAAATTGACCTTGGGAACACTGAAAGCCCGCCAACGCCTGCAGGCGGCATTCGAAGCGGTTGGGCCAGAACTGTCAGGCGTTCTCTATCAGGTCTGCTGCATTGCTTCTGGCTTTGAAACTGCTGAAGCCATTCTCGCCTTGCCGCCACGCAGTGGCAAAGCTGTTCTGGCCTTGGGCCTCACGCGTCTTGCCCGCCATTACGGCCTTATCCGCCCACATGCGCCGCGGCAGCGCGATGTCTTGGCCCACTGGGCCATGGATGACTACCGCCCGTGCATCATGCCACGAGAAGGGGGCGTTAAACCGCCGCCGCGGCATCCGCCTTGATCCGCGCCACCATCGAGGCGAGGCCGTTGGAACGTTGCGGCGTCAAATGTTCTTTCAACCCTAGCAGCCCAAATTGTTTGAGTGCGTCATAGGCGACAATCTCACGCGCGGTGAGTGGCGCAAACATGATGAAGACCACGGCAATCAAACCTTTGACGATGAGCGCATCGCTGTCACCTTGCAGACGCAGCTGCCGCCCGTGCGGGCCGTCAAAAGCCGTGGTGTGGATCCACACTTGGCTGGCACAGCCCGAAACCTTGGTCGCCGCCGTCTTCAGCGCGTCATCCATCGGCGGTAGCGCGCGGCCCAATTCGATCACATGGCGGTAACGATCTTCCCACTCGTCGAGAAATTCAAAATCGGAGATGAGGTCTTCAATCGTCTGCGCCATGGCGAGGGGAATATCACGCCGCTTGGTCAACACAAACCTAATCGCTGAACTATTCCTCTGTGCTGCGCAGCAGGTCTTCAATCTTGCTGGGCTTCGCTTCAGTCAAAGTAGCCAGCCGCAGTGGGGGTGTAACTTTGGTGTGTTTCGGCACGGCGGCTGTCTCGGCGATCTGCTCTTGATTTGCCGCCATCGGATTGGCCCATTCATAGAGCAGGCGCGCGGTATATTTCGCTTTGTTCTCAAGCGTATAGGCGAGATATTGCCCGATCACGCAAGCTTGCGGCCGGCGCTGGCAGAAACCCTTGAAATCTGCAACCGTGTCAGCGGCCGCAGTAATAGTGGCAAAGGTCGATGACTGAAAATTCGCTTGGCCACCTGCCATCTGCTGAACTGCAGGCGGCGAGGGCAGGGCCAAAAGAACGCCGCCCAGAACGATTGCTTTGCGAATAAGTCCCATCTTCGTGCCAGTTCCGTTGTTATTGTTATCCAGCAAGCACTTTTTAGCAGAAACGCGTTGCTGTCGCGTGAAGCGGGTCGCTCAAATCCGTGCGGATTGATTAGCCAGCTGTTAACTTTGGCCCGGCAAATTGGGTTAAGATTTGAGGTTGGGCGTGGCGCGCGTAAGAGATGTCATTGAAGACGACGAGTGGAAAATGAAACCACTCTCGATGTTGCTCACGGTTTCGGCCGGCATTTTGGGCAGCATGATTATCTATAATGCCCTGTTTCATCAGCCGGGGCGCTCTGTTGTGGCCCAATCTCTGCCCGGCGGCGCCACCACGCATATCGATGTGCCCGGCCCCGGTGATGCGGCAACTACGGTGATGTTGAAATATGATCCACTGATCGAAGATGCGCAGCGTGAGCTTTTGGCCCTCGGCCTGTTCAAGGGCATGGTCGACGGGGTGAACGGCCAGCGCACCAAACAGGCCATTCTGCAATATCAGCAGATGAACGGTTTGCCCCCCACAGGCGAGGCCACGGAAGATGTGATCAACCACATCAAATTCACCAGGAAGGTTCAGGCCGCCGCGCAATTCACTGGCAGCGTGGCACCCATTGTCGCCGCGCAAGCCAAGGCACTAGTCCCGGATATTCCAGGCCCCGTCTTGGCCACAGCGCCCGATCAACGGATCAAGAAGGTGCAAGTGGCTCTCGCGGGGCTGGGTTATGACATCAACAAGATGGATGGCAAAGCCAACGAAGAAACCCGCGCCGCCATTTTGAAATATGAAATGGATAATGGCCTGGACATGGTGGGCGCCATTGATGGCGGGCTGCTTGCGGCGCTTAAAATCTCCGCGAACTAAGTCCCCCAAAAACAAAACCGCCAGCTCGCGCCAGCGGTTTTCAAATCTCACACCTGCAAATGATCTTAGAACGCAGCGCCGCCTGATGGGGCACCGAAGCGCTTGGGCTTCTCAATCTTCTTTGGCGGTGGCAGCAGGCCTTCGCGCTGCATCTTCTTGCGGGCCAGCTTGCGCGCGCGGCGCACGGCTTCGGCCTGCTCGCGGGCCTTCTTCTCGGATGGCTTCTCAAACGCGCCACGCATCTTCATCTCGCGGAAAATGCCTTCACGTTGCATCTTCTTTTTGAGAACTTTCAGGGCCTGATCGACATTGTTGTCACGGACGATAACTTGCAAGCGAACCTCGGGTCTTTAAACAGTTGATGAATGAAAAAGGGCCTGTCTGGCCCCAAAGTGGGCGGGTCGTATCACATGGTTTCAGCCTTGTCGAGGGCTGATCTTGTTGAAATGTCCCATTTTGCGATCCCGCCGCGCTTCGGTCTTTCCATAGAGATGGAGGCCGGTTTGGGGGCTGGCGGCCAGCTCGGACCAAAGATTGGCCTCTTCGCCCAAAAGGTTGGTCATCACCACGTCAGAATGCCGGAAGGTTGACCCCAAGGGCCAGGCAGCCACGGCGCGCATATGCTGCTCGAACTGGCTGATGACACAGGCGTCCATCGTCCAATGGCCGGAATTGTGCACCCGTGGCGCAATCTCATTCACATAGAGCACATCTGGGCCGACAAAAAACTCGACTGCCAGAACCCCCACATAGTCCAAGGCCTCGGACATGCGCTGGGCGATATAGACAGCCTCCACCGCCAGTTCCGGCGCGATCTTGGCAGGCACGGTTGAGGAGTGGAGGATGTGGTTGCGGTGAACATTCTCCGTCACTTCATAAGCCGCAAACTGCCCGTCAATACCGCGCGCGCAAATGACCGAAACCTCCTTTTCGAAACTCACAAAGCTTTCAAGAATGGCGGGCTGATTCTTAATGGCGGCCCAGGCAGGCTCAACATCCGCCGCCGATGTGATCTTGGCTTGGCCCTTGCCGTCATATCCCATGCGTGTGGTTTTGAGAACGGCGGGCAGGCCCACCTCTTGCAAGGCGCGGCGCAGATCATCGAGCATATTCACCGCGCGGAACTCTGCCGTCATCGCACCCAGCTCTCGCGCCTGGGCTTTTTCTTTGAGGCGGTCTTGTGCGACACGCAAGGCCTTTGACCCAGGGCGCACAGGTTTCAATTTTTCAAGAAAAGTCACAGCCCCGACCGGAACATTTTCGAATTCATAAGTGATGGCATCAACCTCGGCGGCAAACTCCAACAGGGCATTTTGATCCGTGTACTGAGCAACAATATGAGAGGCCGCAACCCGAAAGGCCGGGCTGTCATGTTCCGGGGCAAAAATCCGCGCATTCAAACCGAGCCGCGCCGCAGCCAGCGCCAACATGCGCGCTAATTGCCCGCCACCCAAAATGCCGATGGTGGATCCCGGTGGAAGCGCCTGCATCAGGCCTCATCCTTGGGGGCCGCCGCGACGGAAGCGGTTTGCTTGGCATTCCAGGCCTCAAGCCGCTTGGCCAGCATCTCATCCTGCAAAGCCAGAACTCGCGCGGCCAGCAGCGCAGCATTGATGGCTCCCGGCTTGCCGATGGCCAAAGTGCCAACCGGAATGCCGCCCGGCATCTGCACAATCGAGAGCAGCGAATCCTGTCCCGACAAGGCCTTTGATTCGACCGGCACGCCGAAAACCGGCAGCGTCGTCAGAGATGCCGTCATGCCCGGCAAATGCGCCGCACCACCAGCCCCCGCAATGATCACCTTGAAACCTGCGGCCTTGGCGCTTTTCGCAAATTCATACATGCGTTCCGGCGTGCGGTGCGCCGAGACAATCTTGCTCTCATGTGCAACGCCCAAGGCATCCAAAGTTTCAGCGGCATGTTTCATCGTGGCCCAATCCGATTGGCTGCCCATGATGATAGCGACTTGTGGTCTCAACGGACTGTCCTTCACGCGATGATATCTGGGATAAGCATGTTTTCGATTTGTGAAATTTGGTCTTTGAGGCCAAGTTTCATTTTTTTCAAGCGTTGAAGTTGCAACGGGTCGGCCTTGCCAGATTTGCCAAAGGCTTCGATGGCGGCATCAAGATCGCGGTGTTGATGATAGAGGTTTTGCAACTTGGCGCGCAGTTGAACTTCTTGCAGCATGTCCATTTGGAAAACTTTAACCCCTTCGCCGCAGAATCTCGAATTCTTTCCCTAAGCCTGCCTGTTTCATTCGACAAGGGGCGAATTCTATGTCATCATTCTGTCATGGCGAAATGCCTGTGACGCTGAGTTTCAATGACCCTTTCAGGAGATTTGAATGAGCCTTAAGAACCACCTCAATGAATTGATGATGAAGCACCGCGCTTTGGAAAAAGAGCTGGAAGATGCGATGGCGCATCCCGCCACGAATGATTCGCTCGTGGCCGAAATCAAGCGAAGAAAGCTTCGGGTGAAAGACGAAATCACCAAAATCGAAAAAGACCTGGCCCAAGCCGCCTAAGTTTCAGGCTTTCGGTTCCAGCAAGTCCCAGCGGTTGCCGTAAAGATCCTCAAACACGGCAACCGTGCCGTAGGCTTCTGTTCGCGGGTCTTCGAGAAATCGAACCCCCGCGCCCAGCATCGCTTTGTGGTCACGCACAAAATCATCTGTATGCAAGAAAAAACCTACCCGCCCGCCAGCGGCCTTGCCGATATATTGGGCTTGTTCCGGTGTTGACGCCTCAGCCAAAAGGAATCGCCCGCCACGTTCCGTGTCTGGCCCCATGACAACCCAACGTTTGCCACCGCCCATGTCCGCGTTCTCAAACAACCTGAAGCCAAGCGCCGTCTGAAACCACGCAATGGCCTCGTCATAGTTACGCACGAGATAGGTGATGAGAGCGATGAGTTGGGGCATATGAAAAACCTAATGCAACTCACCCCATTGCACAATGCACCGCGTGGTTCCATATAGCTCTCGGCGATGCTGCCCGGTTCGTGATGGAACTCTAATTTCCCAGGGCCTATAAACGATTAACTCGGGAGCTGTCCCTGTGCCGGACCGTGGTCTGGCGTAAACGGCGCCCACCTACGCAAGTAGGGACCAGGGATCGTTGGTTCCCACGGCCACGGCGGCTCGCCACTTTCACGCATCCAAAACAAAAAGCCCGCAAGGGCAGCTCGCGGGCTTGGTTTTGTTCAAATGTGAAATATCTGTTCGCAGTGA
This sequence comes from Hyphomicrobiales bacterium, assembly GCA_043739165.1. GTDB lineage: Bacteria > Pseudomonadota > Alphaproteobacteria > Rhizobiales > Aestuariivirgaceae > Aestuariivirga. The sequence goes on from JAYUEP010000082.1 coordinate 47,465, forward strand.
ATCAATACTTCTTCATCATGTGATGCTTCATCTTGTGCTTCATCATCATCATGTGGTGCTTCTTGTGTTTCATCATCATGTGATGCTTCTTCATCATCATGGCTGCGTTTGCAGGAGCAGCCAGCGAAGCGCCGCCGACGGCGAGCGCCAAAACAGCCGCAAGGATCTTGATCGAATTCTTCATGAGTGTCTCTCCGGGAATAACGGCGATCCCCATGATCACCTGCGAGGCAAACTCAACCTTTCGATGATCAATTGCCAGTCACATTGGTGTGAGATGCCGTGATCGGAACAATCCAAGAGGTTCAAAACAGGCCCGGAATTGGCCTATTCCTGCATGATTTTCGCCAGACCTTCGAGCCGTTGTGCGGCGCGGTCCAGATGCGTGGTGAGATTTGTTTCGAGCGTCTTGAGCTGTGTCTGCGCCAGGTTGCGGCTTTCGCGCAGGCCCTGCACCTGATCTTCCAGCGCCTCGATTTTCGCGATCGCTTCGCTCAAACGGTCCGCCACCATCAAGCCACTCATCACCAACAGGCGAATGTCGCCGATGGAACCGACGCTTTGCTTGATGCGTGACACTTCCGTGTCGAGAAGCGACGCCAATTCGCGCAAATGGCCTTCTTCACCATCCGGGCATTGCATGGTGTAGGGACGGTCCGCAACGGTCACAACAACATTGGCCATTGCCTAAGCCCCGCTGTTCGAATGCAGCACGGACCGGATGCGCCCCATGGCAGTGTCAATCTTGCCGGCGGCCTGCTTTGAGGTGTCAACCAGCTCGGCCGCCTTCTGGCGCACTTGGCTAAGTTGTTCCTGCAGTTTGATCTGGTCGCGTTGTGTTGATTCAGATCCGCTGGCGAGCGATTTCAACTTGCGTGTTTCATCGACGTGACCCTTGGTCACGGTTTCAAATTGGCCCAACGCTTTCTCGAATCGTGCGAAAGCCGCATCGAGTTTATTGATCTCAGTCATGTTCGCCCCATTGCCGCACTGCGGTTCTGTCACCGATTTCCCTTTTAGCACAAAACCTTGCCCCGCATAGCTGATTCTTCGGTTGAGCAAAATGGCATTGGGTTGCAGTCAGCGCCGCATTGACAGTCTGGCCTTGCCTGATATGGATAAATTCCCCCGCCAGTGAAACCTGGCATCTCAAGTCAGCCCATCAGAGAGTTGCCCATGTCCGAGCCAGCATCCGATCAAGCATCAGTTTCCCCCCGCACCATGGCCAATGCCATCCGAGCTTTGTCGATGGACGCGGTACAAAAAGCCAACAACGGCCACCCCGGAATGCCGATGGGCACGGCTGATGTTGCAACCGCCCTGTTCAAAGATATTTTGAAGTTTGATGCCTCTGCCCCCCACTGGCCTGACCGCGATCGGTTCATCCTGTCTGCGGGACATGGTTCCATGCTGCTTTATTCTCTGCTGCATCTGACGGGTTATAAGGACATGACCATTGAGCAGATCAAGAATTTCCGCGAATATGGTTCAATCACCGCGGGCCACCCCGAATATGGCCACGCCACGGGTATTGAAACCACCACCGGGCCTTTGGGCCAGGGCATTGCCAATGCGGTGGGTTTTGCCATTGCCGAACGCCATTTGAACGCGCGTTTCGGTGATGATCTGGTCAATCACAAAACCTATGTGATCTGTGGCGATGGTTGCTTGATGGAAGGCATCAGCCAAGAAGCTTTGTCACTGGCAGCACATTTGCGATTGAAGAATTTGATTGTGATGTGGGATGACAATGGCATCACCATTGATGGCAAAGTGGGCCTGGCCGATTCGACCGACCAGCTTCAGCGTTTTGCCGCTTCGGGTTGGAATGTGGTGCGCGTGGACGGCATGGACCAGAACGCCGTTTATCAAGCACTCAATACCGCCCAACACGCTGACCGCCCTTCAATGATCGCCTGCCGTACCATCATCGGCTTTGGCGCCACCAACAAACAGGGCACCAAGGGTGTTCATGGCTCGCCCTTGGGCGCAGATGAAATCGCCGTCGCCCGTAAAGCGTTGGGCTGGGATGCACCACCCTTTGTCATTCCAAAAGACATTGCATCGGCTTGGAAAGCCGTGGGATCAAAAGGCAAATCGACGCGTGAAGCGTGGGAAGCGCGTCTTGCTGCCTCGCCCATGAAGGCCGAATTCAACCGCGTCATGGCGGGCGAATTGCCCAAGAATCTTGATGCCACGATTGCGGCCTATAAGAAGGCGCTGGCCGTCAAACCGCCCGAAGTTGCCACGCGCAATTCATCGCAGGATGTTTTGAACATCATCAACCCCGTGGTGATTGAAGCCATTGGTGGCTCGGCGGATTTGACCGGATCCAACAATACCAATTCCAAAGACATGAAAATTCTTGACGCCGCGAACTATGGCGAACGTTACATTCATTTTGGCATCCGTGAGCATGGCATGGCCGCAGCCATCAACGGCATGGCGCTGCATGGCGGCGTGATCCCCTATGGGGGCACCTTCTTCTGCTTCACCGATTATTGCCGTCCGTCCATTCGTCTCGCGGCCTTGATGGGCATTCGCTCGATCTTTGTGATGACGCATGACTCAATTGGCCTCGGTGCCGATGGCCCAACTCACCAACCTGTTGAACATCTTGCTTCGCTGCGCGTGATGCCCAATGTGCTGGTACTGCGCCCGTGCGATGCCGTTGAAACTGCGGAATGCTGGCAAATCGCACTTGAGTCGATGAAGACCCCTTCGATCTTGGTGCTCACCCGCCAGAAAACAAAGGCCAGCCGTATGGGCTATTCTGCCAAGAATCTCTGTGCCCACGGCGCCTATGAAATTGCGCCCTCAACCAAAAAAGCCAAGGGCGTGATATTTGCCTCAGGCTCAGAAGTTGAAATCGCCATCGCGGCAAAAGCCACACTCGACAAAAAAGGCATCCCCACACGCGTGGTCTCCGTGCCGTCGATGGAATTGTTTGAAAAACAAAGCAATGCCTACAAAGCCAGCATCATGGGCACCGAAAAAATCCGCATCGCAGTTGAAGCAGGCGTGAAAACCGGCTGGGAAAAATTCATCGGCGACAACGGCAAGTTTGTGGGGATGCACGAGTTTGGCGCGAGTGCCCCGGCGGAGATTTTGTACGAGAAGTTCGGGATTACGGCCAAGGCGGTGGTGAAGGCGGCGAGCGGGAAATAGGTCACCTTTTTGGCATCAGTCATGATTGACAAGGCCTATCCATACAAGGTCCACACTGGTCGCGAGCTTGAGTTAATGCTTCAAAGGCAAAAACCGTTTGCGGCTTTTTGCGATGCGCTTGCGTCTAGCTACGAAGAAGAGATCATTCC
>JAYUEP010000083.1:0-1959 GCA_043739165.1 Hyphomicrobiales bacterium
CGGTTGGTTTCCACCAACAACCTGCCCACCAAAGTGACGGCCACGACGGATCGACGCAAGGCTTTTGATGGTGCCAAATATATCATGAACTGCGTGCGCGTCGGCGGGCTTGAAGCCTATGCCCATGATGTGAACATTCCGCTGAAATATGGCATTGACCAATGTGTAGGTGACACGATTTGCGCGGGCGGCATCATGTATGGCCAGCGGACCATTCCAGCACTGCTAGACTTCTGCAAGGACATGCGTGAGGTGGCACATTCTGATTTGCTTCATCTCAATTATGCCAACCCAATGGCGATGAACACCTGGGCCTGCCTTGATCATGGCAAGGTGAATACTGTTGGCTTATGTCATGGCGTGCAGAACGGCTGGCGACAAATTGCGGTGGCGCTGGGCATCAAGAACCATCTGGAGTTGGACATTGTCTGCTCGGGCATCAATCACCAGACGTGGTATATCGGTCTCAATCACAAGGGCCGCAATATATCTAGGGACGAACTTGTCGCCGCCTTCGAGAAGCACCCGGTGTTTTCTGATCAAGAAAAAGTACGCATCGATGTGATGAAACGTTTCGGATTCTATTCAACAGAAAGCAACGGCCATCTCTCGGAATATTTGCCGTGGTATCGCAAACGCCCTGAGGAAATCATGAAATGGATTTCGCTTTCGGATTGGATCCATGGCGAAACCGGCGGCTATCTGCGGTACTCAACTGAAAACCGCAATTGGTTTGAGCAGGATTTTCCGCTGTTCCTTGACGCTGCGGGGAAGTCTCTCAAAGATTACAAGCGCACGGATGAACATGCCTCGCATATTCTCGAGGCGATGGAAACCGGCCGCACGTACAGGGGTCATTTCAATGTGAAAAACGGCGGGGTGATCAAGAATCTTGCCGATGATTGCATCATCGAAAGCCCTGGCTTTGTCGATCGCTTCGGGATCAATATGGTGGAGGGGATTGAACTGCCACTCGCTTGTACGGCCACATGCACGTCATCAATCAATGTGCAGCGCATGTCGGTCCAAGCTGCGGTGACGGGTGATGTCGATTTGCTGAAACTTGCTGTGCTGCATGATCCTTTGGTGGGTGCCATCTGCACACCAGAAGAGGTTTGGCAGATGGTGGATGAGATGCTGGTCGCCCAGTCGGAATGGTTGCCGCAATACGCCCATGCCATTCCCGGCGCCCAGGAGCGGATGAAGAATCCGAAAGTCAAAACCCGCGACTGGGCCGGGGCCGCGCGCCAGCATGTGCGCAGCGTTGAAGAAATGCGCGTGGCCAAGCCGACAACGGTTGCGAATATTGGCCACAGCCTTGGCACAAAGGTGATGGGCTGATATTGCACTCGTATGGGTTTTCCTGAATCTTTCTTGCTGGCGCTGATCATTATTTTCAGCGCGCCTTATCTGCTCTGGCGGGTGTTGCGGCTGGAGGTCTGCGCGCCCTTGGCCATCGTGCAGATTGTGGGTGGCGTGGTTTTGGGGCCGGGCATTTTGGGTGCTGTGTTCCCGGCCTGGCATCAGGCAGTGTTCAATCCCCAAACGCTCTTGGCGCTGAATGGCATTGCTTCTTGGGCTGTGATGCTCTTTGTGTTTTTGGCGGGCGTTGAGCTTGATTTGGTGGATGCCTGGCGCAGCCGGCGGGACACGGGTTTGACGGCTGGTCTCGCCCTGATCGTGCCTTTTGTCTTTGGGGCCATCATTGGCGCACTCCTGTTGCAGCAAAGTGCGGGGTGGATGGGAGCCAAGGGGAATGCGGCCCAATTTGTCTTCGGCGTCGGCATGGCTTGTGCTGTGACAGCACTTCCCATTCTGGTGCTGTTGCTCGAACGTTTGGACATCCTGCGCAGCCCGTTTGGCCAGCGCGTGTTGCGCTATGCCAGCCTGGATGACGTGGCGATTTGGGCGGTGCTGGCGGCGATCTTGCTGGATTGGGAAAGGCTGGGGCGGCAGGGA
>JAYUEP010000084.1:0-1958 GCA_043739165.1 Hyphomicrobiales bacterium
GCCATGGGTGCTGCATCGGCACTGGCGCGGCTTTCGGCAGCGCCGCATCTGGTCTGCCATGCGGGGTTTCTGATTGAGCGGCTGGCACAACAGGCAGCCGCACCCAAATCCCTCAGCCGCGCGGCGCGTGAACAAAAGCACTTTGACGTGGCAGAGCTTTTCGCCTTTGTCGTGCCCGCCCGCGTGGCCACGCCCACGCCGATGGGTCTGGCCCGGTCTCTTGGTGTGGAACAGGGCGGTGATTCAGGCGAGACTTTGAGCCTGGTGGCAGAAGACTTGCTGCACCGCCTCACCAGCAAAACCTATCCCTTCGCGCGCGAAGCCGCAGAGGCCGCGCATTTTCTCGCCCGGGCCAATTGGCCGTGGTCACGCCCTGTCCTGGGCGCGTTGATTCTGGCCAACCCCAAGCTGGAAATGGCGCAGTTCGCCACTGGCCTCAATGTGTGGGACAGGCTGGAAGAATGGGAAGATGAAGGCCTGCGGCCCCAAGGCACACAGCAACCGATTGCGGGCGATGAGGCAAGAACCTTCCTCGCCCGCATTTTGGGCAGCGGTGCTGAAGCGCGCCAAAGCCAGCAGGACTATGCTGCCACAGCCACCCATGCTTTTGCGCCGCGTGAGCGCAAGGAGGTGAATAACATTCTCCTGGCCGAAGCAGGCACCGGCCTGGGCAAAACTCTGGGCTATCTCTCGCCTGCTTATCTCTGGGCGCGCAAGAACAATGCCCCTGTGTGGATTTCAACCTATACCAAGAACCTGCAACGCCAGCTTGATCAGGAAACCGCGCGCATCGTGCCAGACCCGGCCGAACGCCGCAGTCAGATTGTCATTCGCAAGGGTCGCGAAAATTATGCCTGCCTCCTCAACATGCAGGAAGTTTTTGGCAGGCTCACAGGTGCCAATGCGCGTTCGGCATTGCTGGCTGCTCTGATAGCGCGCTGGGCCAGATTTTCCCGCGATGGTGATATTGTCGGTGGCGATTTTCCGTCATGGCTGCTCAGCCTGTTTCAAGATGTCAGCATTGATGGCGAAGGCCGCAGCGTAACCCCAGCCGCATTAGGCCTCACGGATCGGCGCGGCGAATGCATCTATGCCGCTTGCCAACATTATAAACGTTGCTTTATCGAGCGCTCGGTGCGCGCTGGAAGAAATGCCGACATCGTGATCGCCAATCATGCGCTGGTGCTCCATCAAGCCGCCATTGATCAAGCAATCGGCGTGGCCAAAACACCCGATGAAGAAGCAGCCCCGGGTGGCATCCGCCGCATTGTGTTTGATGAAGGCCATCATTTGTTTGATGCCGCAGATAGCGCCTTTTCCGGCCATCTCACCGCAATGGAAGCAGCAGAACTGCGGCGCTGGCTGCGCGGGCCAGAAGCCGAGCGCCGTCGCGGTCGGGGCTTGGCGGAACGCTTGGGCGATCTGGTTGCCGACCAGGACAATGCAGAAAAACTTCTGCATCAAATTCTGCGCGCTGCCACAGCGCTTCCTGGCCCCGGCTGGACGAGGCGCATCCAAGGCGGCCAACCTGAAGGTTCAGCCGAAGATTTTCTGACCCTCGTGCGCCAGCAAGTGCTGGCCCGCTCTGAAGCTTCAACCAGCAATTCACTCGAAACCGATTGCCTGCCACTGGTTGAAGGCCTTGCCGATGCTGTGGCTGATTTAGCCTCGAGCTTGACCGATCTTAAAAAACCCATGTCGGCGCTGGCCAATGTGTTGCTGAAAAAGCTTGATGATGAAGCCTCAGAATTGTCCACCAATGACCGCGGCCGCATTGAATCGCTGGCCCGCTCCTTAAAGCGTCGCGGGGAATTGGTGGTGGGCGGCTGGATTTCGATGCTCAGTCATTTGCTGGAAAGCCCCGATGCGCTGTTTGTCGATTGGTTTGAGATTGAACAAATCTTTGGCCGCGAGGCCGATGTCGGCCTGCACAGCCACTGGATTGATCCTTCCGTGCC
>JAYUEP010000085.1:0-5950 GCA_043739165.1 Hyphomicrobiales bacterium
GTCGAAATGGTTGAGGACCCGCCGCCACCGCCTGTATAACCGCCACCGCCACCGCCGCCCGAGTCAATGTCAATGTCGGGGCCGCCATTGCCGCCTGTGCCTGTACCAATGCCAGCGCCGGCAAAACCGTTATATGTGGCACTGCCGCTGTTTACGCCGCCAGTGCCGCCCGCTGCCACTTGGCCGCCTTGGCCGCCGCCAGTTTGGGCTGGGTTGCCTGCTGCGCCATTGCTGCCCGCAGCAGCTGTGCCTGCCGCGATGCCGGTGAAGCCACCCGCGCCGCCGTTGCCGGTGGGCGTGTTTTGATGTGCTGCACCGCCGCCGCCGCCGCCGCCCGAATGGATCAGCAGGGTTCCGGCAAAACTGATGGAACTGCTGCCGCCGCCGCCGCCGCCGCGGTGATAGGTGCCGGGAAAGCTGTCTGTACCCGTGCTGTTGATAATGCCGCCGTTGCCACCGGCTGCTGTGCCCGCGCCACCCGAGGCAACACCGTTGACCGTTGTCGAGACTTTGCCGCCGTCGCCAACGTTTCCAGTTACTGCCTGCAATGGCAAAGCCTTGAAGGTTGCGCCAATCACAGCGCCTGGCCCACCGTTGCCGCCTGTGGCACCAGCGGCTGCGACGTTGGTGGCGCCGCCACCGCCCGTCACCGTTGCGCTAATACCGCATACGCCGTCCGGCACTGTCGAGGAAACGGCTCCCGCAGTTGTCTGGCTAAAGTTGCTGGGCGTAGGTGCGGGGCCGGCAGCGGCCGAAGTGAGCGCAAAAGCCAATGCCGCTGTGGAGACAGCAAATTTCTTAACCGCGCCATGCAGCCTACTCGAGGGGAAGATTTTCAAACGAGTGGGTGAACGCACAAACAAAGCAAAATCAATCCAGTTTTGAAAATGAAACGGCCTTGTGTGCACATCGCACTGTTCAGCACAGATTTGATTGAACAACCCAAGGGAGCGTCAGGTTGTGGTGTTTATGGAATCTTGGTTAAAAACCAGTGTACAAAACTGGAGCGCCAAAAGGCACTGGTTCAATGTTTGGGTTGATGTGCGGCACTGCCCGCGCCAATTGCAGGTCACTGTTGCAGAACTGAAAGATGGGTCCTAGTCAGCCGACTTAACGGCAATCAGCGCCGAGCTGTCGCCGTCGTTCAATTGAATTGGTCCCACCAATAGGCGTTGGTCCAGGCCTTTTTGCCTGCATGATCGATGGCCGTGACGCGGAACCAGGCGGAGGGCTTTTTCAACAGCCAACCTTTTTCAAGCTTGGTGAGATCGAAACTCGCGTTGGTGATGGACTTGCCGACTTTCACGCAAGTTCTGGAGTTGCCGCAGACCACGGTGATCACATCCACGGGCGAGCAGTTTACGGTGAGTTCCTTGCCCCGCAATTCGACGCCGTGGATTTCGGGGCCTTGGCTTGAATAGAAATGCCCAGCTTTCAGGGCCGCTAATAAACCTTCTGGATCAAGGCTTTGGGCTTTGACGTTCACCCAACCTCCGAAGTAGTCCTGATTGGCAAAGTGGGCGTCATCGGTGGCGATGGCGGTGAGGCGCTGGCCTTCGTTCAAAAGCTGATCATGGAGATACCAGCCGTTGCCGAGATCGTTCTCGACTTCGCAACCGTGATTGTAGATTTCAACGGCGTGAGCCGCATCCAGGGCGCGCCCGTCTTCGATTGTATAGCGCGACCAAGCGGGGTGGGCGATGGCGATGAAGGCGCCTGCATCGCGGGCGCGGCGCGCCAGTTCCGGCCCGGTTTCTGCGGGGCCTGGCGGCTTGAAATCCAAGGGCAGGCCAGCGGCCACGATGTGCCAAAGCTCACCCGCACTGGTTTCAGGGGCGTGGAGTTCAACGCCGATCAAAGTGGTGAAATCATTGCCGCGAAAGGTGCTTGTGTCATTGATCGGATAATTGAAGTGCGAGACGAAATGCTCGGACAATTGCAGAAAATCATAGCCCGCGTTTTTGTAGGCGGTGACGACATCTGCCGTCGGCAGTTTACCGTCCGACTGGTTGGAATGGGTGTGTAGATTGCCGCGCCAGAAACGGCCGGGAAGCGAGAAGGGAGAGAGCAAAGACATCAGACACTCATTTGCATGCCAAGTTCGACCACACGGTCAGCCGGGATGCGGAAGAACTCAATCGCACGGGCCGATTGGTTGGCCATCATGATGAAGATGCGTTGTTGCCAGAAGGGCATCTTGGAGCGGGCCGACATTCTGATGACGCGACGGCCCAAGAAGTAAGAAGCTTGATGCGGGTCAATCTCCAGCCCTTTTTCGGCACAGGCGCGCAGCAGGGCAGGCACATCAGGCTGTTCCATGTAACCGAATTTGGCGACAACGATGGAGGCCCCCAAAGGTGCGGTGGTGATGGTGACGCGGTCTTCTTCCACACGGGGTTGATCTGCCGTCTTGATGGTGACGAAGACCAGCTTGTCATGGAGCACGCGGTTGTGTTTCAAATTATGCATCAGAGCGGAGGGCGCATATTTGGGATCGGTTTGCAGGAAGACTGCGGCTCCGGCCACGCGGGCTGGCTGGCGGCGCTCAAGGCTTTCGAGCAGGCTTTGCAGCTCCACAGATTCCTTTTGCAGCTTGTTGACGAGCAGCCGTGACCCTTTCATCCAGGTGAGCATCAACAAGATAATGGTAGCCCCGATCAACAATGGCAAATAACCGCCATTGACAATTTTTAGGCAGTTTGCGGCGAGGAAGGCGCCTTCAACCACGAGGATCAGGGCGAGGGCCGGCACGACTGCCCATACAGACCATTCGCGCTTGTTCCAGAAATAGACAATGCCCAGAATGACATTGACCATCATGGCGAGGTTGACGGCGATGCCATAGGCGGAAGCCAGGCTGTCGGATGATTTGAACACCAGCACCAGCAGGATCACGCCAAACATCACCAGCCAGTTGATCTGGCCGACATAGATTTGGCCGCTTTCAGTTTCGGAGGTGTGGACAATATTCATGCGCGGGAAAAGGCCCAGTGCGATGGCTTGCTGGGCAATGGAGAAGGCTCCGGTGATGACGGCTTGGCTGGCGATCACGGTCACGGCTGTGGCCAAGATCACCAGTGGGACGAGGCCCCAAGCAGGCATCATGAGGAAGAAGGGGTTTTCGGCGGCTTGTGGATTGGCAATGACGAATGCGCCTTGGCCGAGGTAGTTCAGGATGAGGCTTGGGAAGACGATGGCCAGCCATGCCATGCGAATGGGCTTTTTGCCGAAATGGCCCATATCGGCATAAAGCGCTTCACCACCTGTGACGGCAAGGAACACGCCACCGATCACCAAGAGGGCCAAACCCGGCTGGTGGATCAACATGGCAAGGCCATACAGGGGATTGATGGCGTTGAAGACCGTCATGTTGTCGGCAATATGCATGAGGCCTGCGAGCCCCATCACGATGAACCAGATGAAAGTGACAGGTGCAAAGATCGACGCGATGCCTGAGGTGCCCTTGTATTGGAACACAAACAATGTGATCAGAACGGCAAGCGTCAAGGGCACCACGAAGGGCGCAAAGCCCGGGTTGATGACTTCCAAGCCTTCAATGGCTGACAGCACCGAGATCGCCGGTGTGATCATGGCATCGCCAAAGAAGAAAGCGGCACCGATGATGCCAAGGCCAAGGATGATGCCGCCTTTTTTATTGAGAATGTTTTGGACCAGCACCACTTCCGAAAGGATGCCGCCTTCGCCGTGATTGTCGGCGCGCATGATGATCATCACATATTTGACAGTGACGATGAGAAAGAGTGCCCAGAGCAAAAGGGAAACAACACCCAAAACGGCTGTGCTCAAATCAACACCTGCGCCTGCGACCGGCTTTAAAGCTTCCCGCATGGTGTAGATCGGACTTGTTCCGATGTCACCAAAGACCACACCGATGGACGCGAAAGCGAGCTTCAGGTTTATCTTGGAAAAAATCGACGCATTAGACGAACTGGCGTGGCTCATTTGGCCCCCGAGCTTTCACAATCACTGCAAGCCATTGTTCCGGTCACGGGGCTGCGATAACCGCGCGGCATTCAGCAGGTAGGCCCGCCAGAGTCAAGGGGGGCCTGGGTTTCGGCTTGGGTGCGCCGGGGGGTGGTTTCTTGTGCACCCAGGGCGCGTCGGAATACCAATAGGCCAGTTCTTTGCCACATCCGGTGCCATCGGTGGGGTGTGGCTCCCATTGGTTTTTGCAGGCACTCATGCCCTCTGGGCATTTCATGCGAATGTGAAAGTGAAAAGTGTGGCCATAGAGCGGGCGCACCTTGGCAAGCCAGGCCCCCTTGTTGCCAGCCCAACGGCAGAGCTCTTTCTTGATCGGGGGATGCACGAAGATGCGCGCCACCTGCGGGTCTTGCGCCACCGTCTGGATGAGCTTGTCGCGGCTCTCGGTCCACGCGTCTTGGTTCAGCGTTGAATGGTTCTTGACCATTTCGATGGGGGCCATATCTTCACGCTCTGCAGCGCTCATCACATGATCGGGCATTGGGGTGAACCAGACATCGGCGTCGAGCCCGATTTGGTGGCTGGCATGGCCTGTCTTCATCGGGCCGCCGCGCGGCTGGGCCATGTCGCCCACCAGAAAGCCATTCCATCCTGACTTGGCCTTGGCTTCTTCGGAGATGCGCTCCAGGAAGGAATTCAGTTGTGGCGTGCCCCAGTTGCGGTTGCGCGAGAGGCGCATCACTTGCCAGGTGTCACCGGTGATGGGCAGTTGCTGCGCGCCAGCAAGGCAGCCCAAGGCATAAGTGCCGATAGCCGAGGCACGAAGATGGGCGGCTGACTTTTGGGCGCCAAAGAGACTTTTTGCGGGCAGGGCAAAGATGCTGAGAGAATGCGGGGCGGGAGAGCCCGTGGCAAGCTGGGCGAGGCCTGATTGATCATCAGCAGTTTGGCTTTGTGCGGTTGGTGCGACCAGCAGCAGCGCCAAGAGCAGCGCCAGGCGCTGCTTACTTTTTGCGGAAAGCATCAAGCGAGACCACTTTAGGTGTTTCATCAGAAGTGGCTTCAACTTTCTTGTTGTCGGTATTCTCCGCCCCTTCGGCAATTGCGGGGGTTTCAACCTTGTTGTTTGAATCTTCTTTCACTTCGACAACCTCGAACTGAAGACCGAATTGCACGGCGGGATCGAGGAAGCCTTTCACTGCCGCGAAGGGAATGACCAGTTTTTCGGGAATGTTGTCGAAGGTCAGTTCGACCTGAAAGCGTTCGTCGGTGACAATCAGATTGTAGAACTGGTGCTGCATCACCACCGTCATCTCACGGGGGTATTTGGCGCTGAGACGCTCACCAATCGACACGCCGGGATAGCGCGTGTTGAATTGGATATAGAAATGATGTTCGCCCGGAAGGCCTGATTTCTCAACCTTGCGCAAGGCATCACGCACCACGCCACGCAGCGCGTTTTGCGCAAGCTGATCATAGCGCATCAAATCTTCAGGCATTTCACCGATCTCAATCTACAGTTCCGACTCGAAGCGGCAACATAGCCGCTCCGGTAGGCGATTGTCACGCTTTTGAGGAAGTGGCGGATTTCAGTCTGCGCGCGCGTATAACCTTGCGCTGCCGGGATTTCTTTGGCGGTTCCGCCGCCACGTGAGGCAGCGCTGCCGCAGTTTTCTCGCGTTCAATCTTGTCAATGATCTGGTCGACATGGGATTGAAACGTCGTGTTGAACCGCTTGCGGTAGGTTGGCCAAGCCTCGCGCGCGCCGCGCATGTCAAAATAGGAAACCAGATCACCGCTGAAAGAGTCCCAGTCCTCGCCGGTCAGCGTTCCAATCCTGTGTTGGAAGAAAATGTTTTGGTTAAAGGTCAGAACAAACATGGCGTGAAACCGGAAGCGGGCCCGGTCAAGGCCCTTCAACGCCGCAAAATCGCCGCCCCCGCGCACCACCAGTTCCGCCAAGTCGGCGTTGCTGGCCATGTTGTAGAGGGAACTCGTCTGGGTG
>JAYUEP010000086.1:0-1931 GCA_043739165.1 Hyphomicrobiales bacterium
GCCGCTGCTGGAGGGCGAGGCCCTGCAGCCGGGGCGCTATGAGTTGCGTTTCCACGCGGGCGATTATCTGCGCGGGTCCGGCGCGAAACTGGCCGAGCCTCTGTTCCTTGATATAATCCCCATCGCTTTCGGCATTGCCGATGCCAGCCAGCATTATCATGTGCCGCTGCTGCTTTCGCCCTTCGGCTATTCAACCTATCGGGGCTCGTGATGCCGCTCCAGTTTCTCCGTCATGGCAAGATTGTCAGCGTGGAAAGCTTCGCGCCGGATATGATGCTGCTCGATTATCTGCGCCTGCAAGAGCGTTCCGTTGGCACCAAGGAAGGCTGCAATGAGGGCGACTGCGGCGCCTGCACAGTCGTGCTGGGCGAGGCGCAAGGTGGCAAGATGCACTATAAGGCGGTGAACGCCTGCATCCTGTTCCTCGGTCAAATCCATGGCAAGGAATTGATCACGGTGGAGGATCTGGCCGAAGGCGGCAAATTGCACCCTGTGCAAAAAGCCATGGTTGATCTTCACGCCTCGCAATGCGGCTTCTGCACACCGGGCTTCGTGATGAGCCTTTTCGCACTGGGCCATGAACACAAGAAAATCACCCGTGAAGATGTGACCACCGCCATTGCAGGCAATCTTTGCCGCTGCACAGGCTATCGCCCGATCATTGATGCGGGCCTGAAGGCCTGCAACAGCTTGCGCGATAAGTTCAGTGCCGATGAGGCCAAGGCCGTGGCGGCGCTGCAGGCCCTTCTGGCGGCTGATCTGTTGGTGGGTGACGACAACAATTTCTTCGCCGCACCCGCTTCGACTGAATCGTTGGCGACGCTAGCTGCAAAACATCCGCAAGCTCGCATCGTTTCGGGCGCGACAGACGTTGGCCTTTGGGTGACCAAGCAACTGCGCGCTCAAAAGCAGCTGATCTACACGGGCCGCGCCGCGGATTTTGCTGCAGTCACCGAAACCGCAACCACCGTCAGCATTGGCGCAGGCGCAACTTACTCAGGCGCGCTTGGTTCGCTCACAAAACTGGCGCCCGACATGGGTGCTGTGATCAACCGCATAGGCTCGGTGCAGGTGCGCAACTCCGGCACCATCGGCGGCAACATCGCCAATGGTTCTCCCATCGGCGACATGCCACCCATGCTGATGGCACTGGGAGCAACACTCACGCTCCGCCACGGCGAGACCACGCGCCAAATACCGCTGGAAGACTTCTTTATTGACTATGGCAAGCAGGACCGCAAACCGGGTGAACTTGTCGCCCACATTGAAGTGCCCAAGCTAAAATTCAATCAATATTTCAAGGCCTACAAAATCACCAAGCGTTTCGACCAGGACATCTCGGCAGTGATGGGCGCGTTTCTGTTCACGCTGGACGGTGAACGCATCATCGATGCCCGCATTGCCTTCGGTGGCATGGCTGCGACACCCAAGCGTGCGCTGAAAACAGAGGCGGCTCTCAAGGGCAAGACAGGCGCGGAAGCCATGGGTGTGAAGCTCGATGACTATGCCCCGATCAGTGATATGCGTGCCTCGGCTGGGTATCGTTTGGAGACAGCCCAAGCCCTTCTCACCAAGGCGCTCCTGGAACTGCAGGGCCACCGAAACACGCGAGTGTTGGTCGCATGAAGCCATTCGCCCATATCGGCAAACCCTTCGCTCACGATAGTGCCGAGCTTCACGTCTCAGGCACAGCACTTTATGTTGACGATATGCCCGAGCTTGAGGGCACGCTGCATGTCGCCCCCGGCTTTGCCAAGGATGGCGCCAAGGGCAAGATCACCAAGCTTGATCTCACATCGGTAAGAGCGGCTCCAGGCGTTGTCGCCGTGCTCTCAGTGAAAGATATTCCCGCCAAGAATGATTGCAGCCCCGCAGCGGGCGACGACCCGATCTTTGCCAAGGGTGAAATCGAATTTCATGGCCAGGTGATC
>JAYUEP010000087.1:0-17486 GCA_043739165.1 Hyphomicrobiales bacterium
CTGCCACGGTACTGGGCGATCCTCAAGCGCGGGCGGGCCAATCATCCGCCCACCTGCCCCGATGGATTGAAAGTAAAGCATCCGCCCATAGTCAAAACCGCCGGGTTCAACCGGGCGCGGCAGCGGCGAGAGATAGGCCTCAAAAGTGATATAGTCGCCGATCTGCAAATCGCTGGTATCCGCCGCAAAGACGCGGATGCGCCGGGGCTGTTCACCATCGGGAATGCCGGTGGCCTCTTCAACCGCCACCACCAACTCGCGGGCACCTCCCACCTTGTTGTCATAGTCCGCGACATACCCACCCACAATCACGCCATTGGTGGGGCCGCGCAGCATCGGTGTCGCCACTATGTCTTCGCGGAACTTGGTGGCACAAAAACCAGTGAGTGTGATGCCCACAAGAAACAGAGCGAAATTGCGGCGCTTCACCATCAGCGCGGCGGCGACGAGCGCGAGAACCAGCGTGAAGGCGGTGGAAGGTTCGCTGCCTTGCTGGAAGTAGGCCCAGTTTCCAGCAATCAGGAACATCGGCACATAAAGAAGCGCATGTTGTTCTTGGGCGATGAGTGCTGCACGAATCTGCGCGGGCCACGCGGCAAGGTCCAAACGCGCCAGAAGCGCTGCCAGCCCCTGCCCTTTTACCGGCCTCACATCTGTGCTACCGAGCGCCTCGAAGGCCATCTCAAGCCTCTCCCCACGAACCCAATTAATAGGAAAATGGCCCCGATGTCATCGGCAGAATCACCTGTCACCCGCTTTGCCCCTTCGCCCACCGGCTTTCTCCACATTGGAGGTGCCCGCACCGCACTGTTCAACTGGGCCTATGCCAAGGGGCACAAGGGCAAGATGTTGCTGCGGATCGAAGACACCGACCGTGAACGTTCCAATGAGGCCGCGACGGCTGCCATTCTTGATGGGTTGACCTGGTTGGGCCTGACATGGGACGGCGAGGCCGTCTCGCAATATTCGCGCATGCAGCGCCATGCCGAAGTGGCGCATGAATTGTTGAAGGCGGGCAGAGCCTATCATTGTTATTGCAGCTCCGAAGAACTCACCGCCATGCGCGAAAAGGCCGAGGCCGAGAAGCGCCCCATTCGTTATGATGGCACATGGCGGGACCGCGATCCTTCAACAGCGCCCGCAGGTGTAAAGCCTGTCATTCGTTTCAAATCCCCGCAAGAGGGCGAGACTGCGATCAATGATCATGCGCAGGGCCGCGTGGTGATCCCCAACAAGGATTTGGATGATCTCATCATCCTGCGCTCTGACGGCAACCCGACTTATAATCTTTCGGTAGTGGTGGACGATCATGACATGGGGGTTACCCATATCATCCGGGGGGTGGATCATCTGACCAACGCCGCCCGCCAGACACAAATCTACATGGCCATGGGCTGGGCGGTGCCCGAGATGACCCACGTGCCGCTGATCCACGGGCCCGATGGCGCAAAACTCTCCAAGCGCCATGGTGCCTTGGGCGTGGAGGCCTACCGTGCCATGGGTTATCTCCCAGCAGCGCTGCGCAACTATCTCGCTCGCCTCGGTTGGAGCCATGGCGATGACGAAATTTTCTCGACTGAGGAACTGGTGCGCTGGTTTGATCTGGACGGCATCGGCAAATCCGCCGCGCGGTTTGACTTTGCCAAATTGGAAAACCTCAACGGTCATTACATCAGACAGACACCAGATGCTGAATTATTAAATATCTTCATAGACTTCCTGCCCCATGTTGAAGATGGACCTGAACTTCTGGCCCGCATTGACGTTGCCAAGCGCGCGCAACTTCTGGCAGCCATGCCCGGCCTGAAAGACCGCGCCAAGACTTTGGTCGAGTTGAAAGCCAACGCCGCCTATCTCTTTGTCGCGCGGCCCTTGCCGATGGACGAAAAAGCCAAGGCCCTCCTCAACGACGAGGGCAAGGCGGCGCTGCGCGCTGTTCACGTCGTCTTGGCGGCCTGCCCCACTTGGTCAGCTTCAGAAATGGAAACAGCGGTTAAGTCCCATGCAGAGGCTGCCGGGCTCAAGCTTGGCAAATTCGCCCAGCCTTTGCGCGCGGCCTTGACGGGCACATCCACATCGCCCGGCATCTTTGATGTGTTGCAGGTTCTGGGGCGCGAGGAGGCCCTTGGCCGCATCGCCGATCAAATGTCATAGTCTCATCATGTATTTGGGGCAGCATTATTGACCAATCTGCTGCACTGCAATAGAGTGGCACCATTCATCAGAGGAGGCCCACATGGCCGAAGCACTGAAAACTGCTCACATCGCGATTGACGGAAAGTCGCAAGACTTGCCCATCCTCAAAGGCACATTGGGGCCAGATGTGGTTGATATCGGCAAGCTCTATGCTGGAACCAACACATTCACCTTCGATCCAGGCTTTACCTCTACTGCTTCCTGCAAGTCGACCATCACCTACATTGATGGTGATGAGGGCATTCTGCTTTACCGTGGCTATCCCATTGAGCAGCTGGCCACCCAAGGTGATTTCATTGAGAGCTGCTATTTGCTCTATTACGGCGAACTCCCCACGGCAGAGCAGCGCAAGAAATTTGAAAGGGACATCACGCGCCACACCATGGTGCACGAACAGATGGCCCTGTTCTTCCGGGGCTTCCGCCGCGACGCGCATCCCATGGCCGTGATGGTCGCAGTTGTGGGTGCCATGGCGGCCTTCTATCATGACTCAACTGACATCAACGATCCGCGCCAACGCGAAATTGCCTCACACCGGATGATCGCCAAGCTACCGACCATTGCATCGATGGCTTACAAATATCACATCGGCCAGCCCTTCGTTTATCCGCGCAATGATCTCTCCTATGCTGCCAATTTCCTGCACATGTGCTTTGCCGTGCCTTGCGAGAAATACGAAGTTCATCCGGTGCTGGCCAAGGCCATGGACCGCATCTTCACCTTGCACGCAGACCATGAGCAAAATGCTTCCACATCAACCGTGCGCCTTGCCGGTTCATCAGGGGCCAATCCTTTCGCCTGCATTGCGGCAGGCATTGCCTGCCTCTGGGGGCCCGCCCATGGCGGTGCCAATGAAGCGGCACTCAAGATGCTGGAAGAGATCGGAACCGTCGACAAGATTCCGGCTTTCATTGAAAAAGTGAAAGATAAATCCGCCAATGTAAAACTCATGGGCTTCGGTCATCGCGTCTATAAGAACTATGATCCACGGGCCAAGATATTGCAGGAATCCGCCCACGAAGTGTTCGCAGCCCTAGGCGTTCGTGATGACCCGTTGCTTGACGTGGCCCGCGCCCTGGAGAAGGTCGCGCTGTCAGACGAATATTTCATTTCGCGCAAGCTCTATCCGAATGTGGATTTCTATTCCGGTATCATCCTGCGGGCGATGGGTTTCCCGACCTCGATGTTCACCGTGCTCTTTGCACTCGCCCGCACCGTGGGCTGGATTTCGCAGTGGAAAGAAATGATCGAAGACCCGGGCCAGAAGATCGGCCGTCCGCGCCAGCTCTATGTCGGCCCGACAAAGCGCGACTATGTGCAGGTTGAAAAGCGCGGTTAAACGGATCGGGCTTCAGCGTACCGCGTCATAGACCAAGCGCGCGGTGGCGATATCCTCGACCGCCAAGCCGAGTGATTTGAAAACTGTTGTTGCCGAACGGTCGATCTTTTTTTGGCCAGCGAATATCTCGCCCGCTTCGGCATAGACGGCACAGCGTGACATCATCACATCGCCCGATTCTTTGGCTGCCGCCGCGCGTGAATCCACAATCACCACATTTCGCATCACATCATCATCCATCTCGCGCCAGTTGGGACGCGGTGCGCCCACAGCGTTGACATGAACACCATGCTTAAGCCATGCCCCTTTTACAATCGGCTCCTGCGCGATTGTGGCAATGACCACAACATCTGCGCCGCGAACTGCCGCTTCCAACTCCATTGCCTTCACATGATTTGTGTCAGCGAATTTTTTGGCATTCGCGGGGTTTCTGCTCCACACCCGCACCTCGCTGAAATCACCCACATGGCGCAGCGCTTCGAGATGGGCCTGAGCCTGAACACCACTGCCAACCAAGGCCAGAACTTTTGAATTTGGCATTGCCGCATGTTTGGTGACGGCTGCCGACACAGCAGCAGTGCGCATCTCGGTGATCAACCGTCCATCCATGAATGCCAGCGGCACACCCGTGGCCGGATCAAACAGGGTTATCGTGGCATAATGCGTATGATGGGCTGTGCCTTCATTGCCTGGATAAAATGAAACCAATTTGGCACCCATGGCACCGGCCATGGCCGCAGGCATGATGCCGAAATAGCGCTTGCCATCTTCAATAACGATAATCTCGCGCACGGGCTGCTGCACTTTGCCCAGCGAAAACTCTGCCAAGGCCCGCTCCATTGCCGGGATCAACGTGCCATAGTTCAAATGCTTGGCAACAGCAGCTTCATCAAGGTTCAATACCATTGGCATCCCACCGCCGCTATTTTCCGTCGATCAAACTTGCCCCGATTTCAGCCTCGGCCACTTTCTTGCCGTCGACCATAGCCTCAGCCGCGAATTTGTAAATCGGCGGGCGCTTGGCCAGCAGTTTGACGTGGAAGTGCACAGTGTCGCCGGGGCCAACGGGTCTGCGGAACTTCGCGCCGTCGATGGACGTGAAGAAGACAAGTTTGCCAGCGTGTTCCGCATGGTGTTCCAGCACCAGAGCGCCAGCAGTTTGCGCCATGGCTTCGACCAACAGCACACCGGGCATCACCGGGCGACTTGGGAAATGGCCTTGAAAGAACGGCTCGTTCATCGTGACATTCTTGATCCCAATGCCCGATTGCTCGCCATCCATCTCGATCATCTTGTCAATCAGAAGAAAAGGATAGCGATGCGGCAAAAGCTGCATGATGCGCATGATGTCGATAGATTTTTTCGGTGCGGCAACGTCAGTCATGTGGTCCTCAAATGGAAACGGCGGCCTGAATGAAGGGCCGCCGTTTGCTATAAGAGGATATTGCGGTCAGGTCTAGAAGCGCGTGCCCAGCGAGAAGCGCCAGTATTGCACCGTGTCGGTTGCAGACTTGATGAGCGGATAGGAATAATCCAGGCGCAAGGGTCCAAAAGGCGATTGCCAGACGATGCCGGCACCCACCGAGAGCCGGAAGTCAGCCTGATCGAAGACACTACAAGGCCCCGGCGTGCAGATGCCTGAACCACCCGTGGTTGGATTGCTGCCGGCGTTGAAGACGGTACCGAAGTCAGAGAACACCGCGCCCGAAATGCCCAATGCTTCAGGCAGCCCCAGAGGGAAACTCGCTTCAACAGTGCCGATGGCATAGTCCTGCGCACCGATGGAATAGAGGCCGCCATCATTGCCCGTCTGCTTGGGACCAACGCCGCCGGGCGCAAAGCCACGGAATGAATCACTGCCCTTGAAGAAGCGGTCTTGCAGGTTGACGCTGTTGCCCAAGGGTTGGATATGACCAGCGGTGGCTTCCAACTTGACAACAATTTGGTCATCCCACAGAGGCACGAAATAATAGGCTTTGCCTTCCAGCTTGGCATATTGCGCATCGCCCACCAGCCCGGCGAGTTCGCTGTTCAACTGGGCGCGAAGCCCAGAAGTTGGCAAGTTCGGATTGTCGAGATCGTCATAAACATAGCCCGCACCGACAAAGTTTTTCCATGTGGCACCCTGCTCTGCAATCACCGCAGGGGCCGCGACCGCCAAGTTTACGCCCGAGATGTTGCGGTAAGCCAAACCATATTTGAAATTGACCGATTGGAACTCATCGAGACGGAACCCGGTACGCAAAGCGCCACCATATTGGGTTGACGTATAGCTCGATGAAATCTGGTTGTCCGTGTTGTTGGCAAAAAGATCAATGCCGGCTGAAATATTGCTGCCCATGAAATAAGGGTCAGTGAAACTGTAGTTCAGGGACTGTTTCACGAAGCTGAGGCTGGTGCCCAAGTCTTGCTGATAGCCCATGCCAAACAAATTGCGTTCGGAATATTGGATCGAACCAACAATGGTTTCGACCGAAGAATAGCCGATCGAGAATGTAAGCGATCCCGTTGATTTCTCAGAGACATCAACAACCAGCACAATCTTGTCTGGGGCAGAGCCGGGCTGTTCCTTGAAATCAACCTTGTCAAAGAAATTCAACGCCGTCAGGCGGCGCCGCGCGCGTTCCACCAAGGTGCGATTGAAAGCGTCACCCTCATAAAGGCGCAACTCTCGGCGGATGACTTCATCGCGCGTGCGACTGTTGCCGACAATGTCGATGCGTTCAACATAGGCGCGCGCACCCTCGCTGATATTGTAGGTGATGTTGACCGTCTTGCCGCCGGGATTACGGTCGACCTTTGGTTCCACCTTCGCAAAGGTGAAGCCTTGATCGGAGGCTTCAAGCGTCAGGTTCTCGACCGACTTGTCAACCTTGGAGGCATCGAACGTATCGCCCACGCCGGTTTTGACTTTCCGGCGCAATGCTTCGCCGTTGAGATTGGTCTGGCCGACATTCACTGCCACGTCACCAATCGTATAGCGCGGGCCCTCGTCAATTGTGATGGTAATGGCAAACGAACCACCGCCCTGTTCCAAAGCGGCCTGTGCAGCGGTCACCTGAACGTCAGCAAAGCCGTTCTTCAAATAAAAGCGGCGGATCAACTCCTTGTCATATTCCAAACGGTCGGCGTCATAAGTGTCGTTGCGCAAGAAGGGGTTCCACCAAGTCTTCTCCTTGGTCACCATGGCGCTGCGCAAACGGTCTGCACTGATCGACTTGTTGCCGACGAATTCGATGTTCTTGACTTCCGTCTTGCCGTTTTCAGAAATCTCAAAGGCAATGTTGACGCGGTTATCACTGAGGCGGATGAGCTTTGGCTCAACGCGCACGTTGTAGAAACCCTTGGATTGGTAGAGCGCCAGCACACGGCGCGTGTCGCTCTGAACCCTGGCCTTGGTGTAAATCATGCTTTGGTGAACTTCGACTTCCTTCTGCAGGGTCGAATCATCGATCTCGCTGTTGTTTTCAAAATTTACCGTGTTGATCATCGGATTTTCAACAACATGGATAACCATGTTGGAACCGCGGCGATCAATCTTCACATCCGAGAACAAGCCGGTCTGAAACAACGCTTTGAGCGATGCGTCAATCTTTTCCGGTGTGGCCGCTTCATTAGGTCCGAATTGCAGGTAGGACAGGATAGTATCGCGCTCAACGCGTTGATTGCCTTCAATGATCACACCATTGGCAGCGGCATAGGCAGCAGGCACGAAAGCAACGCTTCCGACGACTGGCAGTGCAAAACCCAAAACGAACATGAGGAGGCCAACTAGGCCGAATTTCTTACGCATCAAAAAGCCAATCTCTCACCTTAGCCATCCCCCGGGAGACCTCCCCGAACAGGCGCCGTTTTAACCAAATCTCCCGCGAATGCAAATGAAACATCCGCGAGGAAAATCAGCGCCCTAACAAACCGGTGATGTCGTTTGTCGAGACCAAAATGACCAACATCAGAATCAACGAAAGGCCAACCCTGAAGCTCCATTCCTGGGCTACCGGACTGACCGGGCGTCCAATGACCCCTTCGATCAGGTAAAACAGCAAGTGCCCACCATCCAGCATAGGGATTGGGAAAAGGTTAACGAGCCCTATTGAGACACTGATAAATCCGATGAAATAGATGAAAGGCCAGATGCCGAGCATCGCGAAGTCACCGGCAATCTTGGCAACGACAACGGGGCCGTGCAGCTGTTTGGCTGTATCAGCGCCAACAAATATCTTACCCAACCGGTGCATGGTCGCTGAAATGATGAACCAGGTCTGGCTGGCACCCTTTTGAACAGCCTCAACGGGACCTGCTTTGACATAGGTCTGCGGGTCATTTTTCGAATCGTGTTTCACGCCAATTTGAACGACCTTGATCGTCACACCGACATCGTCTTTCACTTCGGCAACTTTTGGTGTGAGTGTGATGTTCAGCTTTTGGCCAGCGCGCTCAATAACCAGCGCCATGGGCGTTGGTTCCTGATTGGCCATCGTGGTCTGAAGATCAGAAAAGCTGGCAACGGCGGTGCCGTCAATCGAGCGGATCATGTCCCCAGCCATTAGGCCAGCTTCCTCTGCGGCTCCGCCCACCACCACTTCATCGACACGCGGCTCATTCACAGGAGTGCCGACAAAAGCAAAGGCAGCTGCAAAAATGGCGATCGACAGAATGAAATTGGCGACAGGCCCCGCCAGAACCACAAGGAAGCGGCGCCACAGCGCAGCGCCCGGCAGCGAAGTCGGCGATGGCCTGGCTTTGAAATCAGGCATGCTGGCAGCATTGGCGTCACCTTCAAAACGCACATAACCCCCCAGCGGAATGGCGCTCAACTTCCAGCGCGTGCCCAGCTTGTCCGTGAAGCCAAAGAGCTCTTTGCCAAATCCAACCGAAAACGCCTCAACCTTGATGCCGCACCAGCGCCCAACGAGGAAGTGCCCCATTTCATGAACAAAAACGATGACGATGATTGCAGCCAGCGGCGCAACAATCTCAATCAGCAAGGTCAAAATTGAAATGTGAGTCAAAAACTGCATTTTACTGCTCCAGCAACCCAGCCGCTCAACACTTGAAAGATCAAAATGTACGAACGGCTTTTAGGGATTCTTAACCACAAAGCATGGGGAATGCGTCAACAATCGGGCAAGATGGTTACCAGCGCAAAAGCCCCAGCGCGGCATTGCCAGCCTGATGGGTAAATCCAATCACGGCGGCGACAAGGACAACGGCCAAAAGCCCGTCCACCCGGTCCAAAACCCCGCCATGGCCCGGAATGAAGTTGCCTGAGTCTTTCACACCATATCGCCGCTTCATGGCGCTCTCGAAAATATCGCCCGCCTGCTCCACCATGGTCAAACCCGTGGCGAGCAGCAGGAGAGGTGGCAGGTTAAGACCCAACCCCCGGGCAAATATGGTCGTGACCAAGCAGGCCCCGACAATGGCCCCGGCAAGACCCGCCCAGGTTTTCTTCGGCGAAAGGCGCGGCGCCAGTTTCGGCCCGCCAATCATCCGGCCTGCAAAGTAAGCAAAGATATCCGCCGCCCAGACGATGGCAAAACACCAGAGCACGGCCCAGAGGCCAAGCTCGCCGTCTTCACGCAGCAGCACAAAGGCAATCATCGGCAGGCCCACATAGAACACACCAAGCAGTGACCAAATGCTGCCCTGCCCCGCCGTCATCAACCACATCAACACACTGAAAAGCCAGACCACCAGAATGGCGGCACTGGCTGCATCCAACCCTTGTGCAGATGTTACAAACACGCCCGAAAGTCCGGCAAGCGCCAGCAGGGCCAGCGCACGCGCATTGCCACCATGGACGATGCTAGCCCATTCCTGCGCCACCAGAACTGCCAGCACACCCAGAAACATCTGAAACCAGATGCCGCTTTGCCAGACACAATAAAGCGCGACTGGCATCAGCACTACGGCAGATGCGCTGCGCAAGGCGAGATCGGCCCACTTGCCGGATGATTTAGGCGCGGTCCCTTCGCTCATGCGCTGCGCACTTTTAAACCGCCAAAACGGCGTTCACGGCTGTGGAACTCCACCAAGGCCTTCTCGAACGTGACAGCATCGAAATCCGGCCAGAAGGAAGGCAGGAAAACAAATTCGGCATAGGCGCTTTGCCACAGAAGAAAGTTGGAGATGCGCTGTTCGCCGCCCGTGCGGATGAGAAGATCAACGGGCGGCATGCCGCCTGTGTCGAGCGTCGCACAGAGCAGCTTTTCATCAATGGCTGAGGGCCGCAACTGGCCATCGGCTACATCCTGCGCCAGCTTGCGCGCCGCCCGTACCAGTTCCTGTTGCGAGCCATAGTTGAACGCAACCACGAGATTGAGTTTGGTGTTTGAGGCGGTCAATGTCTCGGCCTCGGTCAACAGGTGCACCAGCGAAGGCTCCAAGTCATCGCGCGCGCCGATCACCCTGATACAAACGCCTGCCGCATGGAGATCAGCCACATCTTGCCGGATAAAGCGGCGCAGCAGCGACAACAGGAAACTCACCTCGGTTTTCGGGCGCGACCAGTTCTCGGTCGAGAAAGAGTAAATCGAAAGATATTCAATGCCAAGATCGGCAGCGGCCTTCACGGCCCGGCGCAACGCATCAATGCCTGCCTTGTGGCCCGCCTGGCGCGGAAGTCCCCGCGCCTCAGCCCAGCGGCCATTGCCATCCATGATCAAGGCGACGTGTCTTGGTGTCACCTGATGTTCTGGGGTGTTCTGTGCGGGCGGACGTGTGGTCAACTCAAACCTGCATGATTTCTGCTTCTTTGTGCTTCAACGCGGCATCAATATCCTTGATGGTGCCATCCGTCATCTTTTGCACTTCGTCGGATTTGGTCTTTGCTTCATCCTCACCCATGGCAGACGCCTTTTCGAGGGCTTTCAACTGGTCCATACCATCACGGCGCACATTGCGCACCGCCACGCGGGCTTTCTCCGCATAGGTGTGGGCCACTTTCACCAACTCCTTGCGGCGATCCTGCGTCAAGTCGGGCATACGCAGGCGGATGACATTGCCTTCCGTTTGCGGGTTAAGACCGAGGTTGGATTGTTGAATGGCTTTTTCTACGGCAATCACCAGCCCACGATCCCACACGCTGATTTGCAACAAGCGTGGTTCCGGCACCGAGATCGAGCCAACTTGGACGATGGGTGTCTTTGTTCCGTAAGCATCGACCATAATGGGATCGAGAAGGGATGCGGCAGCGCGCCCGGTGCGAAGCCCGCCAAAATCATGTTTCAGCGCATCAGTGGCGCCAGACATGCGGCGCTTCAAATCGGCGGCGTTAAAGGGTGCAGGTGCGGCCATAATCAGTCCTTTTGTACTACAGTGAAGAGGCTCTTGCCTTCCAAAACCTTGGCAATGTTTCCAGCCTCACGAATGGAGAAGACAACTACCGGAATGTCATTGTCCCTTGCAAGGGCGATTGCAGCAGGGTCCATGATGCGCAAGTCTTTGGCCAGTATCTCGCCAAAGGTAATCTTGTCATAGCGTCTGGCGCTTGGATCGCGCTTCGGATCGGCAGAATAGACCCCGTCCACGCTGGTGCCCTTGAACAGCGCATTGCATTTCAATTCAGCGGCGCGCAAGGCGGCACCCGTATCGGTCGTGAAAAACGGCAGGCCGGTGCCCGCCGCACAAATGACAACACGGCCCTGCTGCAAATGATAAATGCCTTGCCGCGCCGAATAGGTCTCGCACACGGTGGGCATGGCGATAGCGGACATCATCCGCGCCTCAACGCCCTTGCTCTCCAACACACCTTGCATGGCCAGTGCATTCATCACCGTCGCCATGATGCCCATGTGATCCGCCGAAACCCGGTCCATGCCCTTGGCAGCTCCAGCAAGGCCGCGAAAGATATTGCCGCCGCCGATGACCAGCGCCACTTCAGCCCCGGCTGCCCGAAGCCCAAGGATCTCATCAGCCACGCGCCCCACTGTGGCAAGGTCAATCCCAAAGCCCTGGTCGCCCATCAACACTTCGCCTGAAATCTTGAGAAGAATGCGTTTGTATTTGATTTTGCTCATATTTATCTTTCCCATTCGTGCCCGGAGCCAAATGGATACAACCCATCCAGAATCAATCTTAACCTGTTTAGCGCGTTTGCCCGAATGATGCGAAGACGGATGCTGAGGACCCCCTCAAGGACTTTATTGATTGTATCGACACGTCGAAGATACATGTAAACATTTAAAATGCTGGAGGCCTTGCAAAAATGGAGATACAAAATGCAACGGCTGGATCGGCTCTATATTACACTTGGCTTGCTGTGGGTGATTGTGGGAATGATTTATGGCGCATGGCTTGGCGCCTCTCATCACAACAACTTCGCCAACTCCCACGCGCACATCAACCTCTTGGGATTTGTGACTTCGACACTCTTCGGAATCTTGATGTGGGCCTATCCGGCAATGACCAAGTCCAAATTGGCGATTTGGCAGTTGGCTGTCTATGAGGCTGGCGTTGCCATCTTGATCATCGGCAAGATCATTGTTGACAATGATGGAACTGAAACCCTGTTCCTCCAAATCGGCTCAGTTCTGACAATCATCGGGGCGGCGCTGATGTTGTATTTGTTTACTGCAAAAACCAACGCCTAAGCCCTTTCAAACCTTCATCGCCTTGTTGCCGCGCGCAATCGCGGCAACGCCTGTGCGCGAAACTTCCAAGAGGCCCAGCGGAACCATCAAAGAGATGAACTGGTCAATCTTGTCGGGTTTGCCCGTCAGCTCGAATACAAAGCTGTCGGTGGCCGCGTCAATCACGCGGGCGCGAAACGCATCTGCCAGACGCAAAGCCTCAACTCGCTTGTCGCCAAGTCCCGCCACTTTCACCATGGCCAGTTCCCGCGCCAGAAAGTCGCCTTCCGCAGTCAAATCGGCCACCGAATGCACCGGCACCATGCGCTCAAGCTGCGCCTTAATCTGGGTGATGACCGAGGCCGTGCCCGTGGTCACGATCGTAAAGCGCGAGACATGGCGCTCGTGTTCCGTTTCAGAAACAGTGAGTGAGTCAATGTTATAGCCCCGGCCGGCAAAGAGGCCAATAATGCGGGCCAAAACGCCGGGCTGGTTCTCAGCCACGACGGCCAGTGTGTGAGTTTCAGACTCAACCTTCTTGGTGTCGATGAAATAGGCAGAGCCTGTGGCTTGTTGATGTGCATTCATGATTTCTGTTCCTTACACCAACTGTTTGCCTTTGGCGTCAATCGCCGTGCCAACTTCTTCGTCCGAAATATCAGCGCCCAGCAGCATTTCATTATGCGCCTTGCCGGAAGGGATCATCGGGAAGCAATTGGCAAGATTGGCCACTTCGCAGTCGAAAATCACGGGGCCGGGCGTGTCGATCATCTGCATGATCGCGCCATCCAAATCCGCCGGCTTGGAGCAACGCATTCCCTTGCCGCCAAAGGCCTCAGCCAGTTTGACAAAATCCGGAAGTGAATCCGAATAGGATTCACTCAGACGGTTGCCATGCAACAACTGCTGCCACTGCCGCACCATGCCCATGTAATGATTGTTCAAGATGAAAATCTTGACCGGAAGGCGGTATTGAATGGCCGTCGAAAACTCCTGCATCGTCATCTGCACGGATGCATCACCCGCAATGTCGATGACCAATGAATTCGGATGCGCGGCCTGCACCCCCACCGCCGCAGGCAGGCCGTAACCCATCGTGCCGAGGCCACCGGAGGTCATCCAACGGTTCGGCTCTTCAAAGCGGTAAAACTGCGCCGCCCACATCTGGTGCTGGCCCACTTCAGTTGTGATGTAGGTGTCGCGGGACTTCGTCAGCTCATACAGCCGTTGAATGGCATATTGCGGCATGATCACATCTTTGTTGGCACGGTACTTCAGGCAATCCACCGATTTCCAGCCGTCAATCTGCCGCTTCCAGGTCGAGAGTGCGGCGTGATCCAGCTTCACGTTGCGCTTCTTCCACTCGGCGATCATCGCGCCCAAGGCTTCGGCCACGTCCGCCACCACCGGAATGTCGACCCGCACCGTCTTGTTGATGGAGGATGGATCGATGTCGATGTGGATTTTCTTGGAGTTGGGCGCGAAGGCATCGAGTCTCCCAGTGATGCGGTCATCAAAGCGCGCGCCGACATTGATCATCACATCGCAATCATGCATCGCCATATTGGCTTCGTAAGTGCCGTGCATGCCCAGCATCCCCAGCCATTTCTTGCCGGAAGCCGGATATGCGCCAAGCCCCATCAAGGTCGAGGTGATCGGGATGCCGGACAGCGCCACAAAATCACGCAGCAGGGCGCTGGCCTTGGTGCCGGAATTGATCACACCACCGCCTGTATAAAACAACGGCTTCTTGGCCGTGGCGATCAAATCAATCGCAGCACTGATGGCCCGTGCTTCTGGGGTGGTGCGCGGTTGGTAGGATTTCACGATCACACCTTCAGGCCCTGTATATTTGCCCTTGGCGAATTGCACGTCCTTGGGAATATCCACAACCACGGGGCCGGGGCGGCCTGTGGTGGCCACATAAAACGCCTCATGGATCGTGCGAGCGAGATCATTCACATCGCGCACCAACCAGTTCTGTTTGGTGCAGGGCCGCGTGATCCCCACCGTGTCGCATTCCTGGAACGCGTCATTACCAATCAAATGCGTCGGTACCTGCCCCGTCAGCAACACCATCGGGATTGAATCCAACATGGCATCGGTAAGGCCCGTCACACAATTGGTGGCCCCGGGGCCCGAGGTGGCCAAAGCCACGCCGCATTTGCCGGTGCTGCGGGCATAGCCCTCGGCCATGTGGGTGGCCCCCTGCTCGTGGCGCACCAGAATGTGCTTCACCTTGTCCTGCTGGAAAAACTCGTCATAGATCGGCAGCACGGCCCCGCCGGGATAGCCAAAAACATGCGCCACGCCCTGGTCCGCCAGCGCACGCAGCACCATTTCAGCGCCCGTCATCATTTCTTCTTCAGCCATCATGCCCTCATTCCATCTTTCGCTTGCCAGTCGCGGGTAATAAAAAAGGCCCCCGAAGGAGCCTGCTTTCCGCGTCACGCCTCAATCCCGCGGGGTTAACCCCGCTTGGCGCAACGCAATGCTACGACGACAAGAACATTGTTCATAGAACATATTACTATGTGCACTGCAAAATTTGTCAAGCCCCATATGGTTCCACAGATTTGCCCCGACGGTTTGCCAATGCCAAATAGGCCGCCACTGCCAACATCACCTGACCTCCAGCAGTATCTATCTCGCAAGACCTGTGCTGATCGGTTTGCGGGTCTTGAAGCGGACTTTCATGCGCCGACCTCTTCCCAATCCCCCATCTGCCCGCGCCACCAGGTCAGCTGGCGCTTGATATATTGCCTTGTTGCGGTTTGGGCCTTGGCCGTGGCCTCTTCCAGCGAAAGTTCTCCACTCAAATGGGCTTGTAGTTCGGGAACGCCGATGGCTTTCATCAGGGGCGCTGCTGGCTCTAATGTGGGCAAGGCACGAACTTCGTCCAAGGCACCCTGCTTCAACATCTTATCGAAGCGGGAATCAGCTCGCGCATAGAGCTCGGTGCGAGAAATGGATTTGAATATCTTCTGCACTGTGAAATCGCGCAAAGGAGCATCGGCCTCTGCCACTTGCTGCCAATGGCCGAGACTGTAACCCGTGCTATCCACCACCTCTAAAGCACGGATGATGCGTTGGCGGTCGGCAGGGTGAAGCCTAACGGCGGAGATGGGGTCGCGCTTGGCCAAGTCCGCATGAAGGTCGCCCTCGGCCCCGCGCCAGTGCTCGCGGATTTCAGGTGAAATCTCGGGTACAAGCGACAAGCCCTTTAAAAGAGACATGAAATAGAGTCCGGTACCCCCTACCAAAATCGGTAATTTTCCAGCGTCAAGTGCGGCGTGTACTTCGGCCATGGCCTCGCGCTGCCACTTCGCCACTGAATAAGCCGATTGCCCGCTCACATGGCCATAAAGGCGGTGTGGTGAGTTGGCTTCCTCCGCCACCGACGGCCGCGCTGTGAGGAAACGAAGTTCGGTATAGACCTGCATTGAGTCAGCATTGATGATCACACCATCTTCGCGTGCGGCCAAATCCAGCGCCAAGGCAGACTTGCCACTGGCTGTTGGCCCGCAAATGAGCAACACTTTCTTTATTGTCCTTGCGACTGTCATGATGGCAGGGTCTAACTTCAAAGCGGAGCAAGCAGGTTGAACTGGCCATAGCCCTGGTGATGCGGGTCTTGGGCCTGCCTGCTGACATCCTTGATATTGAGCAACACGCCCGTGCCTGCCCCCCGTTCTCCGCCGCTGGCCAAGCTGCTTCCGCCTTCAAAGCGCCTGTTACCATAGAGATTGGAATGCAATGAAGGATGGAACGCGCCATAGGGATCATGCACGACAACGAAATGGGCGCCATCGCTCTTGTCCGCCTGTGAGCTTGCTCCCGGGCCCAGATCCAGCCGGGATTGCGATTGTCGTGCTGAAAAGGGTGCCAGATCGGGCGAAGTCCCGTAAGGCTGGAGAGGGCTGGCACCTGTCAAAGTGGAGGCTGCGCTATCTGACTCATATCCCACAATCAACACGATATGGCCCGCCACCCGTGCGTGGGATACACCTGCCAGAACGGGATAGCCTCGTCCTATGGAACGGACCACCAAACGGAAGGCATCATCGGGACCATTCAGATAATTCCATTTCAAGAGCAGCGGGGTATATCTGTCCTCAAGCCACTGCTGGATATTCTTGTGGGCATTTTGGCCGCTCTGAACCCTGCGCTTATCGGGATTTCCAGGCACATTTATGTCGCTCCAAATCTTCGGAGCCTCGACGTTACTGGCTGTGCTGTTTGGAAATTTCGTCTGGTCAAGATACTGCGCATACATCTTCAGAACCGTTGCTTGACAATGCACAGGCGAAACCTGCGTGAAATAAGGAACGGGCAATACAATCCGTGACATTGGTCAGCATGACCTCCTCGATCCGGCAACTCATATTACCTGAACGTCTCCAAAGTGCCATCCTCATTATCGATGGCGCATATTAGTCTTTGGCCTTCCGATGCCCTTGCCCGCGCACCCCCCGCCTGCAATAAGCACGGCGCGATTTGGATTTGAGTGAGGCATATGGATTCCGTTCTTGTTCTCATAGCAGCCCCCGGCTCTGGTGCAATCACGGCAGACGTGGTTCAGGCCTTGCGTGATTTCGGGGCCACGCCGCCGCGCTGGCTGGCGCCGGCAGAGGCCTGCGAGGTCGCCCCGTTTACGCGTCATGCGGAATTCTGCACGTTCTTGAAAACATGTCCCATTGATGCGGCATTTGTGGGCTTAGCCAACCGCCGCAAGCGTGTTCTGATTGCCGACATGGATTCCACCATGATCCAGCAAGAGTGCATCGACGAGCTGGGCGTTGTCGCGGGCATGGGGGACCACATCAAGGCGGTCACGGCAAAAGCGATGCGGGGCGAGCTTGATTTCGAAGCCGCCTTGCGCGAGCGTGTGGCATTGCTCAAAGGCCTCCCCGCCTCTGTTGTGGGTCAGGTCTTGAACGAGCGCATCCAACTGATGCCGGGCGGCAAAGTTTTGCTGCGCACGATGAAAGCGAATGGTGCCTATGCCGCGCTGGTGTCAGGGGGCTTCACTTCGTTTACCGGGCCCATCGCCGCAGAACTCGGCTTTGATGAAAACCGCGCCAATGTTCTGGATATCGCAAAAGACAAACTCACCGGCCGTGTGATCCCGCCCATTCTGGGCAAGGAAGCCAAAGTCGAAGCGCTGCACCAGATTTGTATGCGTTTTGGCCTTTCATCTGAACAGGTTCTGGCTGTGGGCGATGGAGCGAATGACATTCCGATGCTGCTCGCCGCAGGCATAGGCGTGGCGCTTCATGCCAAGCCCAAAGTGCAGGAGCAGGCCAGGTTTGTGATCAACCACGGGGACCTGACCGCCCTGCTCTATCTGCAAGGCTACAGTCAGACTGAATTTGTGC
>JAYUEP010000088.1:0-1894 GCA_043739165.1 Hyphomicrobiales bacterium
GCCTTGCGCTTGGCCATGAATTCGCCCAACGCCTCGTCGATGCCTTGGTCCAAGGGCGGGGCCACATAGTCACGCAGCATCTGCTTCCACTTGGCATTGGCGCGCACCACAATGTCTTTCGAGCCATCGTCCTGCCATTGCTCAAATGAATTGTTGTCAGCCAATCCGGAGCGCCAGAATGCGTTTTCAAAGTTGGCTTGTGTGTGAGTGGATCCCAAATAGTGCGAGCCGGGGCCCACTTCGCGGATAGCATCCATCGCTTGGCCATTTTCGGAGAAGTCCACACCCTCAGCAAACTTCTGGAACATCGAAAGCTGGTCGGCATCCATGATCAGCTTTTCATAACCGGAAGACAGCCCGCCTTCGAGCCAGCCAGCCGAATGCAGGCAGAAGTTAACGCCCGAGAGAATTGTGGACCACAAGGTGTTGGAACTTTCATAAGCCGCCTGCGCATCTGGAATTTTTGATCCGCAAAGCCCGCCGCCCGAACGGAAGGGCACACCCATGCGCCGCGCCAATTGGGCGGCACCAAAGGTCACATGCGCAGGCTCCGGCGTGCCGAATGTCGGCGCACCCGATTGCATCGACATCGAGGCCGCAAATGTGCCGAACACCACGGGCGCACCCGGGCGGCAAAGCTGCGTGAAGGCAATGCCCACCGAGGCCTCAGCCAGAATCTGCGTGAGGGTGCCAACCGTGGTGGTGGGCGACATGGCCCCGGCTACGATGAACGGCGAAATCACCGTCGCCTGATTGGCGCGGGCAAGCACTTTCAAAGCCCCGAGCATCACGCCATCCCACACCATCGGGGAATTGGCATTGATCAAGGATGTCATCACGCAGTTATGGTCAACGAAATCCTTGCCAAACAGGATCTCGCACATGGCAACAGAATCCGCCGCGCGTTCGCCCGCAGTGACGGACGACATGAAAGGCTTGTCGGAATATTTGATGTGGCTGTAGATCATGTCCAAGTGGCGCTTGGCCACCGGAATGTCGACAGGCTCACACAAAGTGCCACCCGCATGATGCAAGCTGGGCAACATATAGACCAGCTTGGCAAAATTGCGGAAATCCTCAATCGTCGCGTAGCGTCGGCCTTCATCAAGATTGCGAATGAAAGGTGGGCCGTAAACCGGCGCAAACACCGTATTGTTGCCGCCGATCACCACATTGTTGGCGGCGTTGCGCGCATGTTGAACATATTCGCGTGGCGCAGTCTTGATGAGTGAACGCACCAGCCCGCGCGGAAAGCGCACGCGGAAACGCTTGGTATCCTCGAGGTTTGGTTTCACGTCAGCGCCAGCAGCTTTCCACATCGCCACGGCTTCTTCGTCTTCGTAAAAGTCTATCCCCGTTTCCTGCAAAACGGTCTCAGCATTGTGTTCGATCAATTCCAACTGGTCATCGGAATAGGGTTCATAAAGCTTGATCTTCCGGCGGATATAGCCAGCCTGCTTGATTTCTGTGGAAGTGCGCATGGCGCGGCGCGCATCAGCGCCGCCTCGGGCGCGGCGGCCAGATGGGGCAGGAACTTGGGACTCGTCAGTCATTTTTGCCTCTGTTGAAAAGCTTTCACCTGTCTTAGCGCCACAAGCGCCCGGCACGCGGCATCAAGCGCCCCTCAAAGGCCAAGAAACGACAGAAGATGGCTTTGCATGCTGCGACACACTGCAAGCTCGACACGGTCCAGCAGCAAGCCTAATTCTGCCGTCATGTGGGTGAAACTGCAAATGATGAAGCAAGAGCTCCAGTCAATGTTGACGGGTTGGCTCGTCGTTGCCTTGTTGGCTCCCATGTTGCTGGGCCTCATGCCGGAGCGCCATCTTTCGCCTGCCGAAGCCTATCTGCACGATGCCGAAATGGCGCTGTGCACAAAGGCCGATCCGCTTTC